>NZ_LJPA01000037.1:0-73553 GCF_001414035.1 Frankia sp. ACN1ag | reverse complement strand
GGTGTCGGGGGTGGTGGCGTCGAGGATGTGGCGGAGCATGCTGCTGATCATGGTGAGGGTGTGGTTGGCGGGGGTGGTGAGGAGGAGGGTGTGGAAGTTGAGGTGGTGGGTGTGGATGTCGGTGGGGTTGGGGTGGGGGGTGGCGAGGGCGTGGTCGGTGGTGGTGAGGTGGGTGGTGAGGTGGGTGAGGTGGGTGTCGGTGGCGGTGGTGGCGAGTAGGCGGATGGCGGCGGGTTCGAGGTGGGTGTGGGCGGTGTGGATGTCGGCGAGGGTGGTGTGTTGGTGTTCGAGGACGAGGGCGGTGTAGCGGGCGGCGACGTGGCCGTTGGGGGTGTGGACGCGGGCGCCGCCGTGGGCGCCGCGGCGGACGCTGATGAGGGCTTCGGATTCGAGGACGCGGAAGGCTTCGCGCAGGGTGGGGCGGGAGACGCCGAACTGTTCCATGAGGACGGCTTCGGGGGGGAGGGCGTCGTCTTCGTGGAGTTCGCCGCGGACGATCTGGCGGCGTAGGTGGGCGGCGACGAGTTCGGCGGTCTTCGGAACGCGGACATGCCGCCCGATGCGTACGGCGGCGGTGTGCGCGGGTGTGTCGGTGCGCGGGGGTGTGTCGGTGTGCGGGGGCGTGGTGGTGTCCGCGGGCGGGGCGGATCCCCGCCGCCCGCGGCGGCCCGCGGCGGTGCCCTTACGCGGCGGGCCGCCGCGGCCCGGTGTCGCGGACCGGGCGGAGGTCGCGGGCCATCCCGGCCGCGCGGGTCCCGTCGGCGCCGGGGAACCGTCCGACGCGGCGGAGCCACTTGGCGGGGCGGACCGGTCCGACGGTTCTGCCCGGGGCGGGGCCGCGGCCGATGCCCCCACGGGGACGGGTCGGTCGGTCCGGGCGCGGGGCGGTGGGATCACGGTCATGGTGCACCTTTCCGGGGCGGGGTTTCGGTCACCGGGGGTGGATCGGGCGGGCGATGGATCTGGCGGGGCGGATTGCGGGATGAGCTGCGGTACCGATCGGGCGTCGTCTATGGGTGTCGTCGTCTGTCGGGGTCGTCGGCCGGATGCGCGGTGCGTCGCCGTCCGGTACCCGTGACCACGACCGCCGGGGCGGAGATGGTCGCGGGCCGGTGCGCCGGGGCGCCGCCGGGCCCATTCCCGCCGATCGTCGTCGCGCGGTGGTGAGCACCACCGCCAGGTGCATTACCGACGCCGTGAACGGCGGGATAGGCATCGGCGTCGCTCGCCGCCACACACCCCACGGAGGTGGTGGGAGCCGCAGGAGAAGATAAACCGACTACCTGAACCATACACGCGCACCATTGGGAAGATGTTGTCTCGCAAGAATGAAATGTGGTCTCTCGGTGGAGAGTTCCGGATGGTGCGCGGCGATCCGGCGCTATCGGGTTCCTGTCAAGTGGCGGGCACGGTTCTTTGTGATCCGAGTGTGGTCGAGGGAAAGGGATCGGCTCAGCGTAAGGCGTCGTTTCCGGTCGCTGGAAGCCCGCCGGTCCGTGGAAATGTGGGTCCCGTTCCTCTCGTGGCGAGTGGAACGCGGGCCTCGAGTCGGCGTGCGGGTCTGTGCCGACGGCGAACCTCGGTACCGGCTGCGTGTCCGGGCCTTGTCCGGCTCGATGCGGGGCGGCCTGGGCTGGCGGGGCGGCCTGGGCTGGCAGGGTGATCTGGGTTGGCAGGGTGATCTGGGCCGGAGGTCACTGCGGAAAGGGACCTTGGGCCCGAGTGGGCACGTGGGCGGCGGGTCTGTCCGTGCAGCTCCGTGGCCTCGGACGGCTCGGTCGAGTCGGCCCGACACCGCCGTGGACGTCGTCGGGCGACGGCCTCGAACGCTCCGATGCGTTACATTAGGCGCCCGATAAATCCACATAGTCCGTTTTCGGCGTCAAACGGACCGTGTGAGGTGTCGGTTGCTTTCGAGACAATTTTGGCTTTCGATGCGACACGTGCTAAATGTGATGGTCTCCGGCCGCTTCAAGGGGGAACATGTGATCGTCGCGCAGGCCGTTCATCAGCATGCGAGCCAGGACCTTCTGTTCGTGGTGGTGTCCGTCGGGCTTGCCGCGGTGGGATCATTCGCCGCGCTGGTGAGCGCGATCCGGATCCCCCTGTCCCAGGGTGCGGCCAGGGTTCGCTGGACTCTCGCCGCGGCGCTCTCCCTCGGCGGCGGCGCGATCTGGTCCATGCATTTCATCGGGATGATCGGTTATCGCGTCGACGGGCTCGACCTGCGGTACTCCCTACCGCTCACCGCGGTATCGCTGCTCCTCGCCGTGGCGGTCTCGGCGCTGGGGCTCACCCTCGTGGCGCGCCGTCCACGGAATACCGGATGGCTGGCGCTCAGCGGGGTGGTCTCCGGCCTGGGGATCGCCGCGATGCACTACACCGGCATGGCCGCGATGCACGTCGGCGGGACCGTGACCTACCGGCGCGGCATCGTCGTGCTGTCCATCCTCATCGCGGTGGCCGCGGCCCTCGCGGCCCTGTGGATCGCCTTCCGGGTGCGCACCGGCCGGCACGTGGTCGCAGCCTCCCTGATCATGGCGGCGGCGGTCTGCGGCATGCACTACACCGCGATGGCCGCCACCCAGGTCCAGGCCGGGCCGGGGAACGAGGGGACGACGGGCACCGATCCGATCTCCCTCGCCCCGATCGTCTGTGTGATCGCCTTCTCGGTGCTCGCGGTGGTCATCTTCGCTGCCCTGGGTGGCGTGACCGAGTCCGGCTCCTTCTCGATGGCCCGCGAGAGCAGCCGCCATCGCCGCCCGGGCGTGGGGAGGGCGGCGGTGGACGGGGTCGGGGGTGAGCCTGCGGGCCGAACCGCGGGCCGAACCTCGGGCGGGGGCAGGGGCGGGGGCAGGGGCGGGGCCGCCGGTCAGCCATCCCTGCCGGCAGCCTTCGTGAACCCCCGCGGCGACCAGTACCGGCCCGCCCCGTCGGTCCCCGTCTGGAGCGGGCCGCCCACGGGGGAGTCGACGACCCGCTCCGGCTGAGGCGTGTCGATCCGCGGCTGCCGCGTCCGATCCGGCCGCGTGACGGGGTCGGTCCCGGTCGTACGGTGAACCGGTGAGCCTGTTCGAGACCGCGGACCTGTTCGGCGGGGACGCCACACCGCCGCCGGGTGCTGCGCGCAGCGCCGGCGGCGCGGTCGGCCCTGCGGGCGGCGCGGGCGGCGCGGGCGGATCGGACGCCGGGAGCATCGATGGCGGGGCTGCGACCGGCGGGGCTGCGACCGGCGGGGCTGCGACCGGCGGGGCCGGCCCGACCCCGCTCGCGGCGCGGCTGCGGCCGCGGAACCTGGACGAGGTCGTCGGCCAGCGCCACCTTCTCGGCGCGGGCAGCCCGCTGCGCCGGCTGGTCGAGGGCGGCGGGACGACGTCGGTGATCCTCTGGGGGCCGCCCGGTACGGGGAAGACCACCCTGGCCCACATCGTCTCCCGAGCCACCGGCCGGCGGTTCCGGGAGCTGTCCGCCGTGACGGCGGGGGTGAAGGACGTCCGCGCCGTGATCGACGAGGCGCGCGCCGCTCGCTCGGCCTCCGGCGCGCGCACCGTGCTGTTCATCGACGAGGTCCACCGCTTCACCCGCACCCAGCAGGACGCCCTGCTCCCCTCGGTGGAGCTCGGCTGGGTCACCCTGGTCGCGGCCACCACCGAGAACCCCTTCTTCTCGGTGGTCAGCCCGCTGCTGTCCCGGTCGCTCCTGCTCACCCTCGAGCCGCTCACCGACGACGACATCCGCGGCGTGCTCGACCGGGCACTGCGCGACCCCCGCGGGTACGCCGACCGGGTGACGCTGACCGACGAGGCCCGTGAGCACGTGGTCCGCCTTGCCGGTGGGGACGCCCGCCGCGCGCTGACCGTCCTCGAGGCGGGTGCCGAGGCACTCCTGGCCGACCTCGCCGCGGCCGTTCCCCTCGGCCCCGGCGCTCCCACAGCTCCCGGTGCGGCCGCCGATCCCGCTGATCCCGGCGATCCCGGCGGAGCCGCCGGCGGTGCCGGGCCTGGTCGGCTGGTGGCGCGGCTCGAGGTGGACGTGCTCGAACAGGCCGTCAACCGGGCGGCCGTGCGCTACGACCGGTCCGGTGACCAGCACTACGACGTGATCAGCGCGTTCATCAAGTCGATGCGCGGCGGCGATGCCGACGCCGCGCTGCACTACCTCGCCCGGATGCTGGAGGCGGGCGAGGACCCCCGGTTCATCGCCCGCCGAATGATCATCCTGGCCAGTGAGGACATCGGGATGGCCGATCCGGGAGCGCTCGGCGTCGCGGTCGCCGCCGGGCAGGCACTCGATCTGGTCGGCCTGCCCGAGGCGCGGCTCGCGCTCGCTCAGGCGGTCATCCACCTCGCCCTGGCGCCGAAGTCGAACGCGGTGATCCGGGCGATCGACGCCGCCAGCGCCGACGTGCGTGCCGGCCGGGCCGGCCCGGTGCCGGCGCATCTGCGCGACGCCCACTATCGGGGGGCCGCCCGGGCCGGCAGCGGGGCCGGGTACCGCTACCCGCACGATGCCCCCGGCGGCGTCGTGCGCCAGCAGTACCCGCCCGACGGGCTGACCGGCACGGACTACTACCAGCCCGGCGGCAACGGCTTCGAGCGCCGGGCCACCGAACGCCTGCGCGAACTGCGATCCACCGTGCGGGGCACGCCCGCGGGCGGCTCGGACGGCGGGCGGCAGCGCGGGCCGGACGCGACGCCGGACACAACGCCGGACACGACGCCACCGGGACCGTCCGGCTGAGCGCCGTCTCTCGCAACCACCGTTGTGCCACCTGAGAGACGCCCTGGCCACGGGCCCGTGCCCCAGGGCGGGCGGCGGGGGTTACCCGTGGCCCCCGCGGCTGCCTCGGTAAGGTCACACGTGGGCGCCACCGGGGTGGCGCCCACGGCGTCCACGGTCACCGCGGTTGCGGTCCGCGGGATTCGCGGCCACCGACGGCCGCGTCCCACGCAGGCCGCGAGCCCTCGCGACCGAGGGCCCTGGTGGCGGACCGCGGCGTGGCACGGCGTGCCGGATCGGGTGGGGTGGGACCGGCCCAATCGACGATGGAGGCAGGAGCACATATGTCCGGTGGAGCGGTCGCGGGCCTGATCGCGTCGGGCGCGTTCGCGGTGCTCGCCCTCTTCGGCTGTTTCGTCCTGCTCAAACTCGGCAAGATCTTCGACGAGGCGGCGGCGCGGGTGCGTCAGACCGGTGTCGCCATCGACGAGGGAACCGCCCGGGTTCGGCAGGCCGGTGCGACGGTCGACGAGGTCAACGTGGCACTCGCGCATGTGAACAAGGAGCTGGACCGGGTCGACGCGATCACGGCCAACGTGCAGTCGATCACGACGAACGTCTCCTCGCTGACGTCGCTGTTCGCGGCGACGCTCGGCGGCCCGATGGTTCGGGTGGCCGCGTTCAGCTACGGCGTGCGCCAGGCTGCGGCCAAGCGCACCCGGTCCGAGGTCGAGTCGAGGGTGAAGTCGCAGATGAAGGCGGACAAGGCGGCCCGGCGCACGGTCGCCGAGGACGCTGGCCTGACCCCGGTCGCCGGGGCGACCGACGGACGCCGGGGGGGCCGTTAGATGTCCAGGATCTTCTATCTGGCGTTCGGTGCCGCGGCCGGCGTCGTGGTGGTGCGCCAGGCGGCGAAGGCCGCTGCGGCCCTCACCCCGACGAGCCTGGCCGGATCTCTCGTACAGTCGGTGCAGGAGTTCCTCGCGGACGTGCGTGAGGCGGCGGCGGAGCGGGAGGAGGAGATCCGTGTTGCTCTCGGCCTCGACCGCGACCCGGACGACGATGCCTCCGCTCCCTCCGGGCGGCCCGCCGACGTCGGTGCTGATGCCGGTGGCGCCGCACCGGCCGGCTATCCGGACGGCCTCGACGACGCCGAGCGCACCATGCGGCTGGTCCCGGGTGCCCGCCGGCCCTGACGGCTTTGACGGCGCGGCGGCCGCACGGGCGGCGGCAGCAGCGCCGCCCATCCAAGGATGACGCCCCTCCTCCCACCAGTCTGGACGATGTGAACCCGATGGACACGGCCGAGATCCGCAGCCGCTTTCTCAACCACTTCGCCCGGCGCGGGCACACGATCGTCCCGAGTGCCTCGCTGGTCGCTCAGGACCCGACGTTGCTGCTGGTCAACGCCGGAATGGTGCCGTTCAAGCCCTACTTCCTCGGGGACCTGGCGACGCCGTGGCCGCGGGCCACCAGCGTGCAGAAGTGCGTGCGCACCGTCGACATCGAAAACGTCGGCCGCACCGCCCGGCACGCGTCGTTCTTCCAGATGTGCGGCAACTTCTCCTTCGGCGACTACTTCAAGGCCGAGGCGATTCCGTTCGCCTTCGAGCTGCTCGTCGACGGGTTCGGCTTCAAGCCGGACGACCTGTGGGCCACGGTCTACCTCGATGACGACGAGGCCGAGGGGATCTGGCGGGAGCTGCTGCCCGCCGAGCGCATCCAGCGCCGCGACAAGGAGGACAACTTCTGGTCGATGGGCGTGCCCGGTCCGTGCGGGCCGTGCAGCGAGATCTACTTCGACCGGGGCGCGGCGTACGGCCGCGAGGGCGGGCCGATCGCCGACGAGGAGCGCTACCTCGAGGTCTGGAACCTCGTGTTCATGCAGTACGAGCGGGGCGAGGGTGCCGGGTACGACTATCCGATCCTGCGCGAGCTGCCGGCCCGCAACATCGACACGGGCATGGGCCTGGAGCGGATGGCGACGATCCTGCAGGGCGTCGACAACCTCTACGAGATCGACATCTCCCGCCCGGTGCTCGACGCCGCCGGCCGGCTCACCGGCCGCCGCTACGGCGCCGACCCGGCCGACGACGTGCGGCTGCGCGTCGTCGCCGACCACACCCGCACCGCGGCGATGCTCATCGCCGACGGCGTCGTCCCCTCCAACGAGGGCCGCGGCTACGTGCTGCGCCGCCTGCTGCGCCGGGCGGTGCGCGACGCCCGGCTGCTCGGCGCGCGCGAGCCGGTCATGGGCGAGCTGTTCGGCGTCGTCGGCACCGCGATGGGTCCGATCTACCCGGAGCTCGTCGACAACGCCGAGACGATCACCGGCGTCGCCGTCGCGGAGGAGGCGTCGTTCGCCGAGACGCTGCGCACCGGTACGACGATCTTCGACGCGGCGGTGCGGCAGGTCCGCTCCACGGGTGCGGCGACCCTTGGCGGCGACGAGGCGTTCAAGCTCCACGACACCTACGGCTTCCCGATCGACCTGACGCTGGAGATGGCCGCCGAGGCGGGGCTGTCCGTCGACGAGGCCGGGTTCCGCCGGCTGATGGAGCGCCAGCGCCAGACCGCCAAGGCCGACCGGGCCTCGCGGCGTATCGGCAACGTCGACCTGTCGGCGTTTCGGCCGATCCTGGCCCGCTCCGGCGCGACGACCTTCACCGGCTACGAGGAGCTGTCGCGCGAGTCCGGCGTCGTCGGTCTTGTCGGCATCGCCGACGGCGCGGGCCTCGAGGTGGTCGGCGAGGGTGAGGAGGTCGGGGTCGTCCTCGACGTGACCCCCTTCTACGCCGAGAGCGGCGGCCAGGAGCCCGACTTCGGGCTGCTGNGCTTCGACGGCGGTGAGGTCGAGGTCCTCGACGTCCAGCGCCCGGTGCCGGAGCTGGTCCTGCACCGGGTGAAGGTGCGTTCCGGGGAGCTGCGCCTCGGCGACCGGGTGCAGGCCGAGGTCGACGAGAACCGCCGCCGCGCGGTGTCCCGCTCGCACACCGCCACCCACCTCGTGCACGCCGCGTTCCGCCGGGCGCTGGGGGAGGGGGCGACCCAGGCCGGCTCGCTGAATTCCCCGGGCCGACTGCGCTTCGACTTCCACGCCCTCGGCGCGGTCCCGCCGTCGGTCCTCACCGACGTCGAGGACGAGATCAACGAGGTGGCGCTGCGCGACCTGCCGGTCCGTGCGTTCGTCACGACCCAGGAGGAGGCCCGCCGGCTCGGCGCGATGGCGCTGTTCGGCGAGAAGTACGGTGACGCCGTGCGCGTCGTCGACGTGGGCGACTACGCCCGCGAGCTGTGCGGCGGCACCCACGTCGCCAGCTCGGCCCAGCTCGGCGCGGTCAAGCTGCTCTCGGAGTCGTCGATCTCTGCCGGAACCCGCCGGGTGGAGGGGCTGGTCGGCATCGACGCGTTCCGCTACCTGGCCCGCGAGCACCTGCTCGTCTCCCAGTTGTCCACGGCGCTCAAGGCCCGCCCCGACGAGCTGGCCGACCGCGTCACCGACATCGTGGGCCGGCTGCGCGACGCCGAGCGGGAGCTGGACCGGCTGCGGGCCGCCGCGGTACTCGCCGGGGCCGGGGCGCTGGCCGAGGGCGCCGAGGACGTCGGCGGCATCGCCGTGGTCACCGCCGAGGTGCCCGCCGGCACCGCGCCCGACGACGTGCGCCTGCTGGCGATGGACGTGCGCGGCCGGCTGGCGGGGCGGCCCGCGATCGTCGCCGTCGTCAAGGCCGACGGCTCCTCGATCGTCGTGGTCACCGACTCCGGCGCTCGGTCGGCGGGGCTGCGCGCCGGCGACCTGGTCCGCAACTCCTGGGCGAGCCTGGGCGGCAAGGGCGGCGGCAAGCCCGACATCGCCCAGGGCGGCGGCGGGAACCCCGAGATGGTCCCGGCCGTCTTCGCGAAGCTGCGTGGGCTGGTGGCCGAGCTCGCGTCCCGGTGACCGTCCGGCGGCCCCGGTGAGCGGGTCGGGGACTGGCCCGGGGAACGCCGGCTCAGCTCCGCGGTCCGAGGTGCGTGTCGGCGTCGGGGTTCGCGTCGGCGTCGATGTCGGCTCCGTGCGGGTCGGGGTCGCCGCCAGCGACCCCGGCGGTGTCCTCGCGGTGCCCGTCACGACCCTGGCACGGGATAAGCGCCATAATGCGGACATCGAGCAGCTTGTCCAGATCGTGCGGGACAGGCAGGCTGTANAGGTCGTGGTGGGCCTGCCCCGGCAGATGTCGGGGCAGGAGGGGCGGGCAGTCCAGCTGGTCCGGCGGTACGTCGAGGTACTCGCCGAGCGGATCGCCCCCGTCCCCGTGCGGTTCGTGGACGAGCGGCTCACCACGGTTGCGGCTCATCGCAGAATGGCCGAGCGTGGCGTTCGTTCCCGCGCCCGCCGCAGTCTCGTGGATCAGGAGGCAGCCGTGCAGATCCTGCAGCACGACCTGGACAGCCGCCCCCGGGGCGGCGCGCCCGGCGTGGCCGGGTCTGCGGAGGTCCCTTCCGCGGAGGCCCCTTCCGCGGAGGCCCCTTCCCAGGATGCGAGGTGACGGGCGGCAACCTCGACGAGATGCTCGACGAGGATCCCTATCGCCGTGGCCGCCGCTCCTCCGGACACGCCGACCGCCGAGCGGCTGACCGGGCCGCGGTCGATCGAGTCCCGGGCGACCGTGGCCCGGGCGAGCGAGGCCTCGCCGGCCGGCATCCCGAGGACGGGTATGCCGACGAGGGGTACGCCGAGGACGGGTACGTCGGCGAGGGCTATGCCGAAGGGGGCTATGCCGGCGAGGGCTACGCCGACGACTACGAGGACGATCCGCACCCGCGCGACGCCGGCTCGCACCGTGACCGCCGCGACGGCGGTCGCCGCCGTGATCGCCGCTCCGCCGGGGGTTACCCGCCGCCGGACGACGCCGAGGACTGGGGCGGCGGCTGGGACGACGAGGGTGCCGACGAGCGCCGCAGCCGGGCGCTGCCGAAGCTGATCGCCGTCCTCCTCGTCGTCGCCGCGCTGCTGGGCGTCGCCATCTTCGGCATCGGCAAGGTCATCGGCCGGGTCTCCGGCGGCTCCACCAGCGCCGATTACGCCGGCTCGGGCGACGGCATCGCGGTGGTCCAGGTCCCCGACGGCGCCACCGCCCGCCAGATCGCCGTGGAGCTGCACGACGCGGAGGTGACCGCGTCCGTCTCGGCGTTCGTCAAGGCCGCCTCCGCCAACCCCAAGGCGCTGGGCATCCAGCCGGGAACCTATCGGCTGCGCAGCCGGATGAGCGCCGAGGCGGCGCTCGCCGCGTTGCTCGATCCGGCGTCCTCCGCGCCGTTCAAGTTCGTCATCAAGGAGGGCATGACCGTCCACCAGGTGCTCGACGGCCTGCACCAGCGGCTCGGCCTGCCGTTGAGCGACCTGGAGGCGATCGCCCGCAACCCCGCCCAGCTCGGCCTGCCGTCCTACGCGCCGACCCTGGAGGGCTACCTCTTCCCCTCCACCTACGACCTGGTGCCCGGGTCCACCCCCATCCAGTTGCTGACCTCCTTCGTCACCCGCTTCAAGAAGGAGGCGGCGTCGATCGACCTGGAGGCCAAGGCCGCCGCGCTGGGGACGAGGCCGGCCGACATCGTGACCATCGCCTCGATCGTCGAGAAGGAGGTCGCGAACGCCAGCGAAGGGCCGAAGGTCGCCCGGGTGATCTACAACCGGCTCGGTGACACCTCCGGGCGTTTCCGTCGCCTCGACATGGACTCCACCACCCGCTACGCCGAGGACGAGTACGAGGGTCCGCTGACGAAGGACCAGCTCAACAAGGCCAATCCGTACAACACCCGCTCGGTGGCCGGCCTGCCCCCGGGCGCGATCTCCAACCCGGGGATCTGGGCGCTGAAGTCCGCCCTGGAACCGGCCGCCGGGTCATGGTTGTATTTCGTGTCCATGCCGCAGAGCAAGGTGACGCGTTTCGCCACGACCGATGCGGAGTGGGCCGAGGCGCGGGCGCAGTACCGCGCCGAGGGCGGCAGGGAGTAACGGGGTCCCGGACGGGCGACCGACGGGTGTGAACACAGGCGGCGGCGGGCGATTCGGCGCGTCCGGTCGCGCCCGGACGCCCCTGAACCAGGCGGGAGGCCACGTGGTGCGGGAGATCCAACTGGGCGGCGTAGGCGCGGCGGGCGGCCTGGGCGGCGGTGGCGGGGAAAACGGTGGCGGAGGAAACGGTGGCGTGGGCGCGCAGCCGGCGGCGCAACGGCCGCAGAGCCTCGCCGCCGCGGCGACGCCCGCGCATCCGGCCCGCGCCGCGGTGCTCGGCGCCCCGGTGGACCACTCTCTCTCCCCGGTGCTGCACGCGGCCGCCTACGCGGAGCTCGGACTCGCCGTCACCTACACGGCCATCCACTGCGATGCGCCCGACCTGCCGGCGATGGTGCAGCGGGTCCGGTCCGACCCGGACTGGGTCGGCCTGTCCCTGACGATGCCGCTCAAGACCGTCGCCGTGGACCTGCTCGACGAGGTCGACCCGACGGCCGCGGCGATCGGCGCGGTCAACACCGTCGTCGTCGGCGAGGCCGGGCGGTTGCACGGCTACAACACCGACGTCGTGGGCATCGGCGTCGCCCTGAGTCGGGTCATGCGCGGCGCGGTGCCCGGCCAGCCGCTGATCCTCGGCGCCGGCGGCACCGCCCGCGCCGCCGTCGCCGCCGTCGCCGCTGCCGGCTGCCCGCACGTCGCCGTGGTGGCGCGGCGCCCCGAGGCGGTCGCGGAGGTGGTCCGGATCGGCGCCCGCCTCGGCGTCGAGGTGACGGCGCTGCCCTGGGAGCTGCTCGCCACCGGCCTGCCCGCCGGCCCGGACCTCGTCATCGCCACCACCCCCGCCGGCGCGACCGACCCCCTCGCGACCCGCCGCTGGCCGGCGTCCAGCCAGCTCGTCGAGCTGCTCTACCATCCGTGGCCGACCGCGCTGGCCGCCGCCGCGTACCGGGCCGGCGCCCGGGTCGCCAGCGGCCTGGAGATCCTCGCCGCCCAGGCCGTCGGGCAGGTCGAGCACTTCACGGGCCGCCGCGTTCCCGCCGGGGTGCTGTTGGCCGCCGGCCAGGCCGCCCTCGACGAACGCAGGGGTGCGGATACCGCCATCGGCTCCGACCTGCACCGCGCCGGCCCGACCGTCGGGTGATGTCGGTGCCGGGCCCCTAGCGGTGGGCGAGATCGGGCTCAGCGTGCTGATCGCGCTGGTGGCGCTCGCGGTCGCGGTGCCGGTCGGGCACCGGGTCGTGGCCGGCGTGCTCCCGCCGGACGGCGACGAGCCGCGCCACGCCGCGCCCGGGACGGCGGCCCTGGGGATCGCCGCGGCGGTGGTCGTGGCCGCGGTGACCGCCGCGCTGCATCGTCACCCGGGCTGGTTACCCGCCTATCTGTATCTCAGTGTGGTCGGGGTATGGCTGGCTGTGGCCGACCTGCGGGTGCACCGGCTGCCCGACCTGCTGGTGCTGCCGTCCTACCCGGTGCTCGCCGCGCTGCTGGGGCTCGCCGCGCTGGTCGACGGCGCGCCGGGTCGCCTGCTGCGGGTCGCGATCGCCGGCGCCGCCTGCTGGCTGGCCTTCCTGGCGCTGTACCGGCTGCCGGGCGCCGGCCTCGGCCGGGGCGACGTCAAGCTCGTGGGTCTGCTCGGCGGGGCGCTGGGCTGGCTGGGCTGGCCGAGCGTGGTGTTCGGGATGTTCGCCGGGGTGGTCCTCGGCGGGGTGGCGGCGCTCGTGCTGCTCGCCGCCCGCCGGGCCCGCTGGCACGACCGCCTCGCCTACGGGCCGTTCCTGCTGGCCGGAACCCTGCTGGCGGTCCTGGCCGGCGGCGGCTGACCGGGGAAGCCGGAGCTGTCCCGACAGGTGGGTCTCGGCGGCGACGGACGTGACCTCGTTCCCGGCGCGACGTGCGCCATCGGGTGGTCGTGAAACACTGGAGGCATGGTGCGTTGGTTGACTGCCGGGGAGTCGCACGGTCCCGCCCTGGTGGCCACGGTCGAGGGGCTGCCCGCGGGTATCCGGGTGACCAGTGACGACATCGCCGCGGAGCTTGCCCGCCGGCGTCTCGGGCACGGCCGTGGGGCGCGGATGAGCTTCGAGCGGGACGTGGTCGAGCTGCTGGGCGGCCTGCGCCACGGCGTCTCGCTCGGCGGTCCGATCAGCGTCGTCATCCGCAACAGCGAGTGGCCGAAGTGGGAGCGGGTCATGTCGCCCGACCCGGTCGACCCGGCCGCGCTCGCGGGGCTGGGCCGCAACGCCCCGCTCACCCGGCCTCGGCCCGGCCACGCCGACCTTGCCGGCATGCAGAAGTACGGTTTCGACGACGCCCGCCCGGTGCTGGAGCGCGCCAGCGCCCGCGAGACGGCCGCCCGCGTCGCGCTCGGCACCGCGGCCAAGGCGCTGCTCCGCCAGGCGTACGGCATCGAGATCCTCTCCCACGTCGTCGCGATCGGCGCGGCCGAGGTCCCGCCGGGCCTGCCCGTGCCCACCTCGCTCGCGGCGATCGACGCCGACCCCGTCCGCTGCGCCGACCAGGCGACCAGCGAGCGGATGGTCGCCGAGATCGACGCCGCCCATGCCGACTCCGACACCCTCGGCGGCATCGTCGAGGTGCTGGCCTACGGCTGCCCGCCGGGGCTCGGCAGCTACGTGCACGGCGACCGCCGCCTCGACGCGCGCCTCGCCGGCGAGCTCATGGGCATCCAGGCGATCAAGGGCGTCGAGTTCGGCGACGGGTTCACCACGGCGCGGCGCCGCGGCTCGGTGGCGCACGACGAGATCGAGCCGGTCGGCGGCGTGGGCCGGCGCGTGCGGCGCGCCACCGACCGGGCCGGCGGCGTCGAGGGCGGCATGACCACCGGCGAGCCCCTGCGGGTCCGGGTGGCGATGAAGCCGATTTCCTCGCTCACCCGCCCGCTGTCCACCGTGGACGTGACCACTGGCGAGGCCGCGGTCGCGATCAACCAGCGGTCGGACGTGTGCGCGGTGCCCGCCGCGGGCGTCGTCACCGAGGCGATGGTCGCGCTCGTGCTCGCCGACGCGGCCCTGGAGAAGTTCGGCGGCGACTCGGTGGAGGAGACCCGGCGCAACTGCGAGGGGTACCTGAAGTCCCTGGTTATCCATTGACGCGGCGGTTATCCGCCGGTCGGGGTCATCCACCGGTTCGGGACATCCGCTGATCGGATCATCCACCGGTCGTCGGGCAGAACTGCAGACGGGGTAAAAGAATCATGGTTGGGGAGGCGGCGCCGGCGGCGCCGGCCGGGCCGCGCGCGGTCCTGGTCGGAGCGCCCGGCGCAGGCAAGACGACGGTGGGAACCCGGCTCGCGCAGCGGTGGGGCGTCGGGTTCCGTGACACCGACGCGGACGTCGAGGCGGAGCTCGGTCGCAGCGTCGCCGACATCTTCATCGAGTTCGGCGAGGAGTACTTCCGGGCCGCGGAGGCGCGGGCGGTGGCCGCCGCCCTCGCCGAGCACCGCGGGATCGTCGCCCTGGGCGGCGGGGCGGTCCTCGACGCCGACACCAGGGCGCTGCTCGCGGGTCACCGGGTCGTCTACCTGGAGGTCGGCGTGTCCGACGCGGTGCGCCGGGTCGGCCTCGCGCGCGACCGGCCGCTGCTCGTCGAGGGCCCGCGCGCCCGGCTCGCCGCCCTGCTCAAGGCCCGCCAGCCGCTGTACGCCGAGGTGGCGGCGGTTGTCATCGACACCGCCGGCCGCGAGCCGAACGAGGTCGCCGATCTGGTCGCCGCCGCCCTGGCGGAACTGCCCACGCCGCCAGCTCCGGCGGCGTCAGTGCGGATTCCGCGGTGAGCGCGCGGGCGAGGGTGTCCGACGTCGTGCGGATCCCGGTCCGTCCCGGCGGCGAGCGAGCCTACGACGTCGTGCTCGGTGAGGGGTTGCTCGGCGATCTCGCGGAGACGGTCGCCGGGCGGACCCGCGCCGCGGTGATCCATCCGGCCGCGCTGCGGGCCACGGCGGACGCCGTCGTCGCGGACCTGCGGGCGAACGCGGGGGTCGAGGCACACGCGGTCGAGGTGCCCGACGGCGAGGAGGCCAAGCAGCTACGCATCGCCGGTTTCTGCTGGGACGTCCTCGGCCGGATCGGCTTCACCCGCGACGACATGATCATCGGTCTCGGTGGTGGCACCGTGACCGACCTGGCCGGGTTCGTCGCCGCGAGCTGGCTGCGCGGGGTGGACGTCGTCCAGGTGCCGACCACCGTGCTCGGCATGGTCGACGCGGCCGTCGGCGGCAAGACCGGCATCGACATCGACGCGGGCAAGAACCTGGTCGGGGCGTTCCACCAGCCGCTGACCGTGCTGTGCGACCTCGCCGCGCTGGCCACGCTGCCGGCCGTCGAGGTGCGCGCCGGGCTCGCCGAGGTGGTCAAGACCGGGTTCATCGCCGACGCCGCCATCCTCGACCTGCTCGACGACGACCCCACGGGCGCCGCGCACCTGCCCGAACTGGTCGAACGGTCCATCCGGGTCAAGGCAGACGTCGTCTCCGGCGACCCCCGGGAGGCCGGCCGCCGGGAGATCCTCAACTACGGCCACACCCTCGGCCACGCGATCGAGAAGGTCGAGCACTTCACCTGGCGGCACGGCGCGGCGATCTCGGTGGGCATGGTGTTCGCGGCGGAGCTGTCGCGGCTCGTCGCCGGCCTCGACGACGCCACCGCCGACCGGCATCGCGAGCTGCTGACCCGCATCGGCCTGCCGGTGACCTACCGCGGCGACCGGTGGCCGGCGCTGCTTGACGCCATGCGCGTGGACAAGAAGTCCCGCGGCCGCCGGCTGCGCTTTATCGGCCTGGCCGCCCAGGGCGAGACCGTCATCCTCGACAATCCGGACATCGGCCTGCTGGTCGCCGCGTTCACGGCGGTCGCTCCCGACGGCCTGGCGCCGCCCGACGCACCCTGATCGCACCGCTGCCCCGGGGCGTGGGCGCCGGGCTCGGTAGACTTGTCCGCGGCCTGGCTGATCGCCGCCGCGCAGGGACCGGCAGCGGTCCCGGGCGGGCGGTCGCGGCCGGCAGGGTCGCCGCGGTGCGTGCGACCCGATGACTCTAGGCTTCAGCACGACGACGATCCGCCGTGCCGATGCACGGCAACCGAACGGGAGAACGCGCGCAGTGGCGACCAGCAACGACCTGAAGAACGGCATGACGCTCGACATCGACGGGGTGTTGTGGAACGTCGTCGGCTTCCAGCACGTCAAGCCGGGTAAGGGCGGGGCGTTCGTCCGCACGACCCTGAAGAACGTGCTCACCGGGAAGGTCGTCGACCGCACCTTCAACGCCGGCGTCAAGGTCGAGGTCGCGACCGTGGACCGGCGCGAGATGACCTACCTCTACCGGGACGGCGCCGACTTCGTCTTCATGGACAGCGAGTCCTACGACCAGATCCCGATCCCGCCGGGCGTCGTCGGCACGGCCGCCGACTNCATGCTGGAGAACACTGTCGGCACCGTCGCGCTGCACGACGGCGCCCCGCTCTACGTGGAGCTGCCCGCCAGCGTCGAGCTCACCATCGCCCAGACCGACCCGGGCGTGCAGGGCGACCGCTCGACCGGTGGCACCAAGCCCGCGACCCTGGAGACGGGCGCGACGATCAACGTGCCGTTGTTCATCACGACCGGCGAGAAGGTCAAGGTCGACACCCGCGACGGCCGTTATCTGGGCCGGGTGACGAGCTGAGCGCCAGGTCCAAGGCCCGCAAGCGCGCGCTGGACATCCTGTTCGAGGCGGACGTGCGCGGGGCCGCCGTCCCGGAGATCCTCACCGCCCGGCGCGCCCAGGCCGACCCGCCCGTCTCGGAGTACGCCGAGGGGCTGGTCAGGGGCGTCGTCGAGCACTGGCGGGAGATCAACGAGCGGATCGGCCGGCACGCCGAGGGCTGGTCGCTGGAGCGCATGCCCCCGGTCGACCGCAACATCCTGCGGATTGCCGTGCTGGAGCTGTTGTGGCGGCCCGACGTTCCGCCCCGGGTCGTCATCGACGAGGCGGTGGAGCTGGCGAAGAACCTGTCCACCGACCGATCGCCGATGTTCGTCAACGGCCTGCTCGGCAGTCTGGTCGACGCCGGGGCGGTGCCGGTGACGGCCGAACAGACGGCGGCGGGGCAGGTCCCGGCCGCGGGCGAGGCCTCGGCGGCGGGCCGGCCGGCCCCGCCGGGACCGGATGCCGGGCCGGGCCGGGAGGCCTGACCTACCGGGTTGGCCGGTGCCGCCGATCGGCGTGCCCGGTACGTCGCCCCAAGCGACGTACCGGGGTACCCCCGGCTACCTGTGTGCCACTCGCGTTTGGCCGGCCGGAGACCCCGAAAGCCGACCCGCGATCACATCGAGCTGAAGCTGCTGTGCCACGAACGAGACTGCTGGTGGTGCTGCGACGCCAGGCGGCGCTGGAACGCTGGTGGTGCTGGAACGCTGGTAGTGCTGGAACGGTGGTGCTGTGCTGGAACCGCTGGTAGTGCTGGAACGTTGGTGATGCTGGAACGTTGGTTGGTGCGCTGCCGGTGGAGCACCGGCGTGGTTGTCAGACGTCGGAAGCGGTGGCGTCCGCGCCCTGCTCCGGGGACAGCACGCCCCACGAGACGAGCTGTTCGGTGAGCTTGCTGGGGGAGGTGTCGTAGATCACTGCGAGGGAACGCAGGTCCTCGTAGCGGATGGAGAGAACCCGGCCGTTGTAGTCGCCGCGCTGGCTCTGAATGGTCGCCGCGTACCGCGCGAGCGGTCCGCCCTGCTCCTTGGGCACCTGGGAAAGGCGCTCGAGGTCGAGGACGATCCGCGGGGACTGCTCCAGCGGGGCGACGGTGGAACCCTCGGGAAGAAGCTCCCCGACCGGAACGCCGTAGAACTCCGCGAGCTCCGAGAGACGCTGTACGGTGACGGCGCGGTCCCCACGTTCGTAGGAACCGACGACGACGGCTTTCCACCGACCGTGCGACTTCTCTTCGACGCCATGAAGCGAGAGCCCCTGCTGGGTGCGTATCGCGCGCAGCCGAGCACCGAGCGCCTTCGCATAGTCGGACATCGGAGTGCCCACTCCTGTCGTGGTCGATCAGTTGGAACCGGGGCTCGTGCCGCCGGCGGTTACCGATAGTAGTGCCCGCCGGGTTGAGGCTCGACACCCGGGGGGTCGTGTCGCTTCTTTCTTTGTACCACTTTCTGTAGCCCTCCGGTTGCGCCCTACGCCTGCCCGGCGGGAACTTCCGCCGTTCGCCGTACCGGCGCATGCGGAAGTGAACCCGGTGACGTGCAGTCACGGCTTGGCGATGATAGTTGGCGCGGCAACAATCCGCACGGGCCNCCGAACCGGGGGGCGCGGACGGAGTCAGACGGCCGGACGGGGGTCGGCGGGCCCGCGCCGCGAGACCCTCACTCGTCCGGAGTGCCCTGGTAACGTCGCTGAGACCGCTCCTTTAAGGACCGTCCCGTGAGGCGGGGAAGGAGGGATGCCGCGTGGCCTCTGCTGCCGCGAGCGACCCCGCATCGCGCCGTCCCGGCATTGCCCGGACAGTACTGTCCGCCGATGACATGACCCGGATCGTCAGCCGGATGGCGCACCAGATCCTCGAAAAGACCTCCGGTGGTGCCGGTGTCGTGCTGCTCGGGGTACCCACCCGAGGGGTACCCCTCGCGCATCGTCTGGCACAGCGAGTACAGGCCGTCGAGGGAGTGGATCTTCCTGTCGGCTCGCTCGACCCCACGATGTACCGCGACGATCTGCGACTGCGCGGGGTTCGGCCACTGGAGGTGACCGAAATTCCCGACGGCGGGGTCGACGGCCGGGTGGTCATCCTCGTCGACGACGTCCTCTACTCGGGGCGCACGGTGCGCGCCGCGCTCGACGCGCTGGCCGCCTATGGCCGCCCCCGCACGGTCCAGCTTGCCGTCCTGGTCGACCGGGGCCATCGCGAACTGCCGATCCGCGCGGACTACGTCGGGAAGAACATGCCGACCTCGCGTCGCGAGTCGGTGGCCGTTCGGCTGCGGGAGATCGACGGCGCCGACGGCGTGCTCATCGTCTCGCCCGAGCCCAGCCCGACCGGTGCCGCGGCGGGCGCGGCGGACCCGGGAGACCGGCCGTGACCCGGCGCTCGCTCGCCGAGCGCGGGCGCGCGGGGGCGGCGTGGGCGGCGAACGGAGGTCGGGTATGAAGGGGCACCTGCTGTCGACGGAGGACCTCAGCCGGGACGACGCGCTGCTGGTGCTGGACACCGCGGAACGGATGGCGCGGGTCGCCGAGGCGTCGGTCCGCAAGCTGCCGACCCTGCGGGGCCGCACCGTGGTCAACCTTTTCTTCGAGGATTCCACCCGTACCCGCACGTCCTTCGAGGTAGCCGCCAAGAGACTGTCGGCCGATGTGATCAATTTTTCGGCGCGCGGGTCAAGCGTGTCGAAGGGCGAGAGCCTGAAGGACACCGCGCAGACCCTCGAGGCGATGGGCGCCGACGCGGTGGTCTGCCGGCATTCCGCCAGCGGCGCGCCGCACCGGCTGGCGACCTGGGTGCGCGGCAGCGTCGTGAACGCCGGCGACGGCACCCACGAGCATCCGACCCAGGCGCTGCTCGACGCGTTCACCATGCGCCGGCGGCTCGGTCGGGTCGACGGGCTCGCCGTCACCATCGTCGGCGACGTGCTGCATTCCCGGGTGGCGCGGTCCAACGTCTGGCTGCTCGCCACCCTCGGCGCCAGTGTGACGGTGGTCGCCCCGCCGACACTGTTGCCTATCGGTGTCTCTTCGTGGCCGGTCGAGGTGTCGTACGACCTCGACGCGGTGCTACCCAAGACCGATGTGGTGATGATGCTGCGGGTCCAGCGGGAGCGGATGTCGGCGGCGTTCTTCCCCACCGAGCGGGAGTACAGCCGCCGCTACGGGCTGGACGTCGACCGGGCCGCGACCCTGCCCGAGCACGCCCTGGTCATGCATCCGGGGCCGATGGTGCGCGGGATGGAGATCGCCTCCCGGGTCGCCGACTCCGACCGGTCGACGGTGGTGGAGCAGGTTGCGAACGGGGTGAGCGTGCGGATGGCCGTGTTGTATCTGCTGCTGGGCGGTTCCGGGGAGGTCTCATGACGGCGGGTGCGGGCGGCGCGGGGGGTCCGGTCGGTGGGGCGGCGGGGGGCTCGGGACAGTCCTGGGTGCTGCGCCGGGTCCGCCCGCTCGGCGGGGATCCCGTCGACGTGCTGCTTGCCGACGGGGTCGTGGCGGCCTGGCGGCCCGCGGGCTCGACCGGCCCGGACTCCGAGGGCCTGCCCGCCGGGACGACCATCCTGGACACCGACGGCCTGATCATGCTGCCGGGCCTGGTCGACCTGCACACCCACCTGCGCGAACCGGGCCGAGAGGACGCCGAGACGGTCGAGTCGGGCACCCGGGCCGCGGCGCTCGGCGGCTACACCACCGTGTTCGCCATGGCGAACACCAACCCGGTCGCCGACACCGCGGGCGTCGTCGAGCAGGTCTGGCGGCTCGGGCTCGACGCCGGCCACTGCGACGTGCGGCCGGTCGGCGCGGTCACGGTCGGGCTGGCGGGGGAGCGACTGGCCGAACTCGGCGCGATGGCGACATCCGCGGCCGAGGTGCGGGTGTTCTCCGACGACGGGCACTGCGTGTCCGACGCCCTGCTCATGCGCCGGGCGCTGGAGTATGTCAAGGCGTTCGACGGGGTGATAGCCCAGCACGCCGAGGAGCCGAAGCTGACCGCCGGCGCCCAGATGAACGAGGGGGTCGTGGCCGCCCGGCTGGGCCTGCCCGGCTGGCCCGCGGTCGCCGAGGAGGCGATCATCGCCCGGGACGCGCTGCTGGCCGGGCACGTCGGTTCCCGGCTGCACGTCTGCCACGTCTCCACCGCGGGCTCCGTGGAGCTCATCCGCTGGGCGAAGGCGAAGGGCTGGCAGGTCACCGCCGAGGTCACCCCGCACCACCTGCTGCTCACCGACGACCTGGTCAGCTCGTACGACCCGGTCTACAAGGTCAACCCGCCGCTGCGGACCGCCGCGGACGTCGCCGCGCTGCGCGCCGGCCTCGCCGACGGGACGATCGACTGCGTGGCGACCGACCACGCCCCGCACGCGCTGGAGGACAAGGAGACCGAGTGGGCCGCGGCCCGGCCCGGCATGCTGGGCCTCGAGACCGCGCTGTCGGTGGTGATGGAGACGATGGTCATCCCCGGGCACCTCGACTGGGCCGGCGTCGCCGACCGGATGGCCCTGGCCCCGGCCCGCATCGGTGGCCTGCCGCGACCGGCGGTTGAGGGGTGGAGTTCCATAGCGGTGGGTGCGCCCGCGACCGTGACGCTGCTCGACCCGTCACCGTGGCGGGTCGTCGAGGCGGACACGCTCGCCAGCCGCAGCCGCAACACCCCCTATGCGGGGCGGTCTCTGCCGGGAGCGATCCGCGCCACGTTCCTGCGAGGCCGACCCACCGTGCTCGACGGGAAGGTCGTATGACTGTCTCGCTGGCAGCCGCCTCGCCGTTCGCCGCCTCGCCGTTCGCCGCCTCGCCGTTCGCCGCCTCGCCGTTCGCCGACTCCTCCTCCGCCACCGGACCGGTGGTCCTCGCCGCCGGCCGGGGACCGGACCGCCTGGGCCTGCACCTGCTGCTCGTGGTGGGCCTGCTGCTGCTGTTCGTCGCGGTGGTGGGGGCGATGCTGCGGGCCTGGCGCACCAAGGCCGACCAGCAGGAGGAGGACCTGCCCGAGCTGCCCGACCCGCCGGCCGAGCCCGGCACGGTCTTTGCCGCCCCGCTGCGCGGGATGTACCTCGGCACCGTCGACGCCGGCCACTGGCTGGAGCGGATCGCCGCGCACGGCCTGGGCGGGCGCACCGGCGGGTACGTCAGCGTCTATGAGACCGGCGTGCGGGTGGACCGCGGCAGCGACGCGTTCTGGATCCCCCGGGACGCCGTGCGCGGCGCCCGGCTGGAGCGGGCCCACGCCGGCAAGGTCTCCGCGCCGGGACGCCTGATCGTGATCGCCTGGTCGTACGGCGGGCACGAGCTGGAGACCGGCTTCCGCGGGGAGGACCGGGCGCGCCAGCCCAAGGTGGTCCGCGCCGTGCACGACCTCATCGGCCCACCGCCGGCCCACCTGGCCTCCGGTGACGTCACCTCGCCGCATGCCGTGCCGCGGATGCGACCCCGGTTGCGCCCGCGGGCCGCGGCCCCGGGACCGGGACCGGGCGGCCCGCCGCCCCGGCCGGGCTCGGGCCAGCCCACCGAGGAGATGCCGGCGATCCGCACCGGTCCGCGGCTGCGCCGCGGCGAGCGCGGTGCGGCCCGCGGGGAGCGGCCGGGCGCCGCCGACCGGTCCGACTACCCGCAGCGGCGCCGGGACCCTCGCCATTCTGACCCTCGCCACCCTGACCCCCGCTACCAGGACGCCGACCAGCCGGATCCCCGCCGCGGCGGGCCACGCCCGGCCGATCCCGGCCGCGGTGACCCGCGCCGGGCGCCCGGTCCCGCCGACGCCCGCCACCCGGAGGCCCGCCACCCAGACCCCGGCTGGCCAGCCTCCCGCCAGCCCGACCCTCGCCCTTCTGACCCCCACCCGGCGGACCCGCGCTACGGCGACCGGGGCCGCCCCGAGCAGTCCGACCCCGGCCGGTCACCGGTCGACCCGTTGACCTCACCACTGGGTGAGGTGCGCAGGCTGAAGGAGGATCGGTGAGCACCCTCACCACGACCCCCGGCTCCGCGGCCGGCGACCAGCTCGCGGCCCCCGCGGCGGCGCCGGCGAACCGGCCGGCCGACCGGGCGAACCCGACCCGCGCCGTGCTGATGCTGGAGGACGGGCGCAGCTTCGTCGGCGAGGCATACGGCGCGATCGGCGAGACCTTCGGCGAGGCGGTGTTCTGCACCGGGATGACCGGATACCAGGAGACGCTGAGCGACCCGTCGTTCCACGGCCAGATCGTCATCATGACGGCGCCGCACATCGGCAACACCGGCGTCAACGACGCCGACTACGAGTCCGACCGCATCCAGGTCGCCGGCTTCGTCGTGCGCGATCCGGCGCGGCGCCCGTCGAGCTGGCGGTCGCGCGGCAGCCTCGACGACGAGCTGGCCGCCGCCGGGGTCGTCGGCATCAGCGGCATCGACACCCGTGCGCTGACCCGTCACCTGCGCGAACGCGGGGCGATGCGCTGCGCGATCAGCAGCACGCTCGCCGATGACTCGGCCGTCAATGACCCGGCCGCCGGCGACTCGGCCGCCGGCGTCGACGAGGGCGGGCAGAGCGCCGCGCTGGCCGCGCTGCTCGACCGGGTCCGCAGCTCGCCGGAGATGGTCGGCGCCGATCTGGCCCCGGTCGTCTCCACCCCCGAGCCCTACGTGGTCCCGGCCGCGAGCGGCACGGCGCAGTTCAAGATCGCCGCGTTGGACCTCGGCATCAAGCGGGCCACCCCCGCCGCCATGGCGGCGCTGGGGTGCGAGGTGCACGTGCTGCCCGCCCGGACCACCGGCGAGGAACTGCTCGCCCTCGAACCCGACGGGGTGTTCCTGTCCAACGGCCCCGGCGACCCGGCGACCGCCGACTACGCCGTCGAGGCCCTGCGCACCGTGCTGNGCGCCGACGTGCCGGTGTTCGGGATCTGCTTCGGCCACCAGTTGCTCGCCCGCGCCCTGGGCTTCGAGACGTACAAGCTGACCTACGGCCACCGCGGGGTGAACCAGCCCGTCGGCGACGTGGCCACCGGCCGCATCGCGGTCACCAGCCAGAACCACGGCTTCGCCGTTCGTGCCCCGCTGACCGGCGTGACGGACACGCCGTTCGGGCGGGTCGTGGCCAGCCACATCGGCCTCAACGATGAGGTCGTCGAGGGATTGGAGTGCCTGGACGTGCCGGCCTTCAGCGTGCAGTTCCATCCGGAGGCCGCGCCGGGACCCCATGACGCGGCCAACCTGTTCGAGCGGTTCCGCGACCTGATGGCCGCCGCCCGCCAGGCCCGCGCCGCGGTCGCCGGAGGGGAGTCCTGATGCCCCGGCGCGAGGATCTCAGCAGCGTCCTGGTGATCGGCTCCGGGCCGATCGTCATCGGCCAGGCCTGCGAGTTCGACTACTCCGGCACCCAGGCGTGCCGGGTGTTGCGGGCGGAGGGCCTGCGGGTCATCCTGGTCAACAGCAACCCGGCAACGATCATGACAGACCCGGAGATCGCCGATGCGACCTACGTGGAGCCGATCACCCCGGACATCGTCACCAAGATCATCGAACGGGAGCGGCCCGACGCCGTCCTCGCGACCATGGGCGGCCAGACGGCACTGAACACCGCCGTCGCCCTGCACGACGCAGGCGTCCTGGACCGCTTCGGCGTCCAGCTGATCGGCGCGAACATCGACGCGATCCGCGCCGGCGAGGACCGGCAGGCGTTCAAGGACATCGTCGCCACCGTCGGCGGCGAGACGGCGCGCAGCGCCATCTGCCACACCGTCGAGGAGTGCCTGGCCGCGGGCGAGGAGTTCGCCTACCCCGTGGTCGTCCGGCCGAGCTTCACCCTCGGCGGCGCCGGCAGCGGCTTCGCCCACGACGCGGGCGAGCTCGCCCGGATGGCCGCCGACGGCCTCGCGGCGAGCCCGTCGACGGAGGTCCTGGTCGAGGAGTCGATCCTCGGCTGGAAGGAGTTCGAGCTGGAGCTCATGCGCGACCGCGCCGACAACGTGGTCGTCGTCTGCTCCATCGAGAACGTCGACCCGATGGGCGTGCACACCGGCGATTCGATCACCGTCGCCCCGGCGATGACCCTGACCGACCGCGAGTACCAGACGATGCGCGACATGTCGATCGCGGTCATGCGCGCCGTCGGGGTCGACGCCGGCGGGTGCAACATCCAGTTCGCCGTCGACCCGGCGACGGGCCGGCAGGTCGTCATCGAGATGAACCCGCGGGTGTCGCGCTCGTCGGCGCTGGCCTCCAAGGCCACCGGCTTCCCGATCGCCAAGATCTCGGCGAAGCTCGCCCTCGGCTACACCCTCGACGAGATCCCCAACGACATCACCCGCACCACGCCGGCCGCGTTCGAGCCGACGCTGGACTACGTCGTGGTGAAGGTGCCGCGGTTCGCGTTCGAGAAGTTCCCCGGCGCCGATCCGACGCTGACGACGACGATGAAGTCGGTCGGCGAGGCGATGGGCGTGGGCCGCAGCTTCGCCGAGGCGCTGCAGAAGGCGCTGCGGTCGATGGAGTCGGCGGGCTCGATGTTCTCCTTCGTCCCGCCGACCGGCGACGCGGCCAGCCTGCTGGAATCGACCCGGGTGCCGCACGACGGGCGCCTGCGGGCCGTCCAGCAGGCGCTGCTCGCCGGCGCCGACCCGGCGGACGTCACCCGGGTGACCGGCATCGACCCCTGGTTCGTCGACCAGATCGTCTTCCTGAACGAGATCGCCGCCGCCGTCACCCGCACGCCGGCGGGCATCCGCCGGGCCAAGCGGGCCGGCTTCGCCGACGCCCAGCTCGCCGAGCTGCTCGGCACGTCCGAGGACGTGGTCCGGGCGTTCCGGCACCGGTCCGGCATCCGGCCGGTGTTCAAGACCGTGGACACCTGCGCGGCCGAGTTCGCCTCCGAGACCCCGTACCACTACTCGGCCTACGACAGCGAGACCGAGGTGGCGCCGAGCGGCCGGCCGCGGGTGATCGTGCTCGGCAGCGGGCCGAACCGCATCGGCCAGGGAATCGAGTTCGACTACGCCTGTTGTCACGCCGTGATGGCGCTGTCCGACGCCGGGTTCGAGACCGTCATGGTCAACTGCAATCCGGAGACGGTGTCGACCGACTACGACACCGCCGACCGGCTCTACGTCGAACCGCTGACGGTCGAGGACGTCCTCGAGGTCGTCCACGCCGAGCAGCAGGCCGGCCCGCTGGCCGGGGTGATCGTGCAGCTCGGCGGCCAGACCCCGCTGGGCATCGCCGCGGCGCTGGCGGAGGCGGGCGTGCCGATCGTCGGGACCCCGCCGGAGGCGATCCACCTGGCCGAGGACCGCGGCCTGTTCGGCCGGGTGCTGGCCGCCGCCGCCCTGCCCTCGCCGCCGCACGGCGTGGCGACCTCGTTCGCCGAGGCCCGCACCGTCGCCGAGCGGATCGGCTACCCGGTGCTCGTCCGTCCCTCCTACGTGCTCGGCGGCCGCGGGATGGAGATCGTCTACGACGACTCCATGCTGCGCGACTACATCGAGCGGGCCACGGCGATCTCCCCCGAGCACCCCGTGCTCGTCGACCGGTTCCTCGACGACGCCGTCGAGATCGACGTCGACGCCCTGTTCGACGGCGAGACGCTCTACCTCGCCGGCGTGATGGAGCACATCGAGGAGGCCGGCGTGCACTCCGGCGACTCGGCCTGCGCCCTGCCGCCGATCACGCTCGGCCGCGCCGACCTGGAGCGCATCCGCACCTCCACCGAGGCGATCGCCCGCGGCGTCGGCGTGCGAGGGCTGCTCAACGTCCAGTACGCCCTGCAGTCCGACGTCCTCTACGTGCTGGAGGCCAACCCGCGGGCCTCGCGCACCGTTCCGTTCGTCTCCAAGGCGACGGCGGTGCCGCTGGCCAAGGCGGCCGCCCGGGTGATGCTCGGCGCCTCCATCGGCGAGCTGCGCACCGAGGGCCTGCTGCCGCGCACCGGCGACGGCGCCACCCTGCCGCTGGACTCGCACATCGCGGTCAAGGAGGCGGTGCTGCCCTTCGGCCGCTTCCGCGACGCCGTCGGCCGCGGCGTCGACACCATCCTCGGCCCGGAGATGAAGTCCACCGGCGAGGTGATGGGCATCGACGACGGCTTCGGCACCGCGTACGCCAAGTCGCAGGCCGCCGCCTACAACGGGCTGCCCACCTACGGGCGGGTGTTCGTCTCGGTCGCCAACCGGGACAAGCGGGCGATGATCTTCCCGATCAAGCGGCTCGCGGACCTCGGCTTCGTCGTCTACGCCACCGAGGGGACCGCCCAGGTACTGCGGCGCAACGGGGTCAAGGCGGTCGTGCTCGGCAAGCACCGGGCGCCGACCGAGGGCCTGCTCGACTGCGTCGAGATGATCACCTCGGGTCAGATCGATCTGGTCATCAACACCCCGTGGGGGGTCGGCCCGCGGCTCGACGGCTACGAGATCCGCACCGCCTGCGTCAGCGCCGGGGTTCCCTGCATCACCACCATCCAGGGCGCCGCCGCCTGCGTGCAGGGCGTCGAGGCCCTGGTCCGCGGGGAGCTGGGCGTCCGGCCGTTGCAGGAGTACCACGCCGCCCTGCGCGAGGCGTGGGGCGGCGCGGACGGCCCGGCCGCCGGTCCCGCTGCGTCCACAGCCTCTGCCCCCACAGCCTCTGCGCCTACGGGCGCCGTGTCTGTGGTCGCCGCGTCCACGGAGTCCAGGGGCGCCGCAGATCCGGGCGTGCCGTTCGACGAGCAGCCGATCGAAGCCTTCGAGGAGCAACCGACCGAGCGCATCGACAGCCCGCCGGGCGAGCGCTTCGAGGAGCAACCGACCCAGCGCGTCGACTGGCAGTCGCCCGGCGACGCGGCCACGGCCACAGACCCGGTCACCGGCGGCGACGTGCGCAACGGTGTGACCGGTTTCGCGGCGGGCGACGCCGAGCAGAACGGTGCGACCGGGCCGGTGACGGGCGACCCCGGACCGGACACCTCGGCCGGGCCGGGCGCGGTGTCCGACGCCGACGCCGGCCTCGACCCCGCACGGACCGGTCGGTGAGTGCCGTGTCCCGCTTCACCCCGCGCTCCGGTCGGGCGCCGCTGGCCGTCGCGCTCGACGCCCCGGACGGCGCGACCGCGCTGCGGTGGGCCGCGGCGGTCGCGCCGCACGCCGCCGTGCTCAAGATCGGGATGGAGCTGTTCTACCGGGAGGGGCCGGCGATCGTGACGGCCCTGCGCACGGCCGGCCTGCTCGCCGAGCCCGCTGGGGGAGCCGAGCCCGCTGGGCTCGTTGAGGCCGGCACGGCGCCCGAAAGGGCGACCGGTGGTCCGCCCGAGCTGTTCCTTGATCTCAAGCTGCACGATATTCCGGCAACGGTCGCCGGTGGAATGCGGTCGGTCGCCACGT
Source organism: Frankia sp. ACN1ag (assembly GCF_001414035.1). NCBI lineage: Bacteria > Bacillati > Actinomycetota > Actinomycetes > Frankiales > Frankiaceae > Frankia > Frankia sp. ACN1ag. Next base: position 45,811 of record NZ_LJPA01000037.1, on the reverse strand, counting down.
TGCAGCCTCGATTCGTCACCGTGCATGCGGCCGGGGGAGCGGCGATGATACGTGCGGCCATCGCCGCGGCCCCCACGGTCGAGGTGGCCGTTGTGACCGTCCTCACCTCGCTCGATGCGGCCGCGCTGACCTCCGTCGGGCTCGCCGGACCGCCGGATGATGCCGTCCGCCGCCTCGCCGTGCTCGCCGTCGAGGCGGGGGCGCGCACCCTTGTGTGCAGCCCACGGGAGGTCCGAATGGTCCGTTCGGAGCTCGGTGACAACGTGACTCTCATCACGCCCGGCGTGCGTCCGGAGGGGTCCGAGGTGGCCGACCAGGCGCGAATCGCGACTCCGCGGGAGGCACTGGAGGCGGGTGCGGACCTGGTCGTAGTGGGCCGTCCCATCACCCGAGCCACCGATCTGGGCATAGCGGCGAAGGTGGTCGCAGATAGTATTTTCGCAGGTCAGACGCCTGCGTCTCGCTGACGGCCGTGGTCAGGGCGGGGTGTGTTCGTCCTGGTGCGGTACGAAGCGGTACGGTGGGGCCGTCGTAGACCGAAAGGGTGCGGCACGAGCGGGCCACCCCTTTCGTCCCGTCAAAGCCTTCTCTTGTGCGGACAATATGTCCGCATCAGAGTGTTGTGGCCAAGGCTGGACCGAGGAGCCACTTCCTCGCTAGTTTGCGCGGCGCGATCACCGAATTGAGGAGGCGTACCCGTGCCCCTGCCGCCCCTAACGCCCGAGCAGAGGGCCGCCGCCCTCGAGAAAGCCGCGCTGGCTCGTAAGCAGCGCGCGGAACTCAAGGAGCGGTTGAAGAAGGCGGAGACCACTCTGGCCGCCGTCTTGGAACAGGCCGAGGCCGATGAGGTCGTCGGCAAGATGAAGGTTTCGGCTGTTCTGGAGTCGCTTCCCGGAGTTGGGCGCGTGCGCGCCCAGAAGATCCGAGAACGGCTCGGGATCAGTCCGACCCGCCGGCTGAGAGGGCTCGGCGCGAAGCAGCGCGCCGCGCTCCTCGAGGAGTTCGGAACGGCCTGATCCGGCGGAGTGGGAAATCCACTCCGGCAACCGGAGTAGGGCCTTGGCGGGACGCGGCGTCGCCGGGNGAGTGGTCTCACTCACGTTCTTCCGGCGAAGCCGCGGTACCTTCCGAGCGGATCGGGGGTCGGAATTCTTTACCGGCCCTCGATCCGAAAGTCCATGGGAAACAAGTCCCATCCTGGGCATCCACGGCCGGATGACCGCTGTGCGGCAGCCGTCCCGGAGGCCCTAGGGTTGGGGCCGTGGGTCTCACAGTGCTGTCCGGGCCGTCCGGCGTCGGGAAGGGAACGGTCGTTGCGGCCGTCCGCGAGCGTCATCCCGAGGTCTGGGTCTCGGTCAGTGCCACCACCCGGGCTCCCCGGCCCGGGGAGACCGACGGTGTCGAGTACCACTTCGTCGACGCCGAGGAGTTCGCCCAGATGGTCAAGGCCGGCGAGTTCGTCGAGCATGCGATGTTCGCCGGGCACGCCTACGGCACTCCGCGGGGTCCCCTGCAGGAACGGCTCGCCGCCGGCGTCCCGTGCCTGTTGGAGATCGAACTGCTCGGGGCCCGCCAGGTGCGTTCGGCGATGCCCGACGCCCGGTTCGTCTTCCTCGCGCCACCCACGTTCGAGGAGCTGGTCCGGCGGCTGACCGGCCGGGGGACCGAGTCACCCGAGGTCATCGCCCGCCGGTTGGACCGGGCTCGCATCGAGCTCGCGGCCGAGACGGAGTTCGACCACGTGGTCGTCAACGACGATGTGCGGGCTGCGGCCGCCCGATTGGTAGCATTGATGATCGGCTCCTAGGTGCGGGTCCGCTCGTACCGCGCCGCGAAGCCGCACTTCACGCGCCTGAGTCCGGGCGCAGGCGGCTTGGCGGCCTGTGCACGCGGCCCTGTGCGCGGGAGCACGGTCCGGACGGCGGCCGCCGCCCCGGACGTTCACCCCGGAAGGACATCGTGGCCGGAACCGTAGCCCACCCCGAAGGCATCACCAACCCGCCGATCGACGAGCTGCTCGAGGCCACCGACTCGAAGTACAGCCTGGTCATCTACGCGGCCAAGCGGGCTCGCCAGATCAACGCCTACTACTCGCAGCTCGGCGAGGGCCTGCTGGAGTACGTCGGGCCGCTGGTCGAGACGACCAACGCCCAGGAGAAGCCGCTGTCGATCGCGCTGCGCGAGATCAACGCCGGCCTGCTCACCCACGAGACCGTCTCCGACAGCCTCCCGCCGGTCGCCTGACCCGGCCGTGACCGACGAGCCCATCGGCGCCGCGGGCGCCTCGGCCCGGCGGCCCCGGGTCGTGCTCGGCGTGGCCGGGGGCATCGCCGCCTACAAGGCGGTCGAGGTGCTGCGCCGGTTCACCGAGTCCGGGCACGAGGTGCGGGTCGTGCCCACGCCGTCCGCGCTGCGGTTCGTCGGGGAGACGACCTGGGCGGCGCTGTCCGGCAACCCGGTCACGACCGATGTCTGGAGCGACGCCGACGAGGTCGCCCACGTCCGCATCGGGCGGGAGGCCGACCTCGTCCTCGTCGTCCCCGCGACCGCGGACCTGATGGCCCGCGCGGCCGCCGGGCGGGCGGACGACCTGCTCACCGGCACCCTGCTCACGGCCACCTGCCCCGTGGTCTTCGCGCCGGCGATGCACACCGAGATGTGGCAGCATCCGGCCACCCGGGCGAACGTGGCCACTCTGCGGGCCCGGGGCGCGGTGGTGCTGGATCCGGCCGTCGGCCGGCTGACCGGGGCGGATTCGGGGCCGGGCCGGCTACCGGAGCCGGCGGAGATCGCCGCGCTCGGCATGGCGGTGCTCGCCCGCGGGGCCGACGGCGTCCGTCCGGACCTCGCCGGCCGGCACGTGCTGGTCACCGCCGGAGGTACCCGGGAGTACCTCGATCCGGTCCGCTTCCTCGGCAACGCCTCCAGCGGGCGCCAGGGCTACGCGGTGGCGCGGGCGGCACTCGCCCGCGGGGCCGCGGTGACGGTGGTCGCGGCCAACGTCGCCCTGCCCGCGGTGGCCGGGGCGCGCACGATCGCGGTCACCTCCGCGGCCGAGTTGCGGGAGCGGGTGCACGAGGTGGCGCCGTCCGTGGATGTCGTCGTGATGGCGGCCGCGGTCGCCGATTTCCGGCCACAGGCGACACAGGCGTACAAGATTAAGAAAGAATCCGCGGCGCCCGACTCCATTGCCCTGGTGCGAAACCCTGACGTGTTGTCCGAGTTGGTGGCGAACCGCCGCCCCGGGCAGGTCCTGGTCGGTTTCGCCGCCGAGACGGGCGGTCCCGACGGGGGAGTTCTCGACCACGCCCGGGCGAAACTCGCCCGCAAGCCCGTCGACCTCCTCGTCGTCAACCAGGTCGGCGCCGGGCTCGGGTTCGAGGTGGCGGACAACGCCGCCGTGGTCCTGGCCGCCGACGGCCGCGAGACGACCATCGAACGCGCAAGCAAGGATCTGGTCGCGCACCGGATCCTCGATCTCGTGGTGGAGTTCCCGATCGGTCACGGGGACGGAACGTCCAGCGAGGCAGTGCGGGTACCCGTGCGGACGCCTCGGTAAGCTTCGTCGGAATCAACCGGATCTCCCAGGGGGTTAGACCAGTGGCGACGCGCCTGTTCACGTCCGAGTCCGTCACCGAGGGACATCCGGACAAGATCGCTGACCAGATCAGCGACTCGATCCTCGATGCCATGATCAAGGACGACCCGAAGAGCCGGGTCGCGGTGGAGACGCTCATCACGACGGGCCAGGTCCACGTCGCGGGTGAGGTCACCACCAAGACCTACGTCGACATCGCCGCGGTCGTCCGGGAGCGCATCCTGGAGATCGGCTACGACTCGTCCAAGAAGGGATTCGACGGCGCCTCCTGCGGGGTCAGCGTTTCCATCGGCGCGCAGTCCGCGGACATCGCCCAGGGCGTCGACACCGCTCACGAGACCCGCGTCGAGGGTTCCAGCGAGGACGAGCTCGACCGTCAGGGCGCCGGCGACCAGGGTCTGATGTTCGGGTTCGCCTGCGACCAGACCCCCGAGCTCATGCCGCTGCCGATCGCACTGGCGCACCGCCTCGCCCGGCGGCTGTCCGCGGTCCGCAAGGACGGCCAGGTCGGCTACCTGCGCCCGGACGGCAAGACCCAGGTCACCATCGAGTACGCCGACGGCAAGCCCGTCCGCCTCGACACGGTCGTCGTGTCCACCCAGCACGCCGCCGACATCGACCTCGACACGCTGCTCGCACCCGACATCGCCGAGTACGTCGTCGAGCCGGAGCTGGCGCTGCTCGAGATCTCCACCGAGGGCCGCCGCCTGCTGGTCAACCCGACCGGCCGCTTCGAGATCGGCGGCCCGATGGGCGACGCCGGCCTGACCGGTCGCAAGATCATCGTTGACACCTACGGCGGCTACGCCCGTCACGGTGGCGGCGCCTTCTCCGGCAAGGACCCGTCCAAGGTCGACCGCTCGGCCGCCTACGCCATGCGCTGGGTCGCCAAGAACGTCGTCGCCGCCGGCCTCGCCAGCGCCTGCGAGGTGCAGGTCGCCTACGCCATCGGCAAGGCGCACCCGGTCGGTCTGTTCGTCGAGACCTTCGGCACCGGCACGGTCCCCGAGGAGCAGATCCAGGACGCCGTGACCCAGGTCTTCGATCTGCGCCCGGCCGCGATCATCCGCGACCTGGACCTGCTGCGCCCGGTCTACGCCCAGACCGCCGCCTACGGGCACTTCGGCCGCCCCGAGCTCGACTTCACCTGGGAGTCCACCTCGCGCGCCGAGGCGCTCCAGCGCGCCGTCAAGGGCTGACGCCCCGACCGCACGCTCCTGGGAAGCCGGGTCGGTCCGCATCGCCGAACCGACCCGGCTTCGCCTTTCCCCGCCGTCCTGCCGTCCGCCGTGGCCGTGGGCCGATCGCGGTGGGTTGATCGCTGCGGGGGGCCGACCCGGGCTGGCCGCGGCCGGCCGGTCCTGTCGGAGGTGCCTGGTACTAATGCCCTCATGACCGAACAGCCCGCCACGATCGCCGGTGTCGGCCCGGGGCCGGCCGGGCGGCCGGGCGAGGCTCGCGGCCGCGCCACGCCCGCGAGTGGGGAGGGCGCGGATCGGCCCGCGGCGGCGGGCGGTCCGAGACCGGCCTCCCCGCCGGGCGAATCCGCCGCGTCGGCGCCGCGGCCGGGTCGGGGTTCGGCGGCGCGCGCAGGTTCGGGTGCGCGCGGGGGCTCGGGGCGGGCCCGCGGTCCCGGCGCGCCGTCCCCGCTGGCCGCGGAGCTGCCCGTGGCCAGGGTCGCGGTCGACACCCCGCTGACCCACCTCGACCGTCCCTTCGACTACCTCGTCCCGGCCGATCTCGCCGCGGCGGCCGTGCCCGGCTCCCGGGTCCGGGTCCGCTTCGCCGGCCGGCAGGTGGACGGTTTCGTCCTGGAACGGCGGGCCGTCTCGGAGCACCCGGGCCGACTGGCCCCGCTGGAGCGGTCGGTCTCGCCGGAGCCCGTGCTGTCCGATTCGATCGCCCGGCTCGCCCGCGCCGTGGCGGACCGCTACGCCGGCACGCTGGCCGACGTTCTTCGCCTCGCCGTGCCACCACGCCACGGCCGTACCGAGAGCGCCCCTTCCCCGCCGGAGGAAAGTCCCTCCCGACCGGCGACCGCCGCCGGTGTCTCCGAGGAGGCCTCCCCTCCGCCCGAGGCCGCTGCCACGACCTCCGAACCCGTCGCCCCCCGGCCAGAGGTCGCCGCTGCGCCGGAGAGCACCCAGCCGTCGGTCCCGACCCCGGTTCGGATGACCCCCGGGGCTGCGCCGTCGGCGCCGGCGGATGGTGCTGCCCACGACGGGCGGCCGGCGGAGTGGGCGCGCTATCCCGCCGGGCCGTCGATGCTCGCGGCGCTGGCCGCGGGCCGATCGCCGCGCGCGGTGTGGTGGGCGCCGCCCGGCCCCGCGTGGCCGGCGATGATCGCCACCGCGGTCGGCGCCACGGTGCGGTCGGGCCGTGGCGCGGTCGTCGTCGTTCCCGACCATCGCGACGTCGACCGGGTCGAGGCCGCGCTGGTCGAGGTCATCGGACGCGAGACCACCGTCGCCCTGCGGGCCGACCTCGGCCCGTCGCGCCGGTACCGCGCCTTCCTCGCGGCCAGCCGCGGGCAGGCGCGGGTCGTCGTGGGCACCCGTTCCGCGGTCTTCGCCCCCGTCGCCGACCTCGGCCTGCTGGTCGTGTGGGACGACGGGGACGAGCTGCACGCCGAGCCGCTGGCTCCCTACCCGCACACCCGAGACGTCGCCATGCTGCGCGCGCGCCAGGACGGCTGCGCCCTGCTGATCGGCGGTTTCTGCCCAACGACGGAGGCCGAGGCGCTCGTCCGCAGCGGCTGGGCCCATCCGCTGGTGCTGCCCCTGCCCGAGGTCCGGGCGCTCGCCCCCCGGGTCGAGGCGACCGGCTCGGACCACGAGTACGCCCGAGATCCGGCCGCCCGCGCCGCTCGGCTGCCGTCGCTCGCGGTCCGCACGGCCCGCCAGGCCCTGGCCGCCGGTGCCCCGGTGCTGGTCCAGGTGCCCCGGCGCGGCTACCAACCCTCGCTGGCGTGCGCGGACTGCCGGCGTCCCGCCCGCTGCCGGCACTGCCAGGGTCCGCTGGGCCGCTCCTCCGGCGCCGGCGTGCTGTCCTGCCAGTGGTGCGGTCGCCCGGTGCCCGCCGCCCCGGGCGCGCTGGGAGCCGCCCCCGCGCCCGAGCCCCGAGCCCCCGAGCCCCGGGCCGTTGCCGCCGCGGGTGGCGCGGCCGGCGTGGCGGTCTGGCGATGCCTGTCGTGTTCGAGCCCGCGGCTGCGGGCCTCGGTGACGGGGGACCGGCGCACCGCCGAGGAGCTGGGCCGGGCCTTCCCCGACGTCCCGGTGCGGACCTCGGGGCGCGACGGCGTGCTCGCCGCCGTTCCCGCCGAGCCGGCGCTCGTCATCTCCACCCCTGGCGCCGAGCCGGTCGCGGTCGGTGGGTACGGCGCCGTGCTCCTGCTCGACGGCTGGGCCCTGCTCGGCCGCCCCGACCTGCGGGCCGCCGAGACGACCCTGCGGCGCTGGGCGGCGGCGGCGGCGCTGGCCCGCCCGGCGCCACGCGGCGGGCGGGTCATCGTGTCCGCCGACGCCGGGCTCCCGGTCGTGCAGGCCCTGGTCCGCTGGGATCCCGCGACCTTCGCCGCCCGAGAGGCCGACGAGCGCGCCGAACTCGGTTTCCCGCCGGCGACCCGGATGGCCACCGTGGAGGGCAGCGCCGCGGCTGTCGCCGAGCTGCTCGCGGTGACCCGCCTACCCGAGGGGGCCGACCTGCTGGGCCCCGTGCCGCTGCCACCCGCACCCCGCGCACGGGCGGCAGCGACCCCGGGCGGCGGGCCGGCGTCGGTCGGCGGCCCGGGCGCTGGCGAGGGGGGCGAGATCGAACGGTTGCTCATCCGGGTGCCCCGCGAGCGCGGCGCGGCCCTCGCCGCCGCCCTGCACGAGGCTCGCGGCGTCCTCGGCGCCCGCCGGAGCACCGCCGGCCTGCGCGTCCAACTCGACCCGCTCGTCATCGGCTGACCGCGCGCCCACCGCCGGCGGCCGGCCCCCGCCGGGGCCGGCGTCTGTCGCCGGGGCCGGCCGTCCGCCACAGCGGTGCCCGCCCGCGGTACGGTCGGGCAGCGGCAGGCTCGAGGACGCCGCCCGTGTCCCCGTTCCGGGTGCTGGCGGACGGTCCCCGGCCTGGCCAGACAGCTCGGATCTTGCCCCCGTAGACGGCCGCGGCGTCCGCATGGCGTCGCGGCGGATCGGTGCTCGCGTATGCGTCTTGTTTTCGCCGGCACACCGGCGGTCGCCCTGCCCAGCCTGCGGGCGTTGATCGACAGCCCGCGCCACGACGTGGTCGCGGTCGTCACTCGCCCCGACCGGCCCGCCGGCCGAGGCCGGAAGATCAAACCACCTCCCGTGCACCTGCTTGCCGATGAGGCCGGCATCCCGGTGCTCAGCCCAGAGCGGCCGCGCGACCCGGACTTTCTCGCGGCGCTCGCCGGCCTGGCGCCGGACTGCTGCCCGGTCGTCGCCTACGGCGCCCTGCTGCCCCGGGAGGCGTTGGCGATCCCCCGCCACGGCTGGGTGAACCTGCACTTCTCGCTGCTACCGGCCTACCGCGGCGCGGCGCCGGTGCAGCGCACGGTGCTCGCCGGCGACGACCTCACCGGCGCCAGCGTGTTCCAGATCGAACCGGCGATGGACTCCGGCCCGGTGTTCGGCGTCGTCACCGAGCGGGTCCGCCCCACCGACACCTCCGGTGACCTGCTCGACCGGCTCGCGGAGTCCGGGGCGCACCTGCTCGCCGCGGTCATGGACGGCATCCACGACGGGACCCTGCAGGCAGTGCCCCAGCCCGCCGAGGGGGTGTCGTTCGCACCGAAGCTGACCGCCCAGGACGCGTTGATCGACTGGACCCTGCCGGCGGTCGCGGTGGACCGGCTGACCCGGGCGGCGGCACCCGCGCCCGGAGCCTGGACGGTGTTCCGGGACCGACGGATCAAGATCGGTCCGGTGCGTGTCGGGGCGCAGAACGTGCCGGCCGAGCTGGCGCCGGGCCGGCTGGCGGCGCTCGCCGACGGCGCCGTCGCCGTGGGCACCGGGACGGCGCCGGTGCTGCTCGGCGAGGTGCGGCCCGAGGGCCGCGGGCCGATGGAGGCCGCCGACTGGGCCCGAGGGGCGCGGCTGACCGCCGAGGACGTCCTGCGTGCGCCGGCAGAGCAGGTGTCGTCGGCGGAGCAGGTGTCGCCGGCAGAGCAGGCGTCGTCGGCAGAGCAGGTGTCGCCGGCGGAGCAGGTGTCGTCGGCGGGGAGGCTGTCCGGCGGCGGGGGAGCCGCATGAGCCCGGCCGGATCACCGGGCACCCGCGGCGCCCGCCCGCCCGCCGCCGTCGACCGGCCCCGACTGCTGGCCTGGGAGGTGCTGCGCGCGGTCGACGAGCGTGGTTCGTACGCCAACCTGCTCCTGCCCTCGCTGCTCGCCGGCAGCGGGCTGCCGGCCCGCGATCGCGGCTTCGTCACCGAGCTCGCCTACGGTGCGCTGCGCGCCCAGGGCACCCTCGACGGGCTGCTCGATACGGCCACGAGCCGACCCGTGCACGACATCGACCCGCCGCTGCGCGACGCGCTACGGCTCGGCGCCTACCAACTGCTGCGCACCCGGGTGCCCGCCCGCGCCGCGGTGGCCAGCACCGTGGATCTCGTCCGGGCGACCAGCGGCGAGCGTCCGGTCCGGTTCGCGAACGCGGTGCTGCGTCGGGTGGCCGCCCGGATCGCGGAGACGGGCGGGGATCTCGCCGCCCTGCTCGGCGCTCCCCGCTTCGAGACGGACCCGATCGGCCACCTCGCGGTGGTGACGACCCATCCGCGCTGGATCGTCGAGGTGGTGGCGGAGGCGCTCGGGGACGACCTCGACGAGACCCGCGCCGCGCTCGTCGCCGACGACGCCCGGCCGGCGGTGCACCTGGTCGCCCGTCCGGGCCGCACCGATCGGGACCGCCTGCTCGCCGAGGCCGCCGGGGAGGGGCTCGTGGCGGCACCCGGCCCCTACTCGCCGTATGCGGTGCGCCTCGACGGCGGCGATCCCGCGCGGCTGCCGGCGGTGGCGTCCGGGGCCGCGGCAGTGCAGGACGAGGGCAGTCAGCTCGTCGCGCTCGCGCTGGCCCGGACGGCTACGGTCGGCCGGGACCGTGGGCTGACCGTCGACCTGTGCGCGGGCCCCGGCGGCAAGGCGGCGCTGCTCGCCGGCCTGCTCACCGATCGCTCGGGCGGCGGGCCCGGGTTCTCGTCGGGTCTCGAGGCGGCGTCGGGTCTCGAGGCGGCGTCGGGTCTCGAGGCGGCGTCGGGTCTCGAGGCGGCGTCGGGTTCCGGCGCGAGCCTGCTCGCGCTGGAACCGCGGGCGACCCGAGCCGGGCTGGTGGCCCGGTCGCTGGCGGGAGAGCCGCGGGCCTGGGTGGTGCGCGCGGACGGGCGGGCGGCTCCGCTGCCGGCGGGCAGCGCCGACCGGGTGCTCGTCGACGTCCCCTGCACCGGGCTCGGGGCGCTGCGGCGCCGCCCGGAGGCCCGCTGGCGGCGTATCCCCGGCGATCTGGCCGCTCTCGTGCCGTTGCAGAGCGCCCTGCTCGTCGCCGCGCTGGACCTGGTCCGACCCGGCGGGGTGGTTGCCTACGCGACCTGCTCCCCGCATCCGGCGGAGACCGTCGAGGTGGTTCGCCAGGTGAGCGGCCAGCGGGTCGATGTCTCCGTGCTCGACGCGCGGCTCGGCCTGCCGGAGGTCGACGGACTCGGATCCGGTCCGTTCGTCCAGCTCTGGCCGCACCGGCACGGCACGGACGCGATGTTCGTGGCGCTGCTGCGCCGCAACCCGGACTGAGCCCGGGCGGGGGCAGGCGCCGGCCCCGCGACCGCCGGCCGCCTGCCCGGGGGCCGGCGCGCGGCGGAGGTACCGGGCGCGGCGGTCCCGAGCGGGAAGGCTCCCAGCGGAGGAGGTGTCGACCGCGAAGGTGTCGAAACGGGTCGGGGCGTGCGTCGTTCGGTCGATAGTCTCGCGGGGTGGCAACCGCACAGATCTATCCCAGCCTGCTCGCCGCGGACTTCGGCCGACTGGCCGACGCCGCCCTCGCGGTCGAGGGCCGAGCCGACTGGCTGCACGTCGACGTCATGGACTACCACTTCGTCCCGAACCTGGCGTTCTCCCCGGACGTGGTGACGGCGTTGCGGTCGACGACGCAGACTCCGCTCGACTGCCATCTCATGATCGACAANCCGGACCGCTGGGCCGCCGACTACGCCGAGCGCGGCGCGGCGAACGTGACCATTCACGCCGAGGCCGTGTCCGACCTGCCGCGGACGACCGCGGCGATCCGGGCCGCCGGCGCCCGCACCGGCCTCGCCGTGAAGCCGAACACCCCGGTTGAGCGCTACCTCGACGACCTGCACCGCTTCGACCTGCTGCTGCTGATGACGATCGAGCCCGGTTTCGGGGGTCAGAAGTTCATGACCGAGGTGCTGCCGAAGATCGAGGCGGCTCGCCGCCTGATCGACGACCGCGGCCTGGACCTGTGGCTGCAGATCGACGGCGGGGTCAACGAGGACACCGTCGAGCAGGCCGCGGCCGCCGGGGTCGACGTCTTCGTCGCCGGCACGGCGGTCTTCGGCGCCGACGATCCCGGCGAGGCCGTCGAGAAGCTGCGCGCCCAGGCACTGCGGGTCGCCCCCCGGCTGACCCCGCCGGCCTCCCGATCGGTCGGCGACCCGGCGTGACGACGCCCGGCTCGCCGCCTCCCGGTGGTCCGCCCCCGGGGCACGTCGGGGACCGGTACTGGCTGGCCCGCGCGGTCGAGCTCGGGCGTCGCTGCCCGCCGTCGTCCACGGCGTTCTCGGTCGGCGCGCTGATCGTGGCGGCCGACGGAACCCTGCTGGCCGACGGCTACTCCCGGGCGGAGGAACCGCACGACCACGCCGAGGAGGTCGCGCTGCGCCGCCTCGCCGCGCGCACCGACTCGCCGGCCGCCCGCAGCGGTCGGGCCGCCGGTGCCGGTCGGGCCGCCGGTGCCGACCCCGGTGCCGCCGGTGCCGACGCCGGTGCCGGCGTCGATCCGGCGGGGGCGACGGTGTACAGCTCGTTGGAGCCGTGCAGCGCCCGGGCGTCGCGGCCGCGGACCTGCACGGAGCTCATCCTCGCCGCCGGCATCGGCCGGGTGGTGTTCGCCTGGCGCGAGCCGTCGCTGTTCGTCGACTGCGACGGCGCCGAACGGCTGGCCGCGGCCGGCGTCGAGGTGGTCGAGATCCCGGCGCTCGCCGCGGACGTCCGCGCGGTCAACAGCCACCTCCCGCTCGGCTGAGGGCCGCGGGGGCGCATCCGACCTGGTGTTTGACCGGCAGGCATGACCTCAGTCACATCGCCGGGTGCGGCGTGTGGCCGCTTCGTATGTCAGACTTGGGGCAGTACAACCAGCAGCACGCGCGCTCCGGGGTCGGTGAAACTCCGAGCCGGCGGTGATAGTCCGCGACCCGTCCGCAGGTACTGGGACGGCTGATCCGGTGGAATTCCGGGACCGACGGTCAAAGTCCGGATGGGAGGACGCGCGCGGGCCCAGTGTCCGTGGGTGGCCGTCGCCGTCCGCGGGCGCGCGTCGGCGTGCGCATGCCGACAGGTCCCGCGTGGCAACTCCCCGAAACCGGGGAGCGGTGCCCGGGACCGAAGGGCGCGAGTCGGATGTTCACCGGCATCGTTGAAGAGCTCGGCGTGGTGGCTGCGGTGGATGCGCGGCCGGAGTCGGCGGCGCTCACCATTGCCTGTCAGACCGTATTGGCGGACGCGACCCACGGCGCTTCCATCGCCGTCAACGGCGTGTGTCTCACGGTGACCTCCTTCCAGCGGGCCGGCTCCGATCCGGCTGGCACTGATCTGGCTACCGCTGATCTGGCTACCGCCGATCCGGGCGGCGGCGTGCCGGCCGGGGGCGCCGGTCGTGCGGGGCCTGCCGGCACAATCGCGGCGTCCGCGACGTTTACGGCTGACGTGATGCGCGAAACCCTCGTGCGGTCCTCCCTCGGCGAGCTCGCCGTCGGTGATCCGGTGAACCTCGAACGGCCCGTCCGGCTGGCCGACCGCCTCGGCGGCCATCTGGTCCAGGGGCACGTCGACGGCGTCGGCGTCGTCGTCGACCGGCAGGCCGACGAGCACTGGGAGGTCGTCCGCATCGCCCTTCCCGCCGGCCTCGACCGCTATCTCGTGGAGAAGGGCTCGGTGACGGTCGACGGCGTCAGCCTGACCGTCGTCGANGTCACCCCGGCCGGGGGTGACTCCCCGGCGACGTTCACGGTCAGCCTGATCCCCACCACCCTCGACCTGACCACGCTCGGCCGCCGCGCACCGGGTGCCCGGGTCAACATCGAGGTCGACGTGCTGGCCAAGTACGTCGAGAAGCTGCATGCCGGCACCATCGACCCGAACGGACTGTCCCGATGACCACATCCGCGGCCGGCGCCCCCTCGACGGCCATCCCCGCCCCGCCCGTCCCCGTCCTGCCCACGGCCGTCACCGGGACGTCCGACGCCGGCCCGGCGACCGGCGACGGCGACGTTGACGTGACGTTCGCCTCCATCGAGGACGCCATCGCAGAGATCGCCGCCGGCCGGCCGCTCGTCGTCGTCGACGACGCCGACCGGGAGAACGAGGGCGATCTGATCTTCGCCGCCGAGGCGGCCACCCCCGAGCTCGTCGCGTTCATGACGCGCTACACCTCCGGGGTGATCTGCGTGCCGATGGACGCCGTCGACACCGACCGGCTCGAGCTCGACCAGATGGTCCCGCACAACACCGAGCGGATGGGCACGGCGTTCACCATCACCGTCGACGCCCGCGAGGGCGTCTCCACCGGCATCTCCGCCGCCGACCGGGCCCGCACGATCCGGCTGCTCGCCGACCCCGACACGGTTCCGGGCGACCTGAGCCGGCCGGGGCACATCTTCCCGCTGCGGGCCAAGGACGGCGGCGTGCTGCGGCGGCCGGGCCACACCGAAGCGGCCGTCGACCTGGCCCGGCTCGCCGGACTGCGCCCGGCCGGCACCATCTGCGAGATCGTCAACGACGACGGGACGATGGCGCGCCTTCCCGAACTCGCCGCGTTCGCCCGCGAACACGGCCTGCTGCTGATCTCCATCGCCGACCTCATCGCCTACCGCCGGCGGACGGAGAAGCAGGTGGTGCGGGTCGCCGAGGCGACGATCCCGACCAGTTACGGCACCTTCCGCGCCGTCGGCTTCCGCAACACCCTCGACGGGGTGGAGCACATCGCGTTGATCCGCGGCGAGCTGGGCGACGGCGAGGACGTCCTCGTCCGGGTGCACAGCGAATGCCTCACCGGCGACGTGTTCGGCTCGCGGCGCTGCGACTGCGGCACCCAGCTCGACGCCGCCCTGCGGATGATCGCGGCCGAGGGTCGCGGGGTGGTCCTCTACGTGCGGGGCCACGAGGGCCGCGGCATCGGCCTGATGCACAAGCTGCGGGCCTACCAGCTCCAGGACGCCGGTCACGACACCGTGGACGCCAACCTCGCGCTCGGCCTGCCCGCCGACGCCCGCGACTACGGCACCGGCGCGCAGATCCTCGTCGACCTCGGGGTGCGTGGCCTGCGGCTGCTGTCGAACAACCCGACGAAGCGGGCCGGCCTGGAGGGCTACGGGCTGCGCATCGTCGAGCTCCTCGGCATGCCGGTCACCCAGACCCCGGAGAACCTGCGTTACCTGACGACCAAGCGGGACCGGATGGGCCACGTCCTGCCCGGGCTGCCCCGCGCCGTCGGAGAGGACGAGCCGGCCGGTGGCCGTTGGGCGTCGAGCCCCGCGCGGGTACCCGCGACCTCCGGTTGCGCCGCCGTCCCGGGTGGCGGCGGCAGCTCTTCGGCCGGCGTGGATCTCACCGACGGAGAGGGTCTGTGAGCGGCTTCGGCGCGCCGCAGGAGGTGCTCCCGCCGGTGGCCGGGCTGCGGCTGGCGATCGTCGCCACCCGCTGGCATGCCGAGATCACCGATGCGCTGCTGGCCGGGGCGCTGCACGCGGCCAAGGACACCGGGCTCGCGACGGCGCCGACCGTCGTGCGGGTCTCCGGTGCGGTCGAGCTGCCCGTCGTCGCCGCGGCGCTGGCCCAGCGNCACGACGCGGTCGTCGCCCTCGGCGTGGTCATCCGCGGCGGCACGCCGCACTTCGACTACGTCTGCCAGTTCGTCACCGCGGGGCTGGCCCGGGTCACCCTTGACGCCCGGGTCCCCGTCGGCTTCGGCGTGCTCACCTGCGACACGGTCGAGCAGGCCCGTGACCGGGCCGGGCTGCCCGACTCCAGCGAGGACAAGGGTCGAGAGGCGACGCTGGCCGCCCTCGACACCGCAGCGGTGCTGCGCGAGCTGGCCCTTGCGAGCTGACCGCAGCGGCTGACCCCGCCGGCTGACCTCGCCGGCTGACCTCCCGACCGGCGTCGCCGAGTGCCATCCGGCCACCGTCCCCGCTGGGGGCGGTGGCCGTCCGCATCCTCATGTCGCACGGACGGTACGAGCCCGATCCGTCCCGGTGACATGGCCTCGGTATGGTGTTGCCATCGCATGGCGATTCGGAGTGGATCGAGTGTGCCGGTGGTGTGTTCGCTGCTCGTGGGTCTGTTTCCGGCTATCTGGATCATCTCGGAGCTCTTGTCGGGGCAGTGGGTGACGCGAGACCGTGATGCCACGCCGTAGCGGTTGCCTCGCGCTCCGGTGTCGTCCAGCGGAGTCGGTCCGGAGATGGGGGCGGGGTGGCACGGATGGCGGGTCATGGTGGGAGCCGGGACGATGACGACACCGCGGCGCCGGTCGATCCGTCCGGGGCCGACCGGGACGGCCTCGACGTCTCGGCCCGGTCCGCCGATCAGGAGGCCCCCGGCGCGGGCGGCGGGGATGCCCGCCCGATCTCCCTGCTCGGCCTGCGCCTGACCGAGCCGCAGTCGCCGCGCAACGCCCTGGTCACCCGGCGCCCCACCCGGACGCGTCCCGGCGTGCCGCGGGGCGAGCCCGGCAGTGGGCTTCCCGGTGGGACGCCCGGGGGGCTGCCCGGAGATCGCGCGCCTGGTCCCCTGCCGTCCCCTCCCGCCTCGACGGCCGCCCGACTCGGGCAGACCCGGCCCCCGCAGACCCGGCCGCCCGTCGATCGGACCTCCCCGCCCGCCCGTTCGCCGGAGGTCCGCCCCTTCGCGGATCGGACCTCACCGCCTCCGCTGCCCCCGTGGTCGCCATACCCTGCGCCGTCCGACGGCGGGGAGGCGGCCGCGTCCACCACGGATGGTCCGCCGCTTCCGCCGCTTCCGGCCACCGGCACCGGCACCGGCACCGGCGATCCGATCCCGCCGGCCGGTGGCTGGGCACCCACGATCGGCGGCGGCTGGCCGACCGCGACCGACGGACCCCCGGCGACGTCCCCGGACCGGCCGGGCTGGGGTCTCGGCGCGCCGGCCCCAGGCCCGTCCGGGTGGACGCCCGACCTCGCCGTCCCGGCCCACCCGTCGCCGTCCGGCGAGGCCGCGACACCGGCCGGGGCCACCGGCCGCCCCGCCGCCGCGCCGGCCCCCGGTGGCCTGGTCCTCCCGCCGGGGACGGACGCTGCGCCGCCCGTCGGCGCTGCTGGCGGGGTCGTCCCGTTCCTTCCGGTACCTCCGCCGCCCAGTGCCACGGTGCTGCCGCCGAACGTCTCCCCGCCGCCTCCCACAGCTCCGCCGCCTCCCACAGCTCCGCCGCCTCCCACGGTTCCCCCGTCTCTCACGATTCCGCCGCCTCCCGCGGTTCCGCCGCCCGGTGAGAGCTGGGGCAGCATGACGGTTCTCGTGCCCGCGGCGGGCTCGCTCCTCCCGCCGGGTGCCGCACCCGCCGCCTCAAGACCGGATCGCCCCGAAGATGCCGACGGCGGCTCCGCCGCCGAACAACCCGGTCATCCGTGGGCGGGAGCGCCCCGCCCCACGCAGATCGACCCGGCCTCGGCCGGGCCCGTGCCCATCGAGCCGTCCCGGGCCGCGCTGCCCCTGCCGTATCCGGACGTCACACCGGCATCGCCGGCCGACCTGCCGGCCCCTGCCTATCCGTATCGGCCGGCCGACCCGCTGTTCGGCCCCTCCGGAGCCGAGTACGGCCCGGCCGCCGTCCCCCCTGCGGCCCCCCTCTACCCGGCTGCGGCCCCCGTCGGGCCGGAGCTTCCGCCGCTGCCCTCGTCCACCAACCCCGCCGCGCCCTGGCAGGTGCCGGAGGAAAGCCCATCGGCGCCGGGCGTGCCCGACCCGCCCCCGCCCGCGACCGCGACCGCGGAGTCCGCGCCCCTGCACCGGGGCGAGATGAGCCGTTTCGACGTCACCCGCCCGGGCGCGGCCCTCATGCCAGCCCAGCCGCCTCAGGTCCAGNCGCCTCAGGTCCAGCCGCCTCAGGTCCAGCCGCCTCAGGGCCAGACGTCCCAGGCCCAGACGTCCCAGGGCCAGACGTCCCAGGGCCACACCCCGGACCCGACCCGGACCGGTCTGTTCCCCCCGACCGGCGGTGCCACCCCGACTCGCGATGCGACTCGAAGTGATGACATCGCCGGGTTCGGTGACGGCGCCGCGGCCGATCCGGCCGCCGGCGCCTCCTGGCGGGCCGCCGAGGCGTCCGCCGCCGCCGGCCCGTGGGCGGAGCCGATCTCCACAGCGCCCGCGCTTCCCCCACCCCCGCCGAACATGCCGGTCCGGCGGGTTCCCGCGGCGCCGGTCCGACCGGCGGGTGCGGTCATCGCGCCTCGGGCAGCTGGAGCCGTCCCGCAGCCCGCGCCCGCCACGGCGGCGAGCGCGGCGCCGGTGGGCGCCGACGGCCTGGTCTACCAGCGTCCGCGGGCCGGGGGCCGGCGTGTACTGATCGGCGGGTTCGGCGGCGGCGGCGGACGGACGACCGTGGCCGCCGGGCTGGGCCTGGCGATGGCTGCGCACCATGGCCACCGGGTCGTCGCCGTCGACGCCTCCCCGGACCAGTGCGGGCTGCTCGCGCACCGGGTCGGCCTCATGCCCCCGGGGGTCGGCCTGCGGGAACTGGCCGGCGCCCGCCCGCCGGTCTCCTCCCTCGAGGACGTCCGCCGTTTCCTGGCCTCCGACGGGTCGGGTGGGCTGGAGGTGCTGGCCGGGATGCGCGACCTTGCCGGCCCCGGCCTGCTGCCCGAGGAGCTGGCCTGGGCGTTGGACCTGCTCGGCCACTGGTACCCGGCCGTCGTCGCGGACGCGCCGCCGGGCTGGAACCAGCCGGTCCCCGCCACCCTGCTCGCCCGCGCGGACCTGCTCGTGCTGACCGTCCGCGCCGGGGAGGCGGAGATCGCGGGTGCGGACGACGCGCTGACCGCGCTCACCGCGGCCGGCCGCGGTGACCTCGTCGCCACCGTCATCGTCGCCATCGTGGAGACCTACCCGTCCCGGCTCAGCCGCGGCGCCCGGATGCGCCTGGACCATCTCGAGGATCGGGCGTACATGACGGTGCCGGTGCCGTTCGACGCGGCGCTGGCCGACAGCCGGCCGATCAACTGGTTCCGCCTGCGCAGGCGGACCCGGTTCGCCTTCCAGCGTCTCGCCGGTGCGGTCGCCACCGCCCCGCTGCCCGGTTCCCAGCCGGCGGCGGCCCTCGCCCGCCCCGCTCTCGCCGCCGCCGATCCACAGGCTCGCATCGCTGCCTGGCCCTCGGGGGCCTGACGCACCCACCGCCGGCCCCGGGTGGTCCCGGCGGCGGGGCGGTGATGGGGGGTGGCTGCAGGCCGGTCCGGCACCGGCGGCCGCGGGGCCGCCCGGCGCTGCGGCGTTTAGGCTGCGGGGAATGGCACGCCATCTGCTGACTCCGGCCGGGCAGGGAGACGACGGGGCGGCCGACGAGGCCCTCGTCCGGGTGCTCGCCGCCGGCGGCTCGACCGGTCGCGTCGATCCTGCCGCCCTGACCGCCGCCCTGCGCCGCGCCCGGGTCTTCGTCGCGATCGAGGCCATGCTCACCTCGGCCGACGCCACCACCGGCGCCGACAAGACCAGTGAGATGGCGCTGGCCACTCTGCGCACCCCGTCCGGTGCCACCGCGCTGCCGATCTTCTCGAGCGTGGCGACGCTCGCCGCCTGGCGTGGGGCCGCCCGCCCCGTGCCGGTGGCCGCCCCGGACGCCTGGGCGGAGGCGGTCCGCCTCGGCCTCGACTCGGTGGTGATCGACGTCGCCGGCCCGTACCCGACCAGCCTGGAGGTCGGTCCCGGCGGCGCGGACATCCCGGTCGGTCCGGATGCCGCCGCCGATGCCGATCGAGCCGACCGCGCGGTCGCCGTCGATCGTGCGGGTGCGGTCGATCGTGCGGGTGGGGCCGATCGTGCGGATGTCGCCGGTGGTGGGGATGCGCCGGTGGGCGTGGGGCGGACGGATCCGTCCGTCGACATCGCCCTGACGGCGCTGCGGCGGCCGGCAGACCCCGACGGACCGCTGGCCCGTCCCCGAGTGCGGGTGGCCCTGCGGGCGATCACGGAACGGGTCGAGGCCTGGCCGGCCGAACTGGTGGAGCCCGGCGCGACGGCGCCGCGACCCGTGCTCGCCGTCGCGGTCCACGGCTCGGTGGGGGACACGCCCGCGACGGGGGAGTCGATCGCCCGTCGACTGTCCCAGCTCCTGGCGACGGCTTCCGCAACCAGCGGCTCGGCCTCGACGGCTCCGACGGCCTCGACGGCCTCGACGAGCCCGGCGGGTGGGGCTGGCCAGCTCGGCGCCCCCGAACCCGCGGCCGCGCGCGCGGTGGCGGTGCTGCTGGTCGGGTCGGGACAGGCTCGGGCGGTGCGTCGGCTCCTGGGCCGTGGCCTGCGCTCCGAGCGGCGCTGGGGGTGGCGGCCGCCCCGCTGAGCCACCCCGCGGCCGCGCGGGTCCGGGTCGCGGGGCGGATCGCTCCCCGCGGGCCGGCCGTCGCCCGGATCGTCCCTGTCTGTCGGCTCGCGGATCGCGGTCGCCGCGCCCGTTCGGGGCGGCCGGTCGCCGCCGTGATCGTCCTGCCCGGCGGTGTGGTGCTACTCTTGGCCTCAGACCGATTGCCGGTTGGTTCCACCCATCCGATGGTGCCGTCGTTCGTGACGGCCCTGGCGAGGGCACGGAGCCTGTCCGGCAGGACCAAGCGGGGGTTCGCCCTCCACCCGATGTTGCCGACTGGCGCCGCCTCCACGGGGTGTCAGAGTGTCGACCGGCCCGAGTTCCGGGCCGTGGCCACGGCAGCCGGGTCGCCGGTCGGCCGAGCCGTTCCCGCGGTTGTCGGCCGGGAGCCTGGTGCGGCCAGGCTCGGTGCTCCGCTGCGGTGAGGTCACGCCCGCGCGTCGAGCAACGGAGGAACACATCAGCACAGAGTCCCGTATCAATGACCGGATCCGCGTCCCCGAGGTACGCCTCGTCGGCGCGGAAGGCGAGCAGATCGGCATCGTTGCGATCGGCGAGGCTATGCGCATGGCGCAGGAGGCCGATCTCGACCTCGTGGAGGTCGCGCCGACCGCTCGCCCTCCGGTCTGCAAGCTGATGGACTTTGGAAAGTTCAAGTACGAGTCCGACCAGAAGCGTCGGGAAGCTCGGAAGAACCAGGTCCAGACCGTCATCAAGGAAATGAAGCTGCGGCCGAAGATCGATCCGCACGACTACGAGACCAAGAAGGGTCACGTCGTGCGGTTCCTGCGAGCCGGTGACAAGGTAAAGATCACCATCATGTTCCGCGGTCGGGAGCAGTCCCGGCCGGAGCTCGGCATCCGCCTGCTCCAGCGGCTGTCCGCCGACGTGGCCGACCTCGGCTACGTGGAGGCCCAGCCCAAGCAGGACGGCCGGAACATGACGATGGTGATGGCCCCGCACAAGGGTTCCAAGCCGCAGCGGCTGCCGGAACCGGCTGGCCACGTCTGACCCGACGTCGGTGGGTCCGCGCGGTGGTGTCCCCACCGTCCGGACCTCACCGCGGCGACCGCTCGACCACCCCCCGTAAACCGTCAGGATGTCGACATGCCCAAACAGAAGTCCCACAGCGGCGCGAGCAAGCGGTTCCGGATCACCGGCTCCGGCAAGGTGGTGCGCCAGAAGGCCAACCGCCGCCACCTGCTGGAGCACAAGTCCAGCCGCCGCACCCGCCGGCTGGCCGGCGTGGAGCCGCTGACGAAGGCGGACGCAGGCCGAATCAAGCGCCTTCTCGCCCGCTGAGCGCGCCCCGCTGACGAATCCGGCCCCGGTGACACCGGCGCGCCCTGCGCGGTGATCGATCCCGGTCCGNCCGGCCGGATGCACCCGAACGAAGGAGACAGGTGCCCTCATGGCACGCGTGAAGCGGGCGGTCAACGCCCAGAAGAAGCGCCGTACGGTCCTCGAACAGGCCAGCGGCTACCGGGGCCAGCGCTCGCGGCTCTACCGCAAGGNCAAGGAGCAGATGCTCCACTCGATGACCTACTCCTACCGGGACCGTCGCGCGCGCAAGGGCGACTTCCGGCAGTTGTGGATCACTCGGATCAACGCTGCGGCGCGCGCCAACGGCATGACGTACAACCGCTTCGTGCAGGGTCTGAAGCTGTCCGGCGTGGAGGTGGACCGCAAGATCCTCGCCGATCTGGCGGTCAACGACGCCGCGGCCTTCACCGCTCTGGTCGAGGTGGCCCGGGCGGCCCTGGCGGCGGCGCCGGAGCCGACCGCCGCCTGAGCCCGTCGCGACGCCGACCCGTGCCCGCCGCCCGCGTGCTCCCGCCGCCCGATCGTGGGCCGGTCGCCGGGCTGCGGTCGGCTCGGGTCGGTGCCGCCCGGCGCCTGCGGCGCCCGGCGGAGCGCCGGGAGCAGGGCCGCTTCCTCGTCGAGGGGGCGCAGGCCGTCGGCGCGGCCGTCGCCGCGGGCGGCCTGCTCGAGGTGTTCGTGGGCGTGTCGGCGGCGGGCCGTCACGACGATCTGCTGCGCGCCGCCGCGGTGCCCGTCCGGCTCGTGACGGACGAGGCCGCGGCGGCGCTGTCCGAGACGGTCACCCCCCAGGGGCTCGTCGCCGTCGCCGCCCTGCCGGGTCACCGGCTCGTCGACCTGGCCGCACCCCGACTGGTGGCGGTGTGCGTGGGCGCGAACGATCCGGGCAACGCCGGCACCGTGATTCGCAGCGCGGACGCGGCCGGGGCGGACGCGGTGGTGTTCACCGGCGGCGGCGTCGACCCGTTCGGCGGGAAGTGCGTGCGGTCGTCGGCCGGTAGCCACTTCCACCTCCCGGTGATCGTCGAACCGACGCTCGCCGACGTGGTGGCGGGGTTGCGCGCACGGGGGTGCCGGATCGTCGCGACCTCGGGTTCCGCGCGGCGTGATCTCGACACCGCGGTGGACGCCGGCGAGCTCGACGGGCCCACTGCCTGGTTGTTCGGCAACGAGGCGCACGGTCTCGATCCCGCCGGTCTGGCCGCCGCGGACGCGGCGTTGCGGGTACCGGTGTACGGTCAGGCCGAGTCCCTGAATCTTGCGGTTGCGTCCGCCCTGTGCCTATACGCATCGGCGCGGGCGCAGAGAACGGGTAGGTCCGGTACTGACGGCACCGGAGGAGGTGGTCGGCGGTGGTGAACACCGTCGCATCGACATCCGAACAGGCGCCGACCACGCAGCAGCCGCCGGCTCCCGCCGGTGCAACCGTTCCCCCGGCGGGCGGCTCGGCCGGCTTGCCCACCACCGCCGCCCCGGCATCAGGCGAGGCCATGACTGCTGACGACGAGCCCGTGCAGGATCACGGCGTACCGGCGGACCCCGCCGAGGCCGACGGCGGCGACGGCGCCGGCTCGGCCGCGCTGGACGGGCCACTGCCCGCGGCCGCGTTCGATCTGCTGCCCGATGCGGTCGTCGTCACCGACGCCGCCGGCACGGTCGAGGTCTTCAACCGGGCCGCGGTCCGCCTGATCGGCGTGCCCGTGCCGGCCGCGGTCGGCCGGCACCTCACCGAGGTGCTCCCGCTGCTGGACGAGCGCGGCAACGACTGGTGGGAGTGCTCCGCGCTCAGCCGGGAGCTGCCGAGGGTCATCGGGCAGCCCGAGCGACGGCTGACCTATGCCGGTCCGGTGCACGATCGCGACTTTCACGTCACCGTCCGCTTCACTCGGGTCGCGGGTCGGCTGGCCCGGGTCTCGCTGTCGCTGCGCGACACGCTGAGTCGGGAGCGGCTGGAGCGCAACCGGGCGGACCTGGTCGCCACCGTCGCCCACGAGCTGCGCTCGCCGCTGACCAGCGTGAAAGGCTTCACGGCGACGCTGCTGGCCAAGTGGGACCGGTTCACCGACGAGCAGAAGAAGCTCATGCTGAACACGGTCAACACCGACGCCGACCGGGTCACCCGCCTGCTCGCCGAGGTGCTCGACGTCTCCCGCATCGACTCGGGCCGCATCCAGGTCCGCAAGCAGATCGTCGACCTGCCCAGCCGGGTGCGCTCGGTGGTCGACGGCAAGATCGCCGCCGGGGCGGCGGGCGCCGAGCGGTTCAACGTCCGCGAGGAGGGCGAGCTGCCCGAGATGTGGGTCGATCCGGACAAGATGGAGCAGGTGCTCCACAACCTGGTCGACAACGCGCTGCGCCACGGCGCGGGTACTGTGACGGTGCTGCTGCGCGGCAGCGACACCGGCACGGAGGTGAGCGTGGCCGACGAGGGCGAAGGCGTGTCCGAATCGAACGCCGCGCGCGTGTTCACGAAGTTCTGGCGCGGTGCCAGCCGCGGCAACGGCACCGGTCTCGGGCTCTACATCGCCAAGGCACTGATCGAGGCGCATGGGGGCACCATCTCGGTCGGCCGGGCCGCGGGCGGCGGCGCCGAATTCCGATTTTTCGTGCCCGCCGGCGGTCCGGTGTTCGGCTGAGGCCGAGCGTCACGATCGACCGGCGGGCGCCCCGGGCAGCCGACGGGCGGCATCGAGCGCGGACCGCGCCGCCGCCGCGGCTGCCTCCCGGCCTCCATCGCCCGCCGGGCCCCTTCCGGGCCGGGCGATCACTCCGGCCGGGCGACCTCATGCCCAGCGAAACGATACGAGGATGAGCACCGTGCCCGCCCCTGGAGAGACTGTCGACCCGTCCCGGGTCCACGCCCTCGACCCCGACCAGCTCGCCGCGGCCGTCGCCGCGGCCCGGGAGTCGATCCGCGCCGCCACCGACCTCGACGCGCTGGCCGCCGCCCGCACCGCCCACGTCCACGGCGCCGCCGCCCCGTTGGTGCTGGCCCGCCGGGAGCTCGGTGCGCTGCCGCGCGAGGAGCGTGCCGACGCCGGCCGTCGGCACAACGCCGCCCGCGCCGAGGTCCAGGCCGCCTACGACACGCGCCTGGCCGAGCTGACCGCCGAACGCGACGCCCGGGTGCTGCGCGAGGAGCGCGTCGACGTCACCCTGCCCGTGGCGCGCCGTCGCCGCGGCGCCCGCCACCCGCTGTCCTCGCTGTCCGACCGGCTCGTCGACGTGTTCGTCGCCATGGGCTACGAGGTCGCCGAGGGACCCGAGATCGAACACGACTGGTTCAACTTCGAGGCCCTGAACATGGCCCCCGACCATCCGGCCCGCAGCGAGCACGACACCCTCTACGTCGAGCCCACCGCCTCCGGCCGGGTGCTGCGTACCCACACCTCGCCGGTGCAGGTCCGGGCCCTGCTCGACCGGCCGCTGCCGGTGTACGTCGTGTGCCCGGGGCGGACGTACCGCAACGACACCATCGACGCCACCCACTCGCCGGTGTTCGGCCAGCTCGAAGGGCTCGCCGTCGACGAGGGCATCACCATGGCCGACCTGCGCGGCACGCTGGAGGTCTTCGCGCAGGCGCTGTTCGGCTCCGGGTTGTCGACGCGGCTGCGCCCGTCGTTCTTCCCGTTCACCGAGCCGTCCGCCGAGCTGGACGTGCAGTGCTTCGCCTGCCGCGGCGAGGCGGCCCGCCAACCCTGCCGGGTCTGCTCGGACGAGGGCTGGATCGAGATCGGCGGCTGCGGCATGGTCGATCCGAACGTGCTGCGGGCCACCGGGGTCGACCCGACCCGCTACAGCGGCTTCGCCTTCGGCATGGGCCTGGAACGGGCCGCGATGATCAGGCATGACGTCCGGGAGATCCGCGACTTCGTCGACGGTGACGTCCGGTTCAGCCTCCCGTTCGGAATCGAGGTCTGAGCAGATGCTGATCGTGATGTCCTGGCTGCGGGAGTACGTCGAGGGGCTGCCGCCCACCCGGGCGGTCGCCGACGCGCTGATCCGCGCCGGTTTCGAGGTCGAGGGGCTGCGCGGCGTCGGGGGCGATGTCTCCGGCGTCGTCGTCGGGGAGATCGTCGACTTCGAGATCGTGGAGACGAAGAAGAAGGACGTCCGCTGGTGTCAGGTCCGCGTGGCCCCGCAGCCGGCCGGCGAGTCGTCGGGTCTCGGTGTGCGGGGGGTCATCTGCGGCGCGCACAACTTCGCCGTCGGCGACCGGGTGGCCGTCGCGCTGCCCGGCGCGGTGCTGCCCGGCGGGTTCGCCATCACCGCCCGCAAGACCTACGGCCATGTCAGCGACGGGATGATCTGCTCCGCCCGGGAGCTGGGCCTCGGCGAGGATCACGACGGCATCCTCGTGCTCCCGCCGTCGGCCCCGATCGGCGCCGACGTCACCGAGCTGCTCGATCTCGTCGACGAGATCCTCGACATCGCCGTCACCCCCGACCGCGGCTACGCGCTGTCGGTGCGGGGCATCGCCCGGGAGGCGGCGACCGCCTTCGCGCTGCCCTTCACCGACCCGGGCGTCCCACGGTCCGGGCAGGTCGAGGCCGGGCAGGTCGAGGCCGGGCAGGTCGCGGCCGGGCAGGTCGCGGTCGGGGAGAGTGCGGCCGGGGAGGCGTATCCGGTCGTCGTCGAGGACACCGCGGGCTGCGACCGGTACGTCGCCCGGGTGGTCACCGGCGTCGACCCTGCGGCCCGCACGCCGCTGGGCTGGTCCCGGCGGCTGTCGTTGGCCGGGATGCGGCCGATCTCCGTGCCCGTCGACGTCACCAACGCCGTGCTGCTCGGGCTCGGCCAGCCGCTGCACGCCTTCGACCGGGCGAAGCTCACCGGCGCCATCATCGTGCGCCGGGCCGAGGCGGGGGAGACGCTGCGCACCCTCGACGGGGTCGAGCGCATCCTCGACCCCGAGGACCTGGTCATCGCGGACGACACCGGCCCGATCGCGCTGGCCGGGGTGATGGGCGGTGCGAGCACGGAGATCTCCGCGCAGACGACCGACATCGTGCTGGAGGCCGCGCACTTCGACCCGATCAGCGTCGCCCGCACCGCGCGGCGCCACCGGCTGTCCTCGGAGGCCGCGCGGCGCTTCGAGCGCGGCGTGGACCCGGCGCTCGCCCCGGTCGCGGCGGCGACGGCCGTCGACCTGCTCGTCGAGCTCGCCGGCGCCCGCCCCGCTCCGGGGGTGACCGACCTCGACCACCGACCGGCTGCGGCGCCCGTGCTGCTGTCCCTGCACGAGCCCGAGCGGCTCGCCGGCCGGCCGTACTCCGCCGAGGTCGTCCGCCGCCGCCTCGCCGACGTCGGCTGCGTGGTCGCCGCCAGTGCCACCTCGGACATCACCGACTTCACCACGGACGTCACCGGCGCCACCACCGTCGGTGGAGTCACCACCACCACCGTCGTCGGCGGTGATGTCCTCGTCGTCACGCCGCCGTCGTGGCGGCCCGACCTGACCCGGCCCGCGGATCTCGTCGAGGAGATCATGCGGTTGGAGGGGTACGACACGATCCCGGTGACCCTGCCGCTGCTGCCCGCCGGCCGCGGCCTGACCCCGGCGCAGCGGATGCACCGGGCGGTGGGCCGGGCGCTGGCGTACGCCGGCCTGGCCGAGGTGCTGACCCTGCCGTTCGTGGCCGCGGACGCCGCCGACGCGCTCAGCCTGGTCGCGGACGACAAGCGGCGCCTGGCGGTCCGGGTCGCCAACCCGATCGCCGAGGACGCCGCCTACCTGCGCACGACCCTGCTGTCCGGGCTGATCGCCGCCGCGGTGCGCAACATCGGCCGGGGCCAGCAGGACCTGGCCCTGTTCGAGGTCGGTCGGGTCTTCCGGGAGCAGCCCGGCGCGCCGGTGCGGGTGCCGACGCCGCCGGTGGACCGCCGTCCGTCCGCCGAGGAGATCGCCGCGCTGGACTCGGTCCTGCCCGGGCAGGCCCGTCACGTCGCGGCGCTGCTCACCGGTCGCCGCGAGCCGACCGGCTGGTCGACGCCGGGCCGCGAGGCGGACTGGGCGGACGCCGTCGACGCCGCGCATGTCGTCGCCGAGGCGGTCGGGCTCACGCTGACCGTCACGGCCGGTGACACCATGCCGTGGCATCCCGGCCGCTGCGCGGAGCTGACCGTCGGCGGCCGCCTCGTCGGCTTCGCCGGGGAACTGCACCCGCGGGTGCTCGGCGACGCCGGCCTGCCGCCGCGCACCGTCGCGATGGAGCTCAGCCTCGACGTCCTCGTCGAGGCCGCGACGGCGGCGCCGCCGGTCGTCGCGCCGGTGATCTCCACCTACCCGCCGGCGGACCGGGACGTGGCGCTCGTCGTCCCGAGCCGGGTGCCGGTCGCCGAGGTGACCGAGGCCCTGCGCGAGGGCGCCGGCGACCTGCTGGAGTCGCTGACCCTCTTCGACGTGTTCGAGGGCGCCCAGGTCGGCGCCGGGCAGCGCTCACTCGCCTTCGGTCTGCGCCTGCGGGCGGGGGACCGGACGCTGACCGCCGCCGAGGCGAACGCGGTGCGCGACGCGGCCGTCGAACTCGCCGCGCAGCGCACCGGCGCCGCCCTACGCGCATAGGCAGGCAGGTTTTCGGCCGGATGGCGGCCAGATCGTGCCGAGGCATACTCACGGTTCTGCGCCCGCAATCGCGACCAAGCCTCGGCACGATCACGGTTCCGCACGCAACTGGTAGCAGAAGGACGCGACGGTTCCGCAGGGAACATCATGATCACTGGTCCTGGTCCTGGCGGCCGCCGGGTCTAGCCGTGCCCGCGCCGGCCGAGGACGAGCAGCCCCACCAGGGGCAGCCGGATCAAGACGAGCAGCCCGCCGCGTTTTCCCGCCCCGGCCGGGACCGGTTCGTCGCGGTCCGCCGCGGGAGGGGTATCGGCCCCGGAACCACCTCCACCGAGGAATCGGTCCGTGCCGGGGCCGCGCAGGCACGCCGGAAGGCGGCCCGGTCGGCTGCACGCCAGGGCGAAGCGCCGGCCGGCCGTGCACGCCACGAGCAGCTCCGCGCGGGCGTCGACATCGAGCATGTCGTAGTGCTCCCGGGCGTACGCGTGGGCGTCTGCCCAGGTCGTCGTCGGTGGGAGCCACGCGGCGACGGCCGCGAACCCGGCGCGGAAGCCGGGGGTCCGCGCCAACGCGGGCCAGTGCTCGACCACTACCGACCGGCGCTTGTCGATCAATGCCGCGCGGGTCGCCTCGATCCGGTCCGTGGCGAAACCGGGCGGTGGGCCGTCTCCCGCCGTGAGCGCCCGGACCAGTGCGATCTGCCCGGCAAGTAGCTCCCCGTCGGCCCGCGCGTCGGCCGGCTCCAGACCCGCGCGGGCGGCCCCCGTCTCGGATCCCCTCCCGGCCCCCGTCCCGGATCCCGGCACCGATCCCGCCCCGCTCGCCGCCGCGCCGGTCGTCGTGCTGATCGCTGTGCTGATCGTCGCGCGGGTCAGGCCCGCGGCGCGGGTGACCGCGTCGAGCTCGGCATGGAACTCGGCCACCGGCGGCAGGTGGGTGTCCCGTTCCAGCAGGCAGGGCAGCGGGCCCGGCCAGTGGTCGACGGCGGTGCGCAGCAGCTCGAGGACCTGTGGGCGAACCGGGTGGGCGTGCGAGTCGTGGTACAGGCCGCCGGCGGTGACGCCGCCGGCGACGTGCAGGTAGGCGACCCGTTCCCAGGGGATGGCGGCCAGGAACCGGTCGGGATCGGTGCCGTGGTTGACCACGTCGCCGTACAGGTTGGCGACGTCGAGCAGCAGCATCACCCCGGTCTGCTCGGCCAGCTCGGTGAGGAACGCCGCGGAGTCCAGCTCGTCGTCGGGCCAGCGCAGCAGCGCCGCCGGGTTCTCCACCGCGAGCGGAACGGACAGCTCCGCGCTCAGCGACCGGATGTTGCGCGCCAGCACCCGCAGCGCCGCGCGGGTACGCGGCACCGGCAGCAGGTGCCCGGCCTCGACCCCGCCGGCCCGGACGAACGCGGCGTGCTCGCTGACCAGTGGGGCGTCCAGACGCTGCGCGACACGGACGAACCGGTCGACGCGGGCGCGGTCCAGCGGCTCGCTGCCCCCCAGCGACAGCCGGACGCCGTGCGGCACCATCGGCACGTCCAGCTCGGTCAGGGCGACCGGCAACGGCCGGTCGGGGTCGACGCTCTCCGCGATCAGTTCGACGAACGCCAGGTCGCCACGCTCGGCGATCGCGGCGGCGAGGGGCGGGCGCCAGCCCACCCCCAACCCGGGTGGCAGCGGCGAAGTCGGTCGGGACGGTCGGAGCCGGGCCATCACCCCCCGCCTCCACAACCCCCGCCGCCGCACCCTCCGCCACCGCATCCCCCGCCGCAGCTACCCCCTCCGCCGCAACTACCCCCGCCGCCGCAGCCGCCACTCGAGGTGGTGTCGAGGCTTCTTCTCGATCGGGCGGTGCCTCGGGGTCGCGGCCGAACGGCGGGCGCGAGCAGCCCGAGCTCGGTGGCCAGTTTCCGGTCGGCGCCGCCGAGCGCCTCCGGTCCGAACAGCGCGACCGCGAGCGCATGCTGCCCCGGCAGACCGCCGCCGGCCAGTCCGGGCAGGCGCCGCCGGGCCTCGACCGCCACCGCCCACCCGGCCGCAGTGGTCTGCGGCGTCTGGAGGCGGACGCCGAGAACGAGGGCGCCGACCTCGCCGAGCGACAGCACGAAGACGGCGCTGCCGTCGGGCGAGCCGACGTCCGCCACCAGCAGGATGATCCCGCCGACGAACAGGGCCAGCGCGGCGGCCCGGCACCAGCGCAGCACCCGCTTCTGCCGGACGGTGGGCAGGAGCCCCTCCTCGCACAGCCGCTGGCGCGTTGCGGCCAGCGCGGGGGTGCCGGCGAGCCACCGACCGAGCTCGGCGATGCGGCGCCCGCCGTGCGCGTCGATCTCCTGGTGGATGGCGCAGCGCAGATCCTGATCCGCGCAGACCGCGGGGCGACGGGAGATCACGGTTCCCGGGGTGGCGCCCGGCCCCACGGCTTCCGATTCGTTGAGCGCGACCACCGCGACCAGCGCCGCCAGATCCGGGCCGCCGTCGAGCAGGGCCAGCTCCTCGGCCTGCTCCGGCCGCGGTCCCAGGCCGTCGGCGTCGAGTCCGAAGCGGTCGACGACCGATCTGGGGGCGGTCAGGCGAGTCGCGGCGCGCCCCCTTCTCGTGCCGTCCCCGTCGGTGCCGTCTCGCCCGGCGTCGCCCGCTCCCGTGCCGACCCGGTCGGGGGCGGGCGCGGGTGCGCCGCGCTGGGCCGCCCGCCACGCGGCCCACGTGCCGATCCACAGGACGATCACCAACGCGACATAGCCGATCGCGATCACCATCCGCCGCTCCTCACTGCCGCGCATCGTCCGAGGACAGTGCGTGATATGTGCGGCCCAGGATGGGAGGGCGCGGTACCTTCAGCGTCAACGTGAGGTCAACTGCCAGGTCAGGCGGTCGACGCCCGGCGCGGAGGGGGCGCGGACCGACGTCTGCGCCCGCGGCCGACGCGGCCGCGCTGCCCGCCGCGCCGCCCGCGTTCGCCGAATGTCGTTGCATGCCCATAAGCTCGTGTGTATAACCTTGCACATGGGAGTGACCGCAGCAGTGGCAGGGGCGAGCGGGTACGGCGGCGGGGAGCTTCTCCGCCTGCTGCTCGCCCACCCGGAGATCGAGATCGGCGCGCTGGCGGCGAACACGTCGGTCGGCCTGCCCGTGACGGACGTGCACCCGAACCTGCCCGACCTGTCCGACCGCGTCTTCACCGACGCCGAGACGCTCGCCGCGGCCGAGGCGGACGTCGTCTTCCTCGCTCTGCCGCACGGGCAGTCGGCGGCGGTGGCGGCCACCCTGCCTAGCACCGTGCGCGTCGTCGACCTCGGCGCCGACCACCGCCTCGCCGACCCGGAGGCGTGGCGACGCGCCTACGGCGGCGAGCACGCCGGCACCTGGACCTACGGCCTGCCCGAGCTGCCCGGGGCGCGCGTGCGGATCGCCGCGAGCCGCCGGGTCGCGGCGCCGGGCTGCTACCCGACGGCCTCCACGCTCGCCCTCGCGCCACTGCTGGCCGCGGGCCTCGTCGAACCGCAGGACCTCAACGTCGTCGCCGCCAGCGGCACCTCCGGCGCGGGCCGCTCGGCCAAGGTCAACCTGCTCGGCAGCGAGGTGATGGGCGACCTCACCGCGTACAAGGTCGGCACCCACCAGCACCGTCCGGAGATCGTGCAGGCCCTGTCCGGCGTGGCCGGGACCGCGGTGAGCCTGTCGTTCACCCCTGTGCTCGCCCCGCTGCCCCGAGGCATCCTCGCGACCTGCTCCGGGCGGGCCACCCCCGGCACCGACGCCGATGCCGTGTACGAGGCGTTGCGCTCGGCGTACGCGGGCGAGCCGTTCGTCCGGGTGCTGCCGCCCGGGCGTTGGCCGCACGCCGCGGCGACCCTCGGCGGCAACGCCGTGCACGTGCAGGGCACCTTCGACGCCGAGTCCGGGCGGGCGATCGTCGTGTCCGCCATCGACAACCTCGGCAAGGGCGCGGCCGGCCAGGCGCTGCAGTGCGCCAACCTCATGCTCGGCCTGTCCGAGACCGCGGGCCTGACCGCGCAGGGCATCGCGCCATGACCGGACGTTCCTTGCCTATCCAGAGGGACGAAACGGACATCGCCGCCTCGGGATACGCAGTCAAGGCGACCGCCGGTCGTCGATCGAGCGACGTGAACGGCACAGACAGCGACGTGAACGGCACAGACGTGGACAGCAGACAGGAGTGGCCGAGGTGAGCGTGACCGCCCCCAAGGGCTTCCGGGCCGCCGGAGTCGCGGCCGGGTTGAAGCCGTCCGGGCGTCCGGACGTGGCGCTCGTCGTCAACGACGGGCCGTCCGACGCCGCCGCCGGCGTGTTCACCCGCAACCGGATCCAGGCCGCGCCCGTGCTGTGGACCCGCCAGGCCCTCGCCGACGGCCGGCTGCGCGCCGTGGTCCTCAACTCCGGCGGCGCCAACGCCTGCACCGGGCCGGCCGGCTTCGCCGACACCCATGCCACGGCCGAGCACGTCGCGGCCGGCCTCGGCCTCGGCGCCGGGGACGTCGCGGTCTGCTCCACCGGGCTGATCGGCGTCCGGCTGCCGATGGACACCCTGCTCGCCGGGGTCACCAGGGCCGTCGCGGACCTCGCCGACACCGGCGGCGACGACGCGGCCGAGGCGATCCGCACCACCGACACCGTCGCGAAGACCGCCGTGCGGAGCTCCACCACGACGCCGGGAGTGACCGTCGGCGCGATGGGCAAGGGCGCGGCGATGCTGGCCCCGTCGCTGGCGACCATGCTCGTCGTCGTCACCACCGACGCCGTCGCCGACGCCGCGACCCTCGACCGGGCGGTGCGCCAGGCGTCCCGGGTCACGTTCGAGCGGGTCGACTCCGACGGCTGCCTGTCCACCAACGACACCGTGCTGCTGCTCGCCTCGGGCGCCTCCGGGGTGACGCTGCCCGAGGCCGAGCTCACCGGGCTCGTCGCCGAGGTGTGCGACGACCTGGCCCAGCAGATGCTCGGCGACGCCGAGGGCTCCACGAAGACCATCGCGATCACTGTCACCGGGGCCGCGAGCGAGTCCGACGCCCTGGAGGTCGGCCGGTCCGTCGCCCGCAACAACCTGCTCAAGTGCGCCCTCTACGGCAAGGACCCGAACTGGGGGCGCGTCCTCGCCGCGGTCGGCACCACCCAGGCCGCCTTCGAGCCCGACCAGCTCGACGTGTCGATGAACGGGGTGCAGGTCTGCCGGGCGGGTGCGCCCGGGGAGGACCGCGACCTCGTCGACCTCTCCGACCGGCGGATCGACATCCTCGTCGATCTGCACGCCGGCGCCGAGGAACTCACCGTCTGGACGAACGACCTGACCGACGGCTACGTCTACGAGAACTCGGCCTACTCCACATGACCGACACCGCCCCCACCACCGCCGGCGCCGGCCGGGGCCCGGCGGCGACCGCCCGCGGGCACGCGGCGCTGGCCAAGACCCAGGTCCTCATCGAGGCGCTGCCGTGGCTGTCCCGCTTCCAGGGCGCCACGATCGTCATCAAGTACGGCGGCAACGCGATGACCGAGCCCGCGCTGCGCGCCGCGTTCGCCGCCGACATCGTCTTCCTGCGCTACTCGGGGCTGCGGGTGGTGGTCGTCCACGGCGGCGGCCCGCAGATCACCGCGCACCTGGCGCGCCTCGGCGTCGAGTCGACGTTCGTCGGCGGCCTGCGGGTCACCACGCCGGAGACCATGGACGTCGTGCGGATGGTGCTGCTCGGCCAGGTCAACCGGGACGTCGTCGGCCTGGTCAACGACCACGGCCCGTTCGCCGTGGGCCTGTCGGGCGAGGACGCGAACCTGTTCACCGCGCGCCGACGCCCCGCGATCGTCGACGGGGAGGAGGTCGACGTCGGCCTCGTCGGCGACATCGTCGAGGTCCGGGCCGAGACGGTCAACGCCCTGCTCGACTCCGGCAAGGTGCCCGTTGTCGCGTCGGTCGCCCGCGGGATCGACGGCGGCGTCTACAACGTCAACGCCGACACGGCCGCCGCGGAGCTCGCCGTCGCCCTCGGCGCCACCAAGCTCGTCGTCCTCACCGACGTCGAGGGGCTGTACGCGGACTGGCCGACCAGCGACGAGGTGCTCAGCGAGCTGAGCATCACAGAGCTCGAACAGCTCCTGCCCACGCTCGCGGCCGGCATGATTCCGAAGATGGAGGCGTGCCGGCGGGCGGTGCGCGGCGGCGTGCCGCAGGCGCACGTGCTCGACGGCCGGGTGCCGCACGCCGTGCTGCTGGAGATCTTCACCGACGACGGCATCGGCACCCTGATCACTCCCGATCGCGACCTGGCCGGACCCGCCGCCGTCCCGACCGCGCCCCCGCCCCCCGCACCGGCCGCCGTGCCCGCACCGGCCGTCGGACCAACCGCCCACGAGACCGGAGGACGGCCATGACCGCCGATCTGCTTGCCCGGCGCGACGCCGTCGTGATGGCGACCTACGGCCGTCCGACGATCTCCCTGATCCGCGGGAAGGGCACCCGGGTGTGGGACGACGCCGGGCGCGAGTACCTCGACCTGCTCGGCGGGATCGCCGTCAGCGTGCTCGGCCACAGCCATCCGGCGATCCGGGCCGCCGTCGTCGACCAGTTCGACACCCTCGGCCACGTGTCGAACCTGTACGCTAACGAGCCGCAGGTGCGCCTGGCCGAACGGCTCGTCGAGCTGCTCGCCGCGGGCGCCCCGGCCCCGGGCCTGCCCGCCGGCGGTGCGAAGATCTTCTTCGCCAACTCCGGAGCCGAGGCCAACGAGGCCGCCATCAAGATCGCGCGGCGTACTGGCCGGCCGGAGATCGTCGCCGCCGAGGGCTCGTTCCACGGCCGTACCCTCGGCGCGCTGTCCATCACCGGGCAGCCGGCCAAGCGCGCGCCGTTCGAGCCGCTGCTGCCCGGCGTGCGGTTCGTGCCCTACGGCGACGCCGCCGCGCTGCGGGCCGCGGTCGGCGAGCGGACCTCGGCGGTGTTCCTGGAGCCGACCCTCGGGGAGGCCGGCGTGGTGCCGCCGCCGCCGGGCTACCTGGCGCAGGCGCGGGCGGCCTGCGACGACGCCGGAGCCCTGCTGGTGTTCGACGAGGTGCAGAGCGGCATCGGCCGGACCGGCTCCTGGTTCGCCCACCAGGCCGTCGGCGTCCAACCCGACGTCGTCACCCTCGCCAAGGGCCTCGGCGGCGGCCTGCCGATCGGCGCCTGCATCGGCATCGGTGCCGCGGCGGACCTGCTGCGCCCCGGCGATCACGGCAGCACGTTCGGCGGCGGCCCGATCGTCTGCGCGGCGGCCCTGGCCGTGCTCGACACGATCACCACCGAGGGGCTGCTCGACCACGCGACGCGGCTGGGCGACCGGCTCGCCGCGCAGATCGTCGCGGCGGGGATCCCGGGGATCGTCGGGGTGCGCGGCGTGGGCCTGTGGCGGGCGATCGAGCTCGCCGGCCCGTTCGCCCCGGCGGTGGAGACGGCGGCCCGCGCGGCGGGCTATCTGGTCAACGCGGTCGCCCCGGACGCCGTCCGGCTCGCCCCGCCACTGATCCTCACCGACGCCGAGGCGGACGCCTTCGTCGCGGCGCTGCCCGCGATCGTCGGCGCCGCGCGCGATGGCGCGAGCCTGGCGGAGCAAGCCTCTAAGGTCGGCGCATGACGGCCCGACACTTCCTTCTCGACACCGACCTGACCTCCGCGGAGCAGGCCGCCGTTCTCGACGTCGCCGACCAGCTCAAGGCCCGCCGCCGCGCCCCAGGGCCGGCGGACCGCCCGCTCGCCGGGCGGTCGGTGGCCCTGCTGTTCGAGAAGCCCTCGACCCGCACCCGGCTGTCGTTCGACGTCGGCGTCGCCGAGCTCGGCGGCCATCCGGTCGTCATCGACGCGGCGAGCACCCAGCTCGGCCGCGGCGAGACGATCGAGGACACCGCCGCCGTGCTCAGCCGGTACGTCGACGCGATCGTCGTGCGCACCTTCGCCCAGGAGCGCCTCGAGCGGCTCGCGGCCACGGCGAGCGTGCCGGTCGTCAACGCGCTGTCCGACCATGCCCACCCCTGCCAGGCGCTGGCCGACCTGCAGACGATCCGGGAGCGCCGGGGCAGGCTCGCCGGGCTCACCCTGACCTACCTCGGCGACGGCAACAACGTGGCGCATTCGCTGCTGCTCGCCGGGGCGCTCGCGGGGATGCGGGTGCACGTGGCCTCTCCGCCCGGCTACGAGCCGTTCGAGCAGGTCGTCCGGCACGCCAACGAGATCGGCGCGGCCACCGGCGGCGAGGCGCTCGTCATGCACGACGCGCTGGAGGCGGCCGCCGGCGCCGACGTGCTCTACACCGACGTGTGGGCGTCGATGGGCCAGGAGGGCGAGTCGGACAGCCGCTCGTTGGTGTTCCAGCCCTACCAGCTCGACGAGAAGGCCGTCGAGGCCGCCCGGCCGGACGTGCTGGTCATGCACTGCCTGCCGGCGCACCGGGAGCTGGAGATCGCCGCGTCGGTGCTCGACGGGCCGCACTCGGTCGTGTTCGACCAGGCCGAGAACCGGCTGCACGCGCAGAAGGCCCTGCTCTCGCTCCTGCTCGCGCCGCCGTCGACGGGGGCGGGCTCGTCTACCGGGGAGGGCATTGCCGCTGGGGAGGGCACGGTCCGATGACCACGGCGGGCGCGGGGGCGGAGGTGCGGCGGGCCGCTCCGCTGACCAAGCACGCCCGGCAGGCGCGGCTGGCGGCGCTGATCGCGCAGCGGCCGGTGCGTTCGCAGTCGGAGCTCGCCCGCCTGCTCGCGACCGAGGGCGTCCAGGTCACCCAGGCCACCCTGTCCCGTGACCTGGAGGAGATCGGGGCGACGAAGGTGCGCGGCGCCGACGGCGGGCTGGTCTACGCCGTCGACGTGAACCTCGCGCCGGCGGAGATCGTCCGGCTTCCGTTGACCCGGCTGTGCGAGGAGCTGCTGGTCTCGGCGGAGGCCAACGGCGACCTCGTCGTCTTGCGCACCCCGCCCGGGGCCGCCCAGCTCTTCGCCTCCGCGCTGGACCGGGAGGCGCTGCCGGCGGTCATGGGCACGATCGCCGGGGACGACACGGTCCTCGTCGTCTGCCGGGCGCAGCTGCCCGCCCCCGGGGATGGGAGCATCTCCGGGGTTGCCCCGGCCGACGGGGAGAGCCCGGGGGAGGCGCCGCCGGTCGGACCGTCCGCGGGCCAGGCCCCGGTCGCGGGCGGCCCGGGCCTGGCCGCCCACCTGCTACGGCTCGCCGACGGGCGCGCCCGCGCCGTGCCGAGCGTGGCCGCCGCCGCCCAGGCCCGCCCACGCACCCCGCCGGCGGGCGGGGCGGTCCTGGCGGGTACCGACACCGGCACACCTGATGATGATCTTCCGCGCAATCCGACATAAGGAGTAAGTCCCGTGACCGAACGCGTCGTGCTTGCCTACTCGGGCGGCCTCGACACGTCCGTGGCCATCGGCTGGATCGGCGCCGAGACCGGCGCCGAGGTCGTCGCGCTGGCGGTCGATGTCGGCCAGGGCGGCGAGGACCTCGAGGCCATCCGCCAGCGCGCCCTCACCTGCGGCGCCGTCGAGTCGATCGTGGTTGACGCCCGCACGGAGTTCGCCGAGTCCTTCGTTGCCCCGGCGATCCGGAGCAACGCGCTGTACATGGACCGGTACCCGTTGATCTCGTCGCTGTCGCGGCCGATCATCGTCAAGCACCTCGTCGCGGCCGCCCGCGAGCACGGCGCGGACGCGATCGCCCACGGCTGCACCGGCAAGGGCAACGACCAGGTGCGGTTCGAGGTCGGCGTGTCGGCGCTGGCGCCCGGGCTGAAGGTGCTGGCCCCGGTGCGCGACTCGGGCATGACCCGGGACAAGGCGATCGCCTTCGCCGAGGAGCGCGGGCTGCCCATCGACGTGTCCAAGCGCTCGCCGTACTCGATCGACCAGAACCTGTGGGGGCGCACCGCCGAGTGCGGCATCCTCGAGGACCCGTGGGCGCAGCCGCCGGAGGACGTCTTCGTCTACTCGGCGGACCCGACGGTCGCCCGGACTCCCGACGAGGTGACGATCTCCTTCACCGACGGCATCCCGACCGGTCTGGACGGGCGTTCCCTGCCGCTGGCCGAGCTCGTCGCCGAGCTCAACACCCGCGCGGGCGCGCACGGCGTCGGCCGGATCGACCTGATCGAGGACCGCCTGGTCGGGATCAAGAGCCGGGAGATCTACGAGTGNCCGGCGGCGATCACCCTGCTGACCGCGCACCGTGACCTGGAGGACCTCACCCTCGAGCGCGACGTCGCTCGGTTCAAGCGGGGCGTCGACCAGCGCTGGGGCGAGATCGTCTACGACGGTCTGTGGTACTCGCCGCTCAAGGCCGCCCTCGACGCCTTCGTCGACTCGGCGAGCGCCGGGGTCACCGGGGACGTGCGGCTGCGGCTCGCGGGCGGGGTCGCCCAGGTCGTCGGCCGGCGCAGCCCGGGCAGCCTCTACGACCACGCCCTGGCCACCTACGACGCCGGCGACCAGTTCGATCAGGGTGACGCGCGCGGGTTCATCGAGCTCTGGGGCCTGCCGACGAAGGTCTGGGCGGCCCGTGAGCAGCGGCTGAACCCGTGACCTCGACGGATCACTCCGAGGATGCGGCGGCGCCGAAGCCGTCCGCTGCACCAGCCGCCGGCGGGGCCACCGACGCGGACGCGCCCGCCGGCGGGGTGCTCGCCGGCGGGGCGGCGCCCGGCGCGCCGATGCGGCTGTGGGGCGGGCGGTTCGCCGGCGGCCCGGCGGAGGCGCTCGCCCGGCTGTCGGTGAGCGTCCAGTTCGACTGGCGGCTCGCGCCGTACGACCTGCTCGCCTCGAAGTCGCACGCCCGGGTGCTGCACCGGGCCGGCCTGCTCGACGACGCCGAGCTCACCGCGATGCTCGCCGCCATCGACGACCTGTCCGACGCGGTCGCCCAGGGCCGGTTCCGGCCCACGGTCGAGGACGAGGACGTCCACACCGCCCTCGAACGCGGGCTGCTGGAGCGGCTCGGCGCGCTCGGTGGCAAGCTGCGCGCCGGCCGCAGCCGCAACGACCAGGTCGCCACCGACCTGCGCCTGTACCTGCGCGAGCACGCCCGTCAGGTGGCGGCCCGACTGACGGAGCTGTCCGAGGCGCTGGTCACCGTCGCCGGGCAGCACGTGGACACCCCGGCGCCGGGGATGACCCACCTGCAGCACGCCCAGCCGATCTCGTTCGGCCACCAGTTGCTCGCCCACGTGCAGGCGTTCGTGCGGGACACCGACCGGCTGCGGGACTGGGACCGTCGGGCGTCGGTGAGCGCGCTCGGCGCCGGGGCGCTGGCTGGCTCGTCGCTGCCGCTGGACCCGCGGGGCGTTGCCGCCGAGTTGGGATTCGACCGGGCGTTCGAAAACTCGCTCGACGCCGTGTCGGACCGCGACTTCGCCGCAGAGTTCCTGTTCGTGGCCGCGCTGATCGGGGTGCACCTGTCCCGCCTCGGCGAGGAGATCGTGCTCTGGACGACCCGCGAGTTCGGCTGGGTCGAGCTGGACGACGCCTTCGCGACCGGCAGCTCGATCATGCCGCAGAAGAAGAACCCGGACGTCGCCGAGCTCGCCCGGGGCAAGTCCGGCCGGCTCATCGGCGGGCTGACCGGCTTCCTCGCCACCCTCAAGGGGCTCCCGCTCGCCTACGACCGGGACCTGCAGGAGGACAAGGAACCGGTCTTCGACGCGGTCGACACGCTGCTGCTGGTGTTGCCCGCGCTGACGGGCACCGTCGCGACGATGCGGGTCCGTCGCGAGCGGCTGGCCGCGGCCGCGCCGGACGGCTTCGCGCTGGCGACCGACGTCGCCGAGTACCTGGTGCGCCGCGGCGTGCCGTTCCGGCAGGCGCACGAGGCCGTCGGCCAGCTCGTCTCCTGGTGCGTGGCCCACGACGTCGACCTGGACGACGTCTCCGACGACGACCTCGCGGTGATCAATCCGTTGCTGACCGCGGACGTGCGCAGCGTGCTGTCGGTCTCCGGCGCCCTGCAGGCCCGCTCCGCGCCTGGCGGGACCGCGCCGGATCGCGTGCGTGAGCAGCTCGCGGCGCTGCGGCCGGTCCTCGACCGGGACCGCGAGTGGGCGGTGGACTGACGGGGACTCCCGAGCCCCCTGAGGGTCCCGGGCCGGCCACCGACGTGGCCGGCCCGGCGCCGTATCCGGCGGGCTTCTTCGACCGGCCCGTGCTGGCCGTGGCACCGGATCTGCTCGGTGCGACGGTCCGGCACGGGCCGGTTGCCGTTCGGATCACGGAGGTCGAGGCGTACGCCGGCCTGGGCGATCCCGCCTCCCACGCCTTTCGCGGGCCGACCCCGAGGGCTGCGGTGATGTTCGGGCCGCCGGGCCGGGCGTACGTGTACCTCAGCTACGGCCTCCACTGGTGTCTCAACATCGTCTGCGGGCCGGTGGGGGAGGGGTCCGCGGTGCTGCTGCGGGCCGGCGAAGTCGTCGCCGGCCGCGAGGCGGCGCAGGCCCGCTGGCCGACGCTCGCCGCCCGGGACCTGGCCCGGGGGCCCGGGCGGCTCGGGCGGGTTCTCGGTGTCGCCGCGTCGCTGACCGGAACTCCGGTGACGGGCGGCGGGCCCCTTGTCGTTCTCCCGCCGGCGCCTGCGGCCGCCGGGCTCGGTGGCGGACCGGCAGTGGGCGAGGGGCTGGCAGTGGACGAGGGACCGGCAGTGGAAGGTGCGAGGCCGGGGACGCCCGGCCAAAGGATCGAACGAGGCCCACGGGTGGGGATCAGCGCGGGCGCCGAGCGTCCGTGGCGCTTCTGGTTGGCGGGTGAGCCGTCGGTCAGCAGCGCGCGGCCAAGCCGTCGCCGCAGGTGACAGAGCTGCGGACAGATGTGGACGGACGGTGCGCCGCTCTCACCTGGGCAACTTGGCCCAGACCACCAAGCCTCCCATATCAGAACATCACAACGAACCTCTCTGTGAGTGGTGTGACATAGGTCACACATCTGATCGGGGGATTGATTTGACGCCCACCGTCATCCACCCGTAATGTTCTCTCTGTCAGCGCAGCACGGCAGACGCCGAACAGGGCGGCTCCACTCGCTGGCAGAGCCCCTCTCCGGAGGGCGCTCGGGTAGAGCAGGTGCGAGGCGGCCCCTTCTTGGGCGTACTGACGAGCACTGCTCCAAAAAACTTCGTAAGTGGCTAGGAATCTGCACGAGTGCGACATCTCCGGATGTAACCTCGTTCGCGCCTGCTCCTTGAGAACTCAACAGCGTGCCGATTGTCAGTGCCAATTGTTTTACCCCGTTCATGGCCTGGCTGGTTGTTCTTCGCGCATCGTTCTGGTGTGTGGGGGGTGGCTGGTTGTGGTCGTGAGGGATTCCTTTGGACACGGCATCACGGTTGTGGTGTCGATGTCGGGGTCTGCCGGTTTTGCCGGCACTCTCGAAATCATTGATGGAGAGTTTGATCCTGGCTCAGGACGAACGCTGGCGGCGTGCTTAACACATGCAAGTCGAGCGAGGGGCTTCGGCTCCTAGCGGCGAACGGGTGAGTAACACGTGGGCAACCTGCCCCGAGCTCTGGAATAACTTCGGGAAACCGGGGCTAATGCCGGATATGACACTGCTGGGCATCTGGTGGTGTGGAAAGATTTATCGGCTCGGGATGGGCCCGCGGCCTATCAGCTTGTTGGTGGGGTGATGGCCTACCAAGGCGACGACGGGTAGCCGGCCTGAGAGGGCGACCGGCCACACTGGGACTGAGACACGGCCCAGACTCCTACGGGAGGCAGCAGTGGGGAATATTGCGCAATGGGCGAAAGCCTGACGCAGCGACNCCGCGTGGGGGATGACGGCCTTCGGGTTGTAAACCTCTTTCAGCAGGGACGAAGCGCAAGTGACGNTNCCTGCAGAAGAAGCACCGGCCAACTACGTGCCAGCAGCCGCGGTAATACGTAGGGTGCAAGCGTTGTCCGGAATTATTGGGCGTAAAGAGCTCGTAGGCGGCCTGTCGCGTCGGCTGTGAAAACCCGGGGCTCAACCCCGGGCCTGCAGTCGATACGGGCAGGCTAGAGTCCGGCAGGGGAGACTGGAATTCCTGGTGTAGCGGTGAAATGCGCAGATATCAGGAGGAACACCGGTGGCGAAGGCGGGTCTCTGGGCCGGAACTGACGCTAAGGAGCGAAAGCGTGGGGAGCGAACAGGATTAGATACCCTGGTAGTCCACGCCGTAAACGTTGGGCGCTAGGTGTGGGGGACCTTCCACGGCCTCCGTGCCGCAGCTAACGCATTAAGCGCCCCGCCTGGGGAGTACGGCCGCAAGGCTAAAACTCAAAGGAATTGACGGGGGCCCGCACAAGCGGCGGAGCATGTGGCTTAATTCGATGCAACGCGAAGAACCTTACCAGGGCTTGACATGCAGGGAAATCTCGTAGAGATACGGGGTCCGTAAGGGTCCTGCACAGGTGGTGCATGGCTGTCGTCAGCTCGTGTCGTGAGATGTTGGGTTAAGTCCCGCAACGAGCGCAACCCTCGTCCTATGTTGCCAGCGAGTTATGTCGGGGACTCATAGGAGACTGCCGGGGTCAACTCGGAGGAAGGTGGGGATGACGTCAAGTCATCATGCCCCTTACGTCCTGGGCTGCACACATGCTACAATGGCCGGTACAAAGGGCTGCGATACCGCGAGGTGGAGCGAATCCCAAAAAGCCGGTCTCAGTTCGGATCGGGGTCTGCAACTCGACCCCGTGAAGTCGGAGTCGCTAGTAATCGCAGATCAGCAATGCTGCGGTGAATACGTTCCCGGGCCTTGTACACACCGCCCGTCACGTCACGAAAGTCGGTAACACCCGAAGCCGGTGGCCTAACCCTTGTGGGGGGAGCCGTCGAAGGTGGGACCGGCGATTGGGACGAAGTCGTAACAAGGTAGCCGTANCGGAAGGTGCGGCTGGATCACCTCCTTTCTAAGGAGCGTCTGGCTGGTCTGTCCTGTTGGGGGTGGGCTGGTTCAGGGCCAGGGCCGGATGTGCATGCCGGTCTGGTTGCTCATGGGTGGAACGCTGACGATAGTGCTTCTGGTTGTCTGCTGGATGTCTAGTACTCCGTGTGGCTTCTCTTCGGGGGGGTTGGGCGGGTGGAACGGGTCTGGTGGGTGGCTGGTGGTGCGTGGCACGCTGTTGGGTCCTGAGGGAGTGAGGCTTCCTCGTCTGGTGTGACCCCTTCTGCTGATCTCCTTCGGGGGGTTGTGGTGGGGGTCTGCTGGTGAACGGACCGGTCGTGGTAGGGGACTGCTTCCCGTGTGGGGGTGGGTTCTGCCGGGTCGGCTGGGGCCGTCCGTACGTTGAGAACTGCACAGTGGACGCGAGCATCTTTGTGGCCAAGTTAGTAAGGGCGCACGGTGGATGCCTTGGCACCAGGAGCCGATGAAGGACGTGGGAGGCTGCGATATGCCTCGGGGAGCTGTCAACCGAGCTGTGATCCGAGGATTTCCGAATGGGGAAACCCGGCAGGGCTTTAAATCCTGTCACCCATGCCTGAACACATAGGGCATGTGGAGGGAACGCGGGGAAGTGAAACATCTCATTACCCGCAGGAAGAGAAAACAACCGTGATTCCGCGAGTAGTGGTGAGCGAAAGCGGATGAGGCTAAACCAGTGTCGTGTGATAGCCGGCAGGCGTTGCGATGCTGGGGTTGTGGGATCGTCTGGACGGGACTGCCGTTCCGTCAGGGAGTCAGAAAGAGCGCTGTTAGGCGAAGGTCATGCGAATGGACCGCCATAGAGGGTAATAGCCCTGTAGCTGAAAACAGTGTTCCTCCCGGACGTGTTCCCAAGTAGCACGGAGCCCGTGAAATTCCGTGTGAATCTGGCGGGACCACCCGCTAAGCCTAAATACTCCCTGGTGACCGATAGCGGACTAGTACCGTGAGGGAAAGGTGAAAAGTACCCCGGGAGGGGAGTGAAATAGTACCTGAAACCGTGTGCCTACAATCCGTGGGAGCTGGACTTCGGTCTGGTGACCGCGTGCCTTTTGAAGAATGAGCCTGCGAGTTTGCGATGTGTGGCGAGGTTAACCCGTGTGGGGTAGCCGTAGCGAAAGCGAGTCCGAATAGGGCGTTTGAGTCGCATGTCCAAGACCCGAAGCCGAGTGATCTACCCATGGCCAGGTTGAAGCGCGGGTAAGACCGTGTGGAGGACCGAACCCACCAGGGTTGAAAACCTGGGGGATGAGCTGTGGGTAGGGGTGAAAGGCCAATCAAACTCGGTGATAGCTGGTTCTCCCCGAAATGCATTTAGGTGCAGCGTCGCATGTTTCTTGCCGGAGGTAGAGCACTGGATGGCCTAGGGGGCCCACAAGCTTACTGAAGTCAGCCAAACTCCGAATGCCGGTAAGTGAAGTGCGGCAGTGAGACTGCGGGGGATAAGCTTCGTNGTCGAGAGGGAAACAGCCCAGATCGCCAGCTAAGGCCCCTAAGCGTGCGCTAAGTGGAAAAGGATGTGGAGTCGCATAGACAACCAGGAGGTTGGCTTAGAAGCAGCCACCCTTGAAAGAGTGCGTAATAGCTCACTGGTCAAGTGATTCCGCGCCGACAATGTAGCGGGGCTCAAGCGCACCGCCGAAGCTGCGGCATACGCATGTTAGCCAGGCATCTTTGCGGGTGTCCAGGTGTGTGTATGGGTAGGGGAGCGTCGTGTGGCGTGTGAAGCGGCGGGGTGACCTAGTCGTGGATGCCATACGAGTGAGAATGCAGGCATGAGTAGCGAATGACGGGTGAGAAACCCGTCCGCCGGATGACCAAGGGTTCCTGGGGCAGGCTAATCCGCCCAGGGTGAGTCGGGACCTAAGGCGAGGCCGACAGGCGTAGTCGATGGACAACGGGTTGATATTCCCGTACCGGCGCTGACGCGCCCATGCTGAACCTGGTTGTGCTAACCATCTGATCGGATGTGTCTTTTCGGAGATGTGTCTGGGAGGGTGGGATCCCGGCTGGTAGTAGGCAAGCGATGGGGTGACGCAGGAGGGTAGTCCAACCCAGGCGGTGGTTGTCCTGGGGCAAGGGTGTAGGACGGTGCGTAGGTAAATCCGCGTTCCATGTGTCTGAGACCTGATGCCGAGCCGATTGTGGCGAAGTGGATGATCCCATGCTGCCGAGAAAAGCCTCTAGCGAGTGTCAGGGCCGCCCGTACCCTAAACCGACACAGGTGGTCAGGTAGAGAATACCGAGGCGTTCGAGTGAACTGTGGTTAAGGAACTCGGCAAAATGCCCCCGTAACTTCGGGAGAAGGGGGGCCGTTCTCCGTGTAGGGACTTGCTTCCGTAGCGGGGAGTGGCCGCAGAGACCAGGGGAAAGCGACTGTTTACTAAAAACATAGCTCCGTGCTAAGTCGTAAGACGATGTATACGGAGTGACGCCTGCCCGGTGCTGGAACGTTAAGGGGACGGGTTAGCTCTTCGGGGCGAAGCTCAGAACTTAAGCGCCAGTAAACGGCGGTGGTAACTATAACCATCCTAAGGTAGCGAAATTCCTTGTCGGGTAAGTTCCGACCTGCACGAATGGCGTAACGACTTTCCCACTGTCTCAACCACA
Organism: Frankia sp. ACN1ag; assembly: GCF_001414035.1. Classification (NCBI taxonomy): domain Bacteria; kingdom Bacillati; phylum Actinomycetota; class Actinomycetes; order Frankiales; family Frankiaceae; genus Frankia; species Frankia sp. ACN1ag. The sequence continues at coordinate 978 of NZ_LJPA01000037.1, read as the reverse complement.
GACTCGGCGAAATTGCATTACGAGTAAAGATGCTCGTTACGCGCGGCAGGACGGAAAGACCCCGGGACCTTTACTATAGCTTGATATTGGTGTTCGGTTCGGCTTGTGTAGGATAGGTGGGAGACTGTGAAGCTGGGACGCCAGTTCTGGTGGAGTCATTGTTGAAATACCACTCTGGTCGTACTGGATGTCTAACCTCGGTCCGTGATCCGGATCAGGGACAGTGTCTGGTGGGTAGTTTAACTGGGGCGGTTGCCTCCTAAAGAGTAACGGAGGCGCCCAAAGGTTCCCTCAGCCTGGTTGGCAATCAGGTGTTGAGTGCAAGTGCACAAGGGAGCTTGACTGTGAGACAGACATGTCGAGCAGGTGCGAAAGCAGGGACTAGTGATCCGGCGGTGGCTTGTGGAAGCGCCGTCGCTCAACGGATAAAAGGTACCCCGGGGATAACAGGCTGATCTTGCCCAAGAGTCCATATCGACGGCAAGGTTTGGCACCTCGATGTCGGCTCGTCGCATCCTGGGGCTGGAGTAGGTCCCAAGGGTTGGGCTGTTCGCCCATTAAAGCGGTACGCGAGCTGGGTTTAGAACGTCGTGAGACAGTTCGGTCCCTATCCGCCGCGCGCGCAGGAGACTTGAGAAGGGCTGTCCCTAGTACGAGAGGACCGGGACGGACGAACCTCTGGTGTGNCAGTTGTTCTGCCNAGGGCATGGCTGGTTGGCTACGTTCGGAAGGGATAACCGCTGAAAGCATCTAAGCGGGAAGCCTGCTTCGAGATGAGGTCTCCCACAGGGTAGCCTGGTAAGGCCCCCGACTAGATGATCGGGTTGATAGGCCGGAGGTGGAAGTGCGGTGACGCATGGAGCTGACCGGTACTAATAGGCCGAGGGCTTGTCTTCGAAGGTGCTACGCGTCCACTGTGCGGTTCCCAGCTGTATGGCCGGTCTGGGTTACTGGTTGTATAGTTGAATAGTGTTTCGG
>NZ_LJPA01000036.1:14953-78726 GCF_001414035.1 Frankia sp. ACN1ag | reverse complement strand
CGCCTCACGGGCCTTACGCCACTCCACGATATGCGCCGAGTACAGACTCTCCCGGCGCAGAATTGCACCCTTCTGCCCGTCCGGGGCCGCCTCGTACTCGTTCAGGATCCGCAGCTTGTACGCCGCTGAGAACGACCGCCGCCGCGCCTTCGGCTCGACCTCCGGGTCCGGCCGCCGGCCCGCGTCCTCACGTCCGTCCACACGGACATCATCGACCAGGCCACGCCCAGCCGGCACCGCCATCGTCACGATCTTCCTCTCCCTACCCGCCCAGGTCACAAGATGATAGCCGCCGCCTGGCTCATCTCATGCTGACAGATAGGGGGGGCAGCGACGCAGGATCCTGTTCCACGTCGACGTCGCCGGCGGTATATTCCTTCTCCTATGATCAGGCCGATCGGCTCACGAACACCGGCTACACCTATGACCTGTTCGGCCGCACCACCACCGACCCGTATCCACCCGCGGGCAGCTCGGCGACGCTGGGCTACTACGTGAACGACCTCGTCGCCTCGGAGACGGTCGGCTCGTCGACCCGGACCTACGCTCTTGATCCCGCGCGGCGGATCCGTTCCTGGACCGACGGCTCCACCACCAGCACCAACCACTACACGTCCGCCTCTGGGGACAGTCCGGCGTGGATCGGTGCCGGCACGGCTTGGACCCGGAACATCACCGGGATCGGTGGGGACCTCGCCGCCACCCAGACCGACACCGGCACCGTCACGTTGCAGTTGGCGAACCTCCACGGCGACGTGGTCGCCACCGTCGACGACAGCACGTCAGCGTCCTCGCCGGCCAGCTACGCGGAGTCCACCGAGTTCGGCAGCCCCTACTTCCCCTCCACCGCCTACCCCCGCTATGGCTGGCTCGGTGCCAAACAACGCTCCCGCGACACCGACTCCGGCCTCACCCTCATGGGTGTCCGCCTCTACGACCCCAGCCTCGGCCGCTTCCTCCAGACCGACCCCGAACCCGGCGGCTCCGACAACCCCTACGACTACGCCCACCAGGACCCCTACAACACCTTCGACCTCGACGGCAAATGCATCCAGGTCTGGCGCAAGCACTGCCGCGGTAAGAAGAGCGTGTGGGCACGGGGCGGGCGGCTCGTGAAGGCGGCATATGCTCACACCGAGATCGGTTTCAGCGGCTGCTTTGGAGTGTGTTGGGGCATGAGCGCTCAAGGGCTCGGTACCAAAGGCGGGGCTCTCAACCAGTGGTGGGGCTGGGGCTGCTGCTCGCTCGGCGTCAACTACGGGTATTCTCCTCGTCGATATTCGGCTCGGTCGTGTCAGTCCGCGACCGTCTCGCTTCCCGCCGGCTATCTGACGAAGGGCCGAAGCCGCTCGCTCCGCGATGTTTCGTTCGGTAGAGGTGTGGGTGTCGGCAGTGGGGCCGCCGTGGGGGTTCATGCCTTGGATGTGATTCCGCTCGGAAAGTACTGTGCGAGGTGAGCGGCGGTCGTTTCCGAGGTGCTTACGTCCATGTCTGGTTCCAGAGGACGTCGAGTTACTGGCGTCTGCTCACTGTGGCGCCCGACGTCTGTGTGCAGTACCGGGCATTCCGGCGAACCACGATGATTGGCCGCGATGATGTCTCACGGGTCCTGTACGAGAAAAGAGATCTGTATCTCGGGCTATTTGGGACGGTGAGTTTCCTTGACACGTATGGGAACCGGTTTGGCCTCTCGTTCGTCCCGCTGCGGCCCGGGCGGGTGCTCGACGCTCTCGTCCTGGCCGGCTGGCCTGTCTGGGCCGAGCGGGTGCATCTCCTCGGCGAGCGTACCGAGATAGTGATCCCAGGAGCGCACCATGGTGGGAATAACAGTGCGGAACAGCCGTGACAATGCATCCGCAGCCACCGGGTCTGGCGGGGGGCGGCGGTGAGCCACCGCTGCCAGGCCCCCTTCGGGAATGGCTATCCCGGTCGGGAAATGCCGTCCTGCAGGCGCACGAGTCCTTCGGTTGCCTGGGCCATCGCCTGTACACCCCTGATCGGTCTGGGTTTCGCAATCACCGCCGAGACGACCGGCAGCCTTGTGCTCGGACTACTCAGCGCTCCAGTGAGTGTTATGGGAGTCTGGCTGGCCTCGCTGCTATTGGTGGTTGTCGACGCTCGACGGTTGGTGGCCCTCGGGTGGTCGTCGCACTGGGCTTTCGGGTTGTTCGGCCCTTGGATCTACCTACTGATCCGCGTGCTATGCCGCCTGGGTGCCACACCGAGGGTCGGCTGGGTTCAGTTCGCCGTGGCCCTGCTACTGACGTTCACGATGGGTATCGCGACACAGCGTGCCTTCGAGAGTGCGATTCAAACCATTAATAATCATCATCACGTCCATGTCACCGGCGAACAGAAGAAATTGCCAGCATCCGAACACTGATCTGAACCGCCCCGGGCATCTTGGAGGTCCGGGGCGGTTCAGCCGAAGCCTGGATCCGCTTGTTGGGCGATCTAGTAGAGCCGGTCGAGGGTGTAGCGACCGCTGCTGATTGCGGCGTCGAGGTCGAGGAAGTCGCGTGCGGCGGCGCGGTTGCACAATGCGTCGGCCTTGCCGGCCATGACATCGTCCAGGTGCAGCACGGGACCGATGTCCATCTGGACTGGGGGCTCGATCCGCCAGTTCGCGACCAGTTCCACCCGGTGGACCTCGTCGGAGTTGTCTGGTTCGGTGATGTGGAGCCGCGCGATCAGCTCGGTCCGGAGTTCGGTCTCGACCTCGAGACCGTCCGCTCGGGATGCCGCGATGACCGCGTCGACGGCGGCGGGGAAGTCCGCGCGTTGGTCCCAGTCGGCGAAGAGGTCGACGTCCTCGCTCGGCCGCTGGAGGATCCCGTGGGCCGCGACCGCGTGGCCGCCGGCGAGAGCGAAACCGTAGGGACCGCCGACCTGGAGCCCGATCCGGGCGAGTCGCTGGTGGATCGGCGGGGGCTTGGCCGTCACCGGTCTACGCCGCAGACGGATGCCCGGCGGTCAGCTCGGTGAACCGGGCCTCCCACCTGCTCCGGACCTGCGGCGGCAGAACCAGATCACCCCACAGCCGGACCAGTGTGCGCCCCTCCAGCCAGCGGGACAGGTTGCCGTCGTGGACGCCTCTCGTAGCACCGTCTCGTGCATCCGTTCGAGGCGGCCGGGTTTCGCCAGGTCGTACCGGGCCGAACCCGACCAGTCCAACCACCGGTCCAGGACCACCACACCCGAGGTCGGACCATGCAGCTCGCCGAGGGTGTCCGCGATCGCGTAGGGACGCACGTCGGCGTACCGCGAGCCTGCGGGCGGCCCACCGGATGGCACATCGCTCATCGCCGACACCACCTCCCGGACTGGTCCTCGTGTCGAAGAATGCTCGTCCCACTCCACAGTAGACCAGGCCCAAGCCCGCTCCATCGGCGCCGCCAGGGAGATCACCTGTGCGACGAGAGGCGAGTTCGCGGCGGCCCTTCCAACCGGGAGATGAGGTTGCCTGTCGCCCCTGTGGCGCCCCGAAGATACGCAAGCCGTCTGGCGGGGTCGCTCTCGCTCGCCAGCGTGCCGAAGTCGCGAAACTCCTGGTCAGGCTTGGTAGGTCAGCTGGGCTTGACCTCGATCAGCAGCATGAACGTGCCGAGGCAGACGGTCGTCAGTGGCAGCCATTTGCGCATGCCGACACCTGTTTCTCACGGGGGTGGACAACGTCGTGCGTCCCAGCCTGGCCATCGCCCAATCAGAAGTCCAACAGATGGTTCTACTGAAGACTAGAATCACTACTCATGGATCTGAGGCAGTTGGAGTACTTCGTCGCGGTCGCCGAGGAGCAGAACTTCACCCGGGCGGCCGAGCGGGTGCACATCAGCCAGTCCGGGGTCAGCGCCCAGATCCGCCAGTTGGAGCGGGAGCTCGGCGCCGAGCTGTTCGATCGGTCGGCGCGCACCGTCACGCTCACCGTCGCGGGCAAGGCCGCGCTCGAACACGCCCGCGCCGCGCTTACCGCCGCCGGGGCGGTGAGCCAGGCGGTCGGCGAGGTGACCGGCCTGATCCGCGGCCGGCTCGCCCTCGGCATGATCATCGGTTGCACCATCACGCCGCTGTTCGACGCCCTCGCCGCCTTCCACCGGGCGCATCCCGGCGTGGTGGTCTCGCTGCTGGAGGACTCCTCCGACCGCCTCGCCGACGGGGTGCGCGCCGGCGCCCTCGACCTCGCCCTCATCGGCACCGCGGAGGCCACCGTCGAGGGGTTGGAGTCGCTGACCATCGTCAGCGAGCGGCTCGTCGCGGCCGTGCCGCCCGGCCATCCCCTGACGCGGCGGCCCCGGCTCACCCTGCGCGACCTGGAGTCCTACCCGATCGTCTGCATGCCGCCCGGCACCGGCCTGCGCGCCGTGTTCGACGAGGCCTGCGCCGCGCAGCGCCGGCGGCCGCTGATCGCCCTGCAGGCCAGCGCCGCCGACGCCCTCGCCGACCTCGCCGCCCGCGGCCTCGGCGTCGCGATCCTCAGCGCCTCGATGGCCGCCGGCTACGCCGATCGGCTCACCGCCCGCACCGTCGACGACGTCGAGGCGCCCGCCCGGCTAGCCCTGATCTGGCGCGGCGGGCACGGTCCGGCGGTACGCGCGGCGCTCGCGCACCTGCACCGCGCGTTCGCGGTTCCGGCGGCCACCATGTGATAGGTCTTGGCGCCGCCGGCGCAGTCGCCGCCGAGACCGGCCAGGACGGAGCGCACGGTGCGCAGGGTGCACGAGACGCGCGAGACGACCGGCGCGGGCGGCGCGGGCGGCGCGCGGCTGCACCGCCAGCTCGGCCTGGCCGGCCTGACCTTCATCTCGCTCGGCTCGGTCATCGGGTCCGGCTGGCTGCTCGGCGCGCTCACCGCCGCTGAGGTGGCCGGACCCGCGTCGGTCGTCTCCTGGGCGATCGCCGGCGCGCTGGTCGCCCTGCTCGCCCTCGTCTACGCCGAACTCGGCGCGGCCTACCCGGTCGCCGGTGGCACGGCCCGTTATCCGCAGCTGGTCCTCGGGCCGCTCGGTGGGTTCGTCGCCGGCTGGGTGGCCTGGATTCCCGCCGTCGCTCTGGCTCCGCTCGAGGTCACCGCGGCGCTGTCGTATCTCGACCACCGGTTTCCCGGGCTGGTGGACGACGACGGCACCCTGACCCGCAGCGGGCTCGCCCTCGCCGCCGCGGCCCTGATCGTCTTCACCGCCGTCAACCTGCTCGGCGTGCGCTGGCTGGCCCGGACCAACACCGTCACCGTCGGGTGGAAGGTGCTCGTTCCCGCCGTCACCGTCGTCGCGCTGACGGCCACCGCCTTCCATCCGGCGAATTTCCAGGCGGGGGGCGGATTCGCCCCGTTCGGCGCCAAAGGCGTGTTCACCGCGCTGCCCGCGGGGGTGGTGTTCTCGCTGCAGGGTTTCGAGCAGGCCGTGCAGATGGGCGCCGAGGCGAAACGGCCGCACCGGGATCTGCCCCGGGCCATCATTGTGGCGACCCTGGCCGGCACGGCGCTGTATTTCCTGCTCCAGGTCGCCTTCATCGCCGCCGTCGAGCCGGCCCGGCTCGCCGCGGGCTGGAGCCGGCCGCTCGGCACGGGCGACTACGGGCCTTACGCGACGCTTGCCACCAACCTCGGTCTGGGTTGGCTGGCGATTCTGCTCTATATCGACGCGGTCGTCTCCCCGGGGGGTACCGCGCTGATCTATCTCGGCACCTCGGCCCGGCTGTCCTATTCCCTGGCCCGCACCCGGAGCCTGCCGGCCGTGCTGGCCCGGCTCGACCGGCGCGGGGTGCCGATCGTGTCGGTACTGCTCGCGGCCGCCGTCGGCATGGTGGTGCTCCTGCCCTTTCCGAGCTGGCAGAACCTGGTCCGGCTGGTCAGCTCGGCGACGTTCGTCATGTACGGTTTCGCGCCCGTCTGCCTGGCCGTGCTGCGCCGCGCCGACCCCGACCGGTTCCGCCCCTACCGCCTGCCCGCCGCGCGGATCCTCGCCCCGCTCGGCTTCGCCGCAGCCAACCTGGTCATCTACTGGGCCGGCTGGCGGACCAACCAGAAGCTGTTCGCCGCGATCGCCGTCGGGCTGGCGGTGTTCGGCGGTTATCAGGCGACCCGGCCCGCCGGCCGGCGGCCGGACCTGGAGTGGCGCGCCGCGTGGTGGATCGCCCCGTGGCTCGGTGGCCTGGCGGTCCTGTCCTGGCTGGGCCAGTTCGGGGGGCGCGGCGTGCTCCCGTTCTGGATCGACCTCGCGGTCGTGGCCGGTTTCGCCCTCGTCGTCTTCGCGGCGGCTGTGCGCGCCGCGGTGTCCACCGGGGTCGGGCGGCGGCGGGTCGAGATCGCGCGGATCCAGACGTCGGACGCCGCCGGCGGCGAGACCGGGGGCGGCGAAATCGAGGGCGGCGAGAACGAGGCCATCCCCGGGCACGGCCCGCCCGGCCGGTGAATGGCATCGACGTGATTACCACCAAGGTGCCCCCGGACGGGTCCGTCGGTCTTGACCGCCTCCTGGCGGTAAGCGCACTTCGTGGCCGGTTCGCGGCACCCGTCGCACCGAGGGAGATCGGCCTCGAAGATCCGTCCCAGCGAAGTGATAGCGACCTTTCACTTCAGTGGTAGCGTCGTCGGCGTCACGTTCAGCGCGATCGGCGAAGGGCGGAGAGGTGATGACCGAAGTATCGGAAATACCACTGCACATGCGGCGCGCGCAGTTCGATCCGATCTCCGAGCTCGGCGAGGTCCGCGACAGGGCGGGCGTCTGTCCGGTGGTGACGCCTTTCGGCGTGCCCGCCCATCTCGTGAGCCGTTACGACGACGTTCGGGAGGTGCTTTCCGATTCGGCGCGGTTCAGTACCGCGGATCGGCGTGCGCTCACACCCCCCGACGCCGCCGGGCCAACCGAGGAGGAATACGCCCGGGCCCGGGTGGGAAATCTTCTGTCCTACGACCCGCCGGAGCACACCCGGTTGCGCCGGATGCTCACGCCGGAATTCACCATGCGCCGGATGCGGGCACTCGAGCCGCGGATCGTCGACATCGTCAACGCGGCCCTCGACGACGTGGAGCGGGCCGGCAAGCCGGCCGATCTGGTCTCGACGTTCGCCCTGCCGGTGCCGTCCCTGGTCATCTGCGAGCTGCTCGGCGTTCCCTATGCCGACCGGGCCGACTTCCAGCGGCGCACCGCCGACCAGCTCGACGCCTCCCAGCCGCCGCAGCGCCGCCTCGCCCTGCAGCAGGCCAGCCGCGCGTACATGGCCACCCTCGTCGAGCGGGCGCGCCGCGATCCCGGGGAGGACATCCTCGGCATGCTCGTGCGCGAACACGGCGACGACGTCAGCGCCGAGGAGCTCGTCGGCATCGCCTCCCTACTGCTTCTCGCCGGCCACGAGACGACCGCGAACATGCTGGGACTGGGCACCCTCGCGCTGCTGCGCCACCCCGACCAGCTCGCCCGGGTCCGCGACGATCCGGCCAGCGTCGAACCGGCCGTCGAGGAACTGCTGCGCTGGCTGTCCATCGTCCACGCCGGCATCCCGCGCACGGCGACGACGGAGGTGACCATCGCCGGGAGCACCATCGCGGCCGGGGAACACGTCGTCCTCGCGCTGCCCGGGGCGAACCGCGACCCGGCGCTCGTCGACGATCCGGACCACCTCGACATCACCCGCGAGCCCACCGGGCACGTCGCCTTCGGTCACGGTCTGCACCACTGCCTCGGCGCGCCGCTGGCCCGCCTGGAGCTGCGGATCGCCTACCCTTCCCTGCTGCGACGCTTCCCCGGCCTCGCGCTCGCCGTGCCGTACGAGCAGATCGCCTTCCGGCCCTACTCGGTGATCCACGGACTGCAGGCGCTGCCCGTCACGTGGTGACGGGCGCGGTCCGCCGTCGCCGGCGCCGGCGTGAGGGTCGCTGAGGATCATCGAGAGAGGAGTGCCGCCGTGCGGATCGTGGCCGAGCGGGACCGGTGCATCGGCGCCGGAAACTGTGTGATGACGGCGCCGGAGGTCTTCGACCAGGGCGAGGACGGCCTCGTGACGCCGCTGGTCGACGAGGCCGACCCGGTGGACCCGNCCAGCGTCGACGCCGCGCGCCGGGCGGTCGACCGCTGCCCGGCGACGGCGCTGCGCGCGGTGGAGGACTGACCGCCGCCGATCTATCCGTTGCCGCCGATGCGCTGTCCGCACAGCGGCTGCGGGTTGACGACCTCGAAGCGGTCGCCGGTGGCGGCGATGCGCACGAAGTCCGAGCAGCGGTCGAGCTGCCCGTGGTCGGCGGTGAGGTTGATCTTCTGCACCATCATGCCGTCGGCGTCGTAGTCGGTGATCGATCGCATGCCGGTCATGAACGATGCCCGGGTCGGGCAGCCGTGCTGGGTCTTCAGTCCGCGGATGAACAGGTCCGCGTTGATGTAGCCGGCGATGGCGCTCTGCTGGCCGGCGGGCTGGATCTCGGGCGAGTAGGCGGCCATCGCCTGCAGGAACCGCTGCTGCGCGGGCAGGTTCCGCTCCAGGGCGGCGAAGGTGAGCTGGGAGTAGGTGCCGGCGAGCTTCTGGCCGTAGGGCGCGAGCAGGCGCGGGTCGTAGCTGACCGCCGAGACGGCGACCTTGATGGGATGGCCGGCGCTGATGGCCGCGTCGAGCGCGCCGNTGTACAGGTCCAGCGGCGAGGCGGCGATGACCGTGTCGGCGCCGGCATCGATGATCTTCCGAGCGACGTCTGTGGCGTTGGTGGAGTCGATGTCGTCCTGGACCACCGGGATGCCGGCGTTCTCCAGACTCTGCCGGACGCCCGCCGCGTACAGCTTGGACGCCTCGGTCAGGAAGGTGACGACCAGCGCCGCCTTGGTGCCGCCCTGCTGACGCACGAAGTCGGCGAGCGTCGTCGTGCTGCGACCGGCGTCGGTGACGAAGGTGTAGGTGAACATGTTGTCGTGGTCACCCCAGAACGGCTGATCGGCCACCCCGACGACGGGAATGTGCTGGTCGTCGAGGTACTGGCCCGATCCCTGGGAGAACGAGGTGTACTCCAGGACGGCGAAGGCCCCCTCGTTGACGAGGGTCCGCGCGCCCTGCAGATTGCCCCGGGGATCGGATTCGTCGTCCTCCCAGACGTAGTCGATCTTCCGTCCGTTGACACCGCCGGCGGCGTTCTGCGCCGAGATCCGGGCGTTGACACCGGCCCGGTAACCCGAGAACTGGGTCCCCATCACCCCGGTGTCGGGGTAGAGCAGCCCCACCTTGATGGAGTTGTCGGTCACCCCCGGCGCACAGGTCCCGCTCGCTTGCGAAGCATCCGAGGGTCCGCCGGAGCTGCACGCCGCCAGCATCGTCGCCGCCGCAATCATCGCCACGGCAAACCTCGTCCGCAACACCCGCATGAGCCACCTCTCGACTGTTGTTAAGACCCGACCGAACCCCCCCCGTGGCGACGCCCACTCGGCTGCAATTCCGCCGGGATGACGGCAGCACACATTGCGTCCACCGCAATGTGTGCTGCAACCTCCAGCGTCACCCGTCTTCCGGGCCGACGGAGATCGGAAGATGTCACTCACATACGACAGTTCGTATGCTGCCTATCTCCCGATCGGATCTTCATGTTTCGTCCGACGGAAGCCTAGCAGGGAAGCCGTGGCGATCGAGCGGCCAGGGGCGCGTCCCGGGTCCACCCAGACGGGCTATATCAGACCGCGAGACACTTACACAAACACATTTGCGCGTTGACAGACACAGGTCGACCGGTGGATGTAAGAACTTTCCGCGTTGATGTGTAGCGCGAGATGTGGGAAGCCGGTTTCGCGAAGCGGCGCACATCGACGTGTCGCACCGCCGGGGACGGCACGAGGCAGGCCCATGCGCGCCAACCCGGCGATGCTCGGGGCAGCGGTCCGACAGCCACCCCGTCCACGTTACTTTGGTCACGTCGCTTTGGTCACGCTGCTTTGGTCACGCTGCTTTGGTCACGTCGCGTGAGTCACACCGGGCACATGGGCGGCGGGCCGGCGTGGTCCCGTCGCCCTTCCGGCTGCCCCTGGCCGCGCAGATGCGTGCCGAGCCGGTCGATCTCGTACCCGTCGGGGTAGACGCTCGCGATCAGGTCGAGGACGACCTGCGGCGCCCGCTTGTCGGTGGCGTCCCGGGCCGCATGCTCGCGCGTGGCGCGGTGGACCCGCTCCCGGTAGGCGGCGTCGGGATAGTCGTAACCCAAAGCCGCGACGATGCGGGGATCGGTCAGGCTCATCATGACCTTCTCGACCCGCGGGGCGATGTGCACCGGCACGGCGGTCGCCAGCAGCCGAAGCGCGGCCTCGGCGAGCCGCCGATTCGACGGGGCGAACCGCACCTGCCGGGCGAAGTAGTCGTCGCGGAAGGCCACCATCTCCGCCTCGGTGGCGGGCACGTCCCGGATGTTCATGTGCAGGGCCTGCACGCGCTCGAACTCGACGACGCCGAGCACCTCGTGCTCGGTGAGCTCCCGCCACCCGTACTCCCGGGCCGCGGTGAGCTGGCCGAGGGTGGTCTCGACCGACACGGCCGTGAAATCCTCCGCGGTAATCGCGTACTGGCGGTGCATCTCGTTCATCCGCCGCAGCGCGTCGCGCCCCCGACCCGGCACGAATCCGTGGGTCAGCATCTCGTGGTGGATGAGCATCTGATCCACCAGTCGTTTGCGGTTACGGAACTCCAGTTCACCGGTGCGAATCAGGATGCGGGTCATCCGGGGCGGTGAGATCGTCGCGAAGAAGCCGGTCGCGATCTGCGGCAGCAGGGCCCGCTGGAAGTCGCGGTGAAAAAGATGGGCGATCTCCCGGGCATTCTCGACGGGATCGAGCGCCAGAATCCTGTCCCGTAACGCGTAGGGGTCCCTGTCGTGACTTGTTGTGCTCATCGCTCGCCGCCTCCGCTCCCGCGCCGGCCGAGCCTCGATCGGGCGATCGCCGGCCCCACCGGCCCCTGCCCATTTAGTACGACACAATCGAGCGGATGTCCATGCCCCCATGGGGCCCCGCGCCGCCCGCTAGGCCTTCCGGGCGACGCCGCCGTAGGCGCTGACCTGGGCATCGGTCAGGTCACCCGGGATGGCGCCGTCGGGGCGCCAGCGGTGCAGCAGCCGTACCCCGGGCTCGATCAGCTCCAGCCCGGTGAACAGGCTCTCGACCTCGGCCAGGCTGCGCAGCCGGGTGGGGATGCCGCGCCGCCGGTAGGCCTCGGCCGCGGCCGCCACCGCCGGGTCGACATCACCGGTGCCGTGGCTCAGGACGAGGTAGCTGCCCGACGGCAGCGCGTCGAGCAGCCGGCGCAGCAGGTCGTGCGGGTCGTCGGAGTCGGGGATGAAGTGGAAGATCGACATCAGGGACAGGGCGACCGGCCGGCGCAGATCGAGCGTGGCACGCACTTCGGGGGCGCCCAGGATGCGCTCGGGGTCGCGCAGGTCGGCGTCGAGGTAGGCGGTGGCGCCCTGGGGGCTGCTGGTCAGCAGGGCGCGGGCGTGCGCGAGCACGATCGGGTCGTTGTCGGCGTAGACGACCCGCGAGTCCGGGGCGATGCTCTGGACGGTCTCGTGCAGGTTCGGCGAGGTGGGAATGCCGGTGCCGATGTCGAGGAACTGGCGGATCCCGACCTCACCGGCGAGGAAGCGCATCACCCGGGTCATGAACGCCCGGCTCGTCCGGGCGGCGGTGGCGACGTTCGGGGACGCGAGCAGGGCCTGCTCGGCGGCTTCCCGGTCGGCGGGAAAGTGGTCCTTTCCGCCGAGGTAGTAGTCGTACATCCGGGCCGAATGCGGCTGGTCCGTCCTGAGATCCACCGGGCTGCGCTCCTCGACGAGACTCTGCCACCACCGCCCGCCCGCCGGATCCCGCTCGCCTGCGCCCGTCATCGCAGCCAGCCTCCTCACATCAGGACGAACACCTCTAATCACCCTAGCCGCAGCGGGTTCTCGTCGGCGGCGGAGGTCATCGCCGGCCTGTGCAAGGAGCTGGGACCGTGGCGGGAGTCAGGCCGTCCCCGGCTGGGTGGGTGGCCGGTCGGAGGGGCGCACGAGGCCCGTCTCGTAGGCGAAGACGACCGCCTGCACGCGGTCGCGCAGCTCCAGCTTCGCGAGGATCCGGCCGACATGGGTCTTCACGGTGGCCTCCGACAGCACGAGGTGCGCCGCGATCTCGGCGTTGGAGTGTCCGGCCGCGACCTCGCCCAGGACGACCAGCTCGCGGTCGGTGAGGCGGCCCAGGCGGGGATCGGCGGGTGCGCGCGGGCTGTCCGGGTCGGGCAGCCGGTGGGCGAAGGTGTCGAGCAGCCGGCGGGTGATGCTCGGCGCGACCACCGCGTCGCCGACCGCCACCGCCCGGATCGCGGACAGCAGGTCCGCCGGACGCACGTCCTTGAGCAGGAAGCCGCTGGCACCCGAACGCAGGGCCGCGTAGGCGTACTGGTCGAGATCGAAGGTGGTCAGGATGAGGATCCGGGCCGCCCCGCCGGCGCCGATGATCTGACGGGTCGCCTCGATCCCGTCCACGCCGGGCATCCGGACGTCCATGAGCACGACGTCGGGGGCGAGCTCGGCGGTCAGCCGGATCGCCTCCGCGCCGTCGCCCGCCTCCCCGGCGACGGTCAGGTCGGGCTGCGAGGACAGCACCATCCGGAAGCCGAGGCGCAGCAGCGGTTGGTCGTCCACGAGCAGGACCGAGATCGTCACCCGGCCACCCGCTGCGCCGCGACCCACCTGGGCACCGGGCCGCCCGGCACAGGGCCGCCCGGCGAGGCGGTGCCCGGCGCGGGGCCGTCGGCGGGCGCGACCGGATCGGGAGCGGCGGGCAGCCGTGCGTGGACGCGCCAGCCGCCCGTCGGCCGCGGTCCGGCCACCACGATGCCGCCGAAGGCCGCCACCCGTTCCCGCATCCCGACAAGTCCCTGCCCACCAGCACTGCCCTGCCCACCAGCACTGCCCTGCCCACCAGCACCGGCGGGCCCACCAGCACTGCCCTGCCCACCAGCACCGGCGAGCGGTCCGCCGTCGAGGATCTCGACCTCGAGCGCGCCGGCGCCGTACCGCAGCCGGACCTGGGCCGTCGCCGCGGGCCCGCCGTGCTTGAGGGTGTTGGTCAGGGCTTCCTGGACGAGCCGGTAGACGGTGAGGGCGGCGCCGGCGGACAGCGCGAGCGGCTCGCCGCCCACCTCCAGGGTGACGGGCAGGCCGGTCGCCCGGACCTGCTCGACCAGTCGGTCGAGATCACCGAGGCCGGGCTGCGGCGCACGGGTGTCCTGCTGCGCGTCGTCGCGCAGGATGCCGAGCAGCCGGCGCATCTCCCCGAGCGCCTCCCGGCCCGTGTCGGACACGGCCTGGACCGCCCGGCCGGCCTCGGCGGGGTCGGTGTCGAGGGTGAACGCCACGCCGTCGGCGAGGGCGATCATCACGGACAGGTTGTGGGCGACGACGTCGTGCATCTCGCGGGCGATGCGGGCCCGTTCCGCCGCGGCGCCCAGGCGGTTCTGCTGGTCGCGTTCGCGTTCGAGGCGGGCCGCGCGGTCCTCCAGGTAGGCCAGCCGGGCGCGGCGCCCGCCGATGTTCACCCCGGTCGCGCAGGCCGCGATCATCATGCCGGTGAGGAACACGAAGGCGCTGAACATCTCCCGCACCGGCGGCCCGCCCCAGCGCACGGCCGCCAGCACCACCCCGAGCTCGGTGACGCCGGCCGCGAGCAGCGTCCAGCGGCGGGGCCGGGACGCGGCGACCGAGTAGAGGGCGATGACCAGCGCCGCGTCGCCGGGCGAGGTCACGTCGAGCAGCCACTGGACGAAGGCGATCGCGGCGAGCAGGGCGAACACCGCCAGCGGCCGCGACCGCCGCCAGATCAGCGGAACCAGCAGCACGGCCGCGAACACCAGGCTCAGCGCCTGCCCCTCGGGGTGCAGCACCGCGGCGATCAGCGCCAGCGCCGCGCACGGCAGCACGACCGCCGCGTCGACCCCGGTCGGATGCGCCGCGAGCAGCCGCAGCAGCCGCCCGGGGCTGCGCAGGCCGGGCAGATCGTCGACAGCCACGTCGAGGGCCACGGGCTCCATTGTGCTCGCGGCCGTGCTCGCGACGACCCGTCCGAAGCCCCGACCGATGCCCCGCCGAAGGCCCCGACCGATGCCCCGCGTCGAGGAGGCCACGAGCCTAGGCGTCCCGTCGCCGCAGGACCACCGCCGCGGCGGCCAGCAGGACCGCCGCGTACCCGCAGAACAGCAGGAAGCCGGTCCAGGGCCCGAGCGAGGAGGAGTCCCGCACGACGGTGAAGATGTCCTGGCCGGCGCTGCTGGGCAGGTACGGGTCGATGTTGTTCGACCAGCTCGACGGCAGGAAGTTGACGATCAGCGGCAGGATCAGCAGCACCCCGAACAGGGTGGCGATCCCGCCGGCGGTGCTGCGGACCAGTGCGCCGAGAGCGACCCCCAGCAGGGCCACGACCGTCAGATAAAGGCCGCCGCCGAACACGGCGGTGAGGACGCCGGGATGACCGAGCGTGGTGTCGATGTGCTTCGACGACAGCATCGCCTGGCCGCCGACGAAGGCGACGAACGACGAGACCGTCATCAGCACGAGCGTGACGACCCCGAACACGATCGACTTCGCCCACAGCACCGGCAGGCGGTGGGGCACCGCGGTGATCGTCGCACGGATCATGCCCGTGCCGTACTCGCCGCTGAACATCAGCACGCCGAGCACGCCGATCGCGAGCTGGGCGAGGAACACGCCACTCAGGCTCGTGTTCGTCGGATCGAAGGTGAGCCGGTCGATCGGCGACTCCTGATTCCAGTGGCTGGCCTGCGCCCAGGAGATGAGGATGCCGAGGGCGACCACGAAGACGATGGCCGCGAGCAGGGAGAACAGGGTCGAGCGCAGGGACCGCAGCTTCGTCCACTCCGACAGCAGGACCCGCCGTTGGGTGACCCCGTAGCCGGCCTGCGCCGTCAGCTCGCCGCGTGCCGGTCCGACGTCCGTCAGCGTCGTCATGATCTCGCTCCCGCCCCGTGCGTCTCGAGGCGGGCGCCGCCCGCCGCCGGTGCCGACCCGTCCCCCGGCTGGTGCGGCAGCGCCGACGCGGAGCCGCCGTGGTACTCGACGGCGTCATGGGTCAGCGCCATGAACGCCTCCTCCAGCGACGCCTGCCGCGGCGTCAGCTCGGACAGTGCGATGCCGGCCGCGGCCGCGATCTCACCGATCCGACTGCTCGGCAGCCCCGACACCTCGAGCACGTCGGCTCCGTCCGCGCGGATCGTGACGTCCGCCGCCAGCAGCAGATCCCGCAGCTCCGGCGCGCGCGGCGAGCGGACGTGCACGACGTTCTCGGAGGCGCCGGCGACGAAGTCCGCGACGGACATGTCCGCGATCAGCCGGCCCTGGCCGATGACGACGAGATGCTCGGCGGTGAGCGCCATCTCGCTCATCAGGTGGGACGACACCAGCACCGTGCGTCCCTGCGCGGCCAGATCCTGCAGCAGGGTGCGGATCCAGCGGATGCCCTCCGGGTCGAGACCGTTGACCGGCTCGTCGAGGATCAGCGTCCCGGGATCCCCGAGCAGCGCCGCGGCGATGCCCAGCCGCTGCCCCATGCCCAGCGAGAAGCCCCCGGCCCGCTTGCGGGCCACGCCGCCCAGCCCGACCAGCTCGATGACGTCGCCGACCCGGCGGCGCGGGATGCCGTGGGTCTGGGCGAGGGCCAGCAGGTGGTTGTAGGCCGACCGACCGGTGTGCACCGACCGCGCCTCCAACAACGCACCGACCTCGCACAGCGGTGCCCGGAAATCCCGGTACCGCTGCCCGTTGATCAGGACGCTGCCCTCGCTCGGCTGGTCCAGACCCACGATCATTCGCATCGTCGTCGACTTTCCCGAGCCGTTCGGCCCGAGAAATCCGGTGACGATGCCGGGCCGGACCGTGAAACTCAGCTCCGATACGGCGACTTTTTCGCCGTATCGCTTGGTGAGACCTTGCACCTCGATCATCGCTGATCGCCCATCTCTAGGGATCCAAGTCCAGCAGTGCCGAACCTAATCCGATGGACACGGCGCGACGACGGCCCACAGAGCGATCTTTACGGGCGCCGATGTCCTCCTTGCGGCGTACCCGCCTACGCCACGGGAGGTACGCCGCCCCCACCCCGAGCCGGCGGCAGCACGCGCCAGCGGCAGCACGCGCGGCGACGAGCAACGGTAGGGCTAGCCCTCTGGCCGGATCGGGTCCTCCCCCGCAGGCGTAGGGAGCGCCTGGTATCGAGCGCGGCGCCGAACGGCGACGGTCGTAGCATGACGCAATCGCCTGCGAACACGGTGGAACCGCCTGCGAACACGGTGGAACCGCGGATGGCGGATGACCATTTCGACGAGCTCGTGCGCCTGCACCGGACGACCCTGCTCGCCTACGCGACCCGGCTCACCGGCGGCGACCGCGGGCGGGCGGAGGACGTCGTGCAGGAGACCTTCCTGCGCGCCTGGCACAACCTCGACCGGTTGACCCCCGAGCGCGGCTCGGTCAACGGCTGGCTGCGCCGGGTGGCGCACAACCTCGTCGTCGACGGCTACCGGGGACGTCGGGCCCGGCTGACCGAACTCGAGCTCGAGCCCGAGCACACCGAGGTCCAGGCCCAGCCGGACCACGCCGAGTCGGTGCTGGTCGCCGCCACCGTGCAGGCGGCGCTGGGCCGGATCTGGCCCGAGCACCGGGCCGCCCTCGTCGAGGTCTACCTGCGCGACCGCACCTGCGCGCAGGCGGCGACGGCCCTCGGCATCCCCGAGGGGACGGTGAAGAGCCGGGTGCACTACGCGCTGCGGACCCTGCGCCGGCAGGCGGAACTGACCGTCCTGTAGGGCGCGTCAGGTGCAGGACGCGGTGCGGCCCGCCGGGATCGCCATCGGACCCGGATCCGCAACGGTGCCGGGAACGCCGTCCTGCCGGGTCGCGACGTCACTCATCCGCAGCCGCGACGCCTGCGTCGCCAGCCGGACCGCCTCGCCGCCGGTGCCGCCGATCACGCCGCCGTCGATCGAGACCGTGCGGTCCGTCTCGACCAGAACCCCGGGCCCACGGTCGCCCACCAGCTCCGTGTCCGTGACCGTGGCCCGGGTACCGGGTCCGAGCACCAGCGCGGCGCCCGCCGTGCCGCGTACCCGGCTGCGGGAAAGACGCGGATGCGCCGATTCCCGCACCTGGATGCCGACGCCGACGTCGCCGATGTCGAGCCCGACCAGCCGCGGCGCGGCGGCGTCCTCGACCGACACCCCGATCGGGCTGCCGTGCACCCGGACGCCGTCCAACCAGGCGGTCGAGTCGCCGAGCAGGAGGACTCCCACGTCACCGCAGCCGACGATCTCCCCGCCGAGGAGGGTCGGGCTTGCGTCACCGTCGACGACGACCCCCGCCACAGCGCTGCCACGCACCGCACAGCGCTGGATCTCGGCCGCCGATCGACCCGAGGCGTGCAGCCCGTGGCCGGCGGGGCTGTCGACCACGCATTCGACCAGGCTCGGCGCGGCCAGGTCCACGGTGACCACCGCCGGACCGGCGGTGTCGCGAAACCGGCAGTTCTCGACGGTCGGCCGGGCCCGGTCGGCGACGTAGAGGCCGACCTGACCGCCGTCCACCAGCGAGCCGACCATCCGCAGGCGGCAGTCCTCCCGGGCGAGGACCGCGGCGCTGGACAGCGAGCTGATCCGGCAGCGGTCGAGCAGCGCCGCTCCCGTCCCGGCCGCCAGCACACCCACGCCTTCGACGTCCGTGAACGTGCAGCGTCGCAGGATCGGCATCGCCCCGCCCGACACGGTGAGACCGGGACCGCCGATGCCCGCCAGGGCGACGTCGACGAGTTCGGCGAGGCCGGCCTCGACCGCCACCCCGGCACCGGCGGGGNTTCCGATCCGGCCTCGGACCACTCGAGTCCGCCCGCCGTGCAGGTGCAGCGCCACCGCCGCGGTGGCCCGCAGATCGCAACCGTCCATCCGCAGCCGACCGCCCACGACCCGCATCAGCGGCGCTCGCTCGTCGCCGCCACGTAGCTCCAGCCCCCGCAGCCTGATCTCCCCGTCGGCGACGAGCAGGGTCCCCCCGGGCGGCACCTCGATCACGACGCTGCCCGGGCCCTCGCGCGCGACCAGGGTCACGTCCCGGGAGAAGACGAGTGACTCCCGGTACAAGCCCGGGCCCAGCGCCACCGTGCCGCCCGGATCGGCGACGGCCAGCGCCCGGGCGATCACCGCCGCGCCCTCGGCCGGCGCGACGAGGTCAGACCGGACGGCTGCGGTCATCGCGAGGCTCCCTGGGTCTCGGCGTGGCGGGGTGGCTGTGGGGCGGAGTGGCTGTGGGGCGGAGTGGCTGTGGGCGGAGTGGCGGAATGGCGGGGTGGCGGGTCACGTCGTCGCGGCCGGTCCCAGGGCGTCGGCCAGGCGCGCGCCGTCGGGTGCGAAGGGGCGGCCGCCGGCGCCGACGCCGAGGGCGAACCGCAGTCGCTCGGGCAGCGCACCGTCCGGGCCGTCGGGCGCAGCCGCCCCGCTCGTGGCGGGAGACCGCCCGGCGAGGACGTCGCGCAGCCGCCCGAGCGCGCGCTGCGCCAGCGCGTCGTCGACGCGGCCACCGACCACCTCGCGCAGCAGCACCCGCGTGGGGGTCTCGCCGACTCCGGCGTGGCCGTCCTCGGCGTCGGTCGGCCGGTCGACGCCGAGGACGACGAACCGGGTGCCGGCCACGAACAGGGCCTCGCGCGACGAACCGCCCGGTGTCGCGTCCGCACCGAGCCACGTCGTCCGGCGGGCCGTCGAGGACCAGATCACGTATTCCACGGTGCGTCCCGGCAGCTCCCAGGGGGCCGTCGACACCTCGAGGAAGGCGGGTTCGACGAGCATGTCCCCCGGCCGGTGACGCACGACCACGTCCGGGCTCGCAGCCGCCGGGCGGAACACCGGACCCACCACGGCCGGCAGCCGACCGAGGCCGGCCTGGACGCAGCGGGCCAGCAGGATCAGGCCGTCGTCGTCCTGCCGCCGTTCGGCGCTGCGCAGCGCCGCGTTCACCGACCGGTCGGCGGAGTCGAGCCGTCCCGCCGCCGAGAGATAGGCGCGGACCGCGACCAGCCCGGCCAGCAGGTCGTCCGCCCCGGCTCCCGCCCGCAGGCCCGGTTGCAGGGCAAGGGCGCCCATCACGGCGCGTGCGTGCGTCTCGTAGCGCCACCCGAGCAGCGTCCGCAGCCGGTCCCGGTCCTCCGCCGTCACCCGCGGCAGCACCGCGAGCCAGGGCAGGAGGTGCCCGGTGTCAGCCCGGTCCGCGCCGAAGCCGCCACCGGCGGCGTCCCGGCCGGAGCGGCCTCTCTCGAAGCGGCCGTCATCGAAGCGGCCATCGCCGGTGACCTGGCGGGGGACGCGGGCCGCTTCGTGGCTCCCCTCCGCGGCGCTGTCGGCGGGCATGGCCTCGGTCGGGTCGAGCGGAGGCGGTGCGGCACCGGGGACGCGGTGGGGGCCCGCCGCCAGGTCCCGGCCGTGGCCGAGAGCTTCCTCCAGCGCGGAATCCACCGCGGATCCGACCGGGGCCGCCCCGGGCCGGGCGGGAGTGCCATCGGGCGGCATCCGCTGGTACCAACGCGGGCCGGGCTGCGCCCCGCCACCCATGTCGGCCACCGGATCCGCGCCCCGCGAGAGCCCCTGCGCCGGCGACTGCCCGACCGGAGCGGAGAGCTCCGAGGAACCGGACACAGGGTGCGGTGACGCAGGAGGCGATGCAGGTGGTGGCTGGGATGCAGGAGGTGGCTGGGATGCAGGAGGTGGCGGGGATGCAGGAGGTGGCGGGGATGCAGGAGGTGGCGGGGATGCGGGTGGCGGCGAGGCGGGGACCGGAGGTGACCAGGGGGTCGCCGTGGGAAGGGAGCGCCGGATGACACCGGGCATCGGACCGGGAGCTGACGATCCCCCCGCAGCCGGCGAGGCAAGCGACGCAGGTAGCGGCACCGGCGCGGGGAGCGGCCTGGTTTCAGGCGGTTCAGGCGGTTCAGGCGGTTCGGATAGTCCGGATGGTTCGGATGGTTCGGATGGTTCGGATGGTTCGGGCGTCCGAACGAGTGGAGTGCCGCGCTCGCCCGCGCGCGCCGCTGCGGGCCACCCGTGCGGCAGCCATGGGCCGACGGACGAAGACGCTTCCGCTTCGCTCTGCCCCTCCGCCGGTACCGACCATCGATGGAACGACGTTCCGGTGATCGCCCCGCCCGGCAGCAGCAGGACACCGGCGTCCGCGGTGTACACCGGGACACCGACCCCGGCGAGCAGCGCACGGACCAGGGCGGCCAGTCGGTTCGGTGCCGGCTGCGGATGCGCCAGGACCAGCAGCGGCCGGCCGCGCCACTCGGGACAGGCACGGATCAGCCGGGCCAGCAGCGCGGGCGGGACGGGGCGACCGTTGACCTGGAAGCCTGCCGGGCCGGTGCCCAGGTGAACGGTGAACATCCCGGGTGGGGCCACCGGCAGCCGCCGCATTGCTCCGGCCAGAGCCGGCTCGAAGAACCGGCCGGCGGCGGTGGCGAGGGTGCCCTCGAGCAGCCGCGCCAGGATCGGTTCCGTCGGCTCCGGCGGGGGCGTTCCCTGCGCCCGTCCGGCGGGATCCCGCGGGGCCTGTGACGGCGAGGCCAGCAGCCGCGGCACCGGCCGGCCCGCGGCGCTCCATCCGACACTCGTCTCGGGGGGCAGCCAGCCGGCGACCGCGGCGAGGGGAACCGGACCCGACCCCGCCCCGGGGCCCGGGTGATGCTCGACGGCCTCGGTCTCGTCGTACCGGTCAGCCCAGTCGCGCCAGGCGTCGGTGGCAGGAGGTACCGCCTCGGTGGCACGCACAGCCTCGGTGGCAGGCTCGGCACCGACGAGATAGCCGGTGGCGAGGCTCATGACGTAGCCGGCTTCATAGTCAGGTCCTCACGAGGTCCGGACCCGCGCCGAGGCCCCGCGCGGTCACGGCGCGTCCGGGGCGGCGGACTGGCCCGCCGGCGGGACGACCCACGCGGCTTCGTCCTCCCGCCGCCGACTCAGCACGGTCGCCAGCACGCGGTGCAGGACGACCTCGTCGATCCGCTCGGCCGGTTCGCCGTGCTCCAGGTGCCACCGGAACCCCTGCTCCGGCGCGATGCCGTACGCACGCAGGTAGTAGCCGACGGCGTCGGTCCACACCCACCGGCCGTCCGTGCGAAACGTGCCCGGCACGACGTCCCCCTGGGCCGGGTCGAGGACGTCCGGCATCGGCGCGGAGCCATCGAAGAGGGCGACGCCGTTGTCCAGGTAGCCGAGCAGGCGGGCCCGAACGGCCACGTTGGTGATCCGGGGCCGGTCCGGGGCGAAGCGCGGGCCGGTGACCGGGTCGGCCGCGTCGAACACTCGGGCGACCGACACGCCGAGCGCCGGTTCACGCGACCAGAGCAGGGCGCCACACATGCGGGCGAGGGTCTGGTACGAGGGCGTGTCGGTACCCACAACGCTCACCTCGACCTGCGGGTCGGGCTCCCCGGCGGCGACCAGCGCGGTCTGCAGCCGTGAGGTCACCTCGACCGGTGGTCGCGTACCCGCCTCGATCGTGACCGCGAAGACCCGCTTGGGCGGCGCCCAGGGCTCGCCCGCGGCCGAAACCCGCCAGGTCCGCCACAGGCCGGCGGCGTCCGGCTCGGCCAGGATGGCCGCGAGGATCGCCTGTTCGGTGTCGGCCAGCTCGGCTGGCCCCACGCCGGTGGTCAGGTCGATGGGCAGGGATGCCGCCGTCCCGTCGGCGTAGGGATCACCGGAGCGGAACTCCCAGGCGGTCGGGAGCCGTTCGGCGATGGGCAGGACATCCAGCGCTCCCAGCAGTCCGTCCTTCTCCTGCCCGGCGGCCCTGAACTCCTCGCGGGCCAGCCCGATCTCGGCGCCGCCCACGTCGAGCAGGCCGGTGGCCACGGCGAGCGTGACCGCCTGGGCGATGTCGAACCGCTGGCCCTGCGCCAGCCAGAACCGCGCCGTGCTGATCAGCTCGTCGGGCAGGAAGCCGGCGAGGCCGAGCAGCGCCCGATGNCAGGCGTCGGTCATCCATGCGTCACGAGCATCGGAAGCGACACCGTCGACGCCTCCCACCGACACGACGCTTGTCGGGGCCTCGGTCACCAGAACCTCCAGACTTGCCTGAACAGCGTGCCGTCGGGCCCACCGCCGCGGGCCCCTTGGCCGGAGCACGGTCCTGCCGGGCCGCCTGGTTCACGGGTGGGGCACCCACCGGGCACTCACGGACCGGATTCGCAGGGCTTCGAGGGGTGGAGAAATGCGGGCTCCGCACCCCACCACGGCGTGGCTCCTACACCGGGCTGATCGTCACACCGGGCTGGTCGTCTACACCGGGCTGGTCATCTACACCGGGCTGGTCGTCGTTCCCGCGGGCGTCGGCGTCCCCGACGCCTCGATGTTCTGGCCCTGGCTGTCACCCGGCCCGGGCAGGGGCTGGCCCTGGCTCACCTGGAGCGTCCCGTCCGGCCCGCCGTTCACGATGCCCGACAGTGCCCCCACCGGCTGCTGACCCTGCGGCGTCAGCGGCTCGACCCCCTCCATCCGCTCGCCCGGTACCTGCGTCTTCGGGTCCATCGGATCCAATGCCTCCGTTCGCACCCGCATCTCGCCGGACACGGGCGTCGTCGTTCCCGCGGGCGTCGGCGTCCCCGACGCCTCGATGTTCTGGCCCTGGCTGTCACCCGGCCCGGGCAGCGGCTGCCCCTTGCTCACCTGGAGCGTCCCGTCCGGCCCGCCGTTCACGATGCCCGCCAGTGCCCCCGGCGACCTCATGGACTCGACCTGCCCGAGCATCCTCGTGCGCGACGGCTGCACCATCGTCGACAGACTGTCCCGGCTCCGCGTCAACGGATCCGAGAGCCGGTTGACCGTGCCCTCGATCGGCTTCCCGGCCTGGGGCTTCTCCGACCGTCGGAACCGCTTCTGCGCGCGCTTCCCCGACACGCCGTCCAGCCTCTCCGTCGCGGTCTGGTAGGCGTCGCTGAGCGTGCCGGCGAGGTCCTTGGCCCGTGCGTCGAGCGTGTCCAGTTCGCCGAGGATCCGATTGGTCACGGCGGCGCTGGCGGCACTCCACACGGCGGCCTGGGCCAGATCGCCGCTGAAGTCGGCCATCCCGCTCGGAAGCCCCCCCACGGCCGACGAGGAGTAGCCGGCGAGAACCTGCGCCACCGTCTGCGTCGTCACCGGCTGGCCGAACAGGTACTTCTGCATGTTGGCCGCGATGCCGTTGATCCCGTCGGCGGCCGAGTTGTGCAGGGCCGATTCCCAGTAGGCGCCGGCCATCCCCCGACCGAACGCGGCCAGCGCCTCGCCCACGTCGTGCAGCGCGGAGGCGATCGGTGGCGGACCGGACAGCTTGTCGTAATAGCCGGACAGGCCCGAGGCCAGCCCCCCCACCACGGTGGAGATCTCCTGCGCGGCGCTCCCCGAGGTCAGTGCATCGCCGTCACCGAACAGCAGGGCAGCGTTTCTCGTGTCGCCGTTGGCGGCGCTCAGGTGGTCGGTGTGCAGCCGCACCGTCTGCTCGGCGTCCCGCAGCCGCCGGACGTCCATGAGGCCCAGGGTCCCGGCGGACAGCTCGTCGGCGACGTCGTCCAGGCTCGACACCGCGGACCCCCAGTCCGCCAACGCCTGGAGGTTGAGGCCGACGGTGAAAAGCGGGCTGCCGAAGGGGGCGTAGGTCCACCATCCCGGGCTGCCGAAGGTGATCCAGCCGTCCGCCGGAGACGCGGCGCCCCGCAGATCCACCCGAACACCCGTCACAGCCGCCAGTGCGGAGGCGAAGTCGGTCAGCGTCTCCGAAGCGCTCACAACGCGCCAGCGCCCTCGTTCCGGGCGTGGACGGCGCCCAGTGGATGCCCTACCACCTGGTCGAACTGCCCGGCGGTGGCCGCAGCCAGGTCCTCCACGTCGTTGAAGATCGACCGCCCCTGCGCGAGGGCGGTGCTCAGGTCGCCCAGCCCCGTCTTCAGGGAATCGTTGTTCTCGCTGATCAGACCGAACAGCGCGGTACCCGCGCCGACCAGATCGACGGCCGGCTGCCAGGTCTGACCGCTCGGTTGCAGTTGCACGTCAGCCGTCAGCGCCAGCGGACCGGCGGCGCCGTCCCCAAGCTCCTTCAGGGCCGCACCAAGCTGGGTGATCAACTGATCGTACTTGCCCGAATCGAATCTAATGGTGCCGCTCATCACAGTCCTCGTCCCATGCTCGCAACACGGTGCAGCGAGCGTCCCCGGTTCACGGCATGCCCGCGGACGACCTTGGAGGCACCACCTTGGTGGGTGCGTTTCCGCGGCGGCGACCATGGCCACCCGCTCACGCTCCCCTTTACCGGAAAGGGACCCGGACAGAAGGTAGCTGATAGATGAAATGTAAGCGACGGTAGCGTCGACGACAGAACGGAGACCGCCGACTCCCACCGGTCGGAACACTCTCGACCTGCCCGGTCTGCCCAGCTCGGAAGCCCTTTCCTGGAAACGGTGCCGCCAGCCGGCGATCAATGGTCCCGGGGCGCACTAGACCCTGGCCTTTTCCCCGGAGTAGCTTGCTGGAGGTAGACATTTCGGGAGGTTCCATGCGATCGGTCGTCACGCCTGTGCGGAGTCCGGCACGGTGACGTACGGCCTCGGAATCGATCTCGGGACCACCTTCACGGCGGTGGCGATCGGGTGGTCCGACCGAACAGAGATGGTCAGCCTCGGCAATCGCAGCATCGTCGCCCCCACGGTCGTCTACGCCGGCCGCAACGGGCCGCTGCTGACCGGCGACGCCGCCGAACGCCGCGCCGTGCAGGAACCCGACCGGGCGGCGCGGGAGTTCAAGCGACGGCTGGGCGATCCCACTCCGGTGCTCCTGGGCGAGGCCCCGTTCTCGCCGGCGGCGCTGCTGGCGGCGATGCTGCGCGACGCGGTCGACAGCGCGGTCCGCCTGCAGGGATCGCCCCCGGAACGGATCGTCCTCACCCGGCCGGCCGTGTGGGGCCCCTACCGGTTGGAGCAGTTCGACGAGGTGCCCCGGCTGGCCGGGCTCACCGACGTTCCACTCGTGACGGAGCCGGTCGCCGCGGTGACCTACTATGCCGCCAGTCGGCAGTTGTCGGACGGCGACGTCGTCGCCGTGTACGACCTCGGCGGCGGCACGTTCGACGCCGCGGTGCTGCGGATGGAGGCGGGCCAGCCGCGGATCCTCGGCAACCCGGAGGGCATCGAGTGGTTGGGCGGCGCCGACTTCGACGAGGCGATCGTCCACCACGTCGACCGCGCGCTGAACGGCGCCGTCTCCGCGGCCGATCCCGGTGATCACGACACCGCCGTCGCGCTGTGGCGGCTGCGGCAGGAATGCGTCCTGGCCAAGGAGGCCCTCTCCGCCGATGAGGACACCGTCATCCCGGTGTTTCTGCCCGGCGCAAAGCACGAGGTGACGCTTGGCCGGGCGCAGTTCGAGGAGATGATCAGGCCTGCAATCGATTCCACCGTGGAGGCATTGCACCGTGCACTGAGTTCCGCCGAGGTCAAGCCCGGCGACCTGTCGGCGGTGCTGCTCGCCGGCGGTTCCTCGCGCATCCCCATGGTGGCCCGGACGATCGAGGCGGCGCTGCAGCGCCCCACGGTCGTCGACGCGCATCCCAAGCACGTCGTGGCACTCGGCGCGGCCCGGCTCGCCGCCGCGCAGCTCGCCCCCACCGCCCTCCCCCCGGCGACGATGGGACCGATCAACGGCACCGACACCCACGACGACTCCGACACCCACAACGGCTCCGACACCCACGACGGCTCCGACACCCACGACGACACTGGGGCCGACGACGGCTCCAGGGCCGACGACACCGGGGCCGACGACGAGGCCCAGGGCCGCCCCGCGGATGGCGGCGAGGGCGGGGGCAGGAGTGCTGCCGGGACGATCGACCCGACGGCGCGCGCGCGGGCGCGGCGCCGATGGCTGACTCTCGTCGGCGCCGTGGGCATGCTGGTGGTTCTCGCGGCGGGGACCACCGCGGTGGCGCTGAGTGTCGGCGACTCGGACCCGCCCGGCCTGGCCACCTCCATCGACGCCCAGGTGACCCCACCCCGCACTCCCCCGTCCCCGACCCGGCCGGCGGCATCGATGAGCGTCTCGCTGACCAGCGCCCCGGCGGCCACCTCCGACCCGCCGAGCCCGGCGGCCACCTCCGACCCGGCAAGCGACCCGGCAAGCGCCCCGCCGGTCGGGGCCACCCCGGCGGATCGGGCCGGCCGGCTCCCGACCAACCCGGCCAAGCCACTGCCGGCCCCTTCGGTGGCCGCTCCGAAGGCGGCCCCGGCACCGGCGCCCGCCCCGGCACCGGCACCGGCACCGCGGGTGACGGCTGCCCCCGCGGCCCCACCGCAGACCTCCTGGACCTACGTCAACGTCTCGACCAGCCTGTGCCTGGACAGCAACGCCTCCGGGTCGGCCTACACGATGGGCTGCAACGGCGGCGACTACCAGCGATGGAAACTGGTACAGGTGAGCGGCGGGTACCACCTCACGGACGTCGCGACCAACCTGTGCGCGGGGGCCCGCGCCAACCCCGCGACGGATGGCACCAAGTATCAGGGCTCGGTGTTCACCACGACCTGCACCGGCCAGAACAGCCTGACCTGGGTTGCCGCCACCAACTCGTTCGGCTATCAGTTCACGAACGTGGCCACGGGTGAATGCCTCGACAGCAACGGCCAGGGCCGCCTCTACACCCAGGACTGCAACGGGGGAAACTTCCAGCACTGGTCCCGGACTTAGGTTGTGGTTGTGACCTTGGGGGGTCGGGTGCCTCGATCCTGACCGTCGAGGCGTGCAGGGCACGATCGTGGAAGTCGAGGTCGCGCCCGGCAGCGTGGTGCGGTTCCGCGGGACCGCGCCACCCCGCTCGGTTCGACCCCGGCCGCAAAGGTCACGGCGTGTCCCCACCTTCGACCCTCTTCTGGCCCATCCCCGTGAGCCCACCCGGGGGGGACACCTCGGCACGGTCGTGCAAGGGCGATGACGGTATCGGCGCACGTGGGCCGAGGGTGCCGAGGTATCGGCCGAGCGGAACGGGTTGCCTGGGTTCCCCGGGGCGCACGAGGGGGAGATCGACTGCCGGTGCGGAGCGCGGGCGACCATCCTCGGGCAGGATGGCGGTGAGCAGTGGACGGGCCAGCATGTCGGCGGTGAGCTGGCCCCCGACGTGGTCGCCGATGGCCCGCAGAGCGGCGATGACCTTCGACTGGTCGGGATGGGCGGCCCGGTGGCGTTCGACGGCACCCCAGAAGGGATGGGCGCCGACGGCACGCTGGGTGTCGGGAACCCCGAGCTCGAAGCTCTCGCGGGGTTGCCCGTCGACCCAGTACCGGAGCACGTGCAGCGCCTTGGCGGAATCGTTGACGGCCACTGTCTGCGTGCCGCGGGACAGCGCGGCGAGGGTGCCGGACATGATGCCTTCGACCCCCATGGTCTCGAAGCCGAACGCCCAGTCCCCGAGGGATCCACTGGCGAGAATGGAGCGGTCGGCGCCGGGCTGGCCGACGGCGTAGGTCTCGCCGATGGCAAGGAGGCGGGCTGCCGTCGGATCGGCCCCGTAACGCTCGACCAGGTTCCAGGGGGTCACGCCGAGGGTGAAGGTGAGGCAGAACGGCCGGTAGCGGACGACGGCCTCCCACCCGTGTTTTAGGGGCGACTGGGTCATTCCACACTCCGGATCTGACCACTATGGCCGGTGAGCATCCAATGGCCGGTGAGCATCCAGGCGACGTCCCCGGGATTCCTCAGCGGGCCAGGGCCGCCGTCACGTCGCCCGGGAGAAGGTTCTGCAGGTCGTCCACGGTCGGATCGGGCATCTTCCGCAACCGGCTCGCCTGCCGGGTGACGGCCTTGTCCAGAAGCTGGCGGGCGTAACGGCCGTTGCCGAACGTCTCGTCCCGGCGCAGCGTGTCGAAATGCTTCCGGAGCACCTGCAGGGTGCCGCCGTGGGGCTCGTAGCCACCGGCGCGGGCGAGATTCTCGAAGATGGCCACCAGCTCGTCCGCCGAGTAGGAGGCGAAGCGGATCTGATGGCTGAACCGGGACGCCAGGCCCGCGTTGCTCGCCAGGAACTGCTTCATGTCACCGGTGTAGCCGGCGGCGATGACGACGATCTCGTCCCGGTGATCCTCCATCAGCTTCACCAGCGTGTCGATCGCCTCCCTGCCGAAGTCGTCGCCCTGGCCGCGGGAGGAGGACAGCGCGTAGGCCTCGTCGATGAACAGGATGCCGCCACGGGCCTTGTTGAACACCTCCGTCGTCTTCACCGCGGTGTGGCCGACATACTGCCCGACCAGATCGGCGCGGGACACCTCGACCATCTGCCCGGTGCGCAGGACGCCCATCGCGGCCAGCAGCTCGCCGTAGAGGCGGGCCACCGTGGTCTTCCCGGTCCCGGGCGGCCCGGCGAAGACCAGGTGCCGGGACATCGACGGGGCCGGCAGGCCGGCCTCCGCGCGGGCCTTGGCCGAGGCGATGAGATCCACCAGGTCGGCGACCTCGCGCTTGACCTCGTCCAGTCCGATCATCGCGTCGAGCCGCTGCATCAGGGCGTCGACCACCTGACGCTGACCCGCCGCCGCGTCCCGCCCGCGGGCGGCGGTCTCCGCCAGGTCCTCCGGCAGCAGCCTGGCGAGTTCCAGCTCCGGCGCGTCCGGGGTGGTCGCCAGCCGGTACGCCTGGCGACCCAGCATCTCCTCGAACACCTGGCGCGCGGCCCGGGCGTTGCCGAAGGTCTCCGTCCGCGGCAGGGTGTCGAAATGNCGGCGCAGGGCCTCCTGGGTCTCGTACTCCAGCGCGTAGTGGTGCTTGCGGCAGAGCCGCTCGACGATCGTGACCAGCTCGGCGCTGGAGTAGCTCTCGAACTCGATGGTCTTGGAGAAGCGGGAGGCCAGGCCGGGGTTGGCGGCGAGGAAGGTGCGCATCTGCGGCGAGTACCCGGCGACCACCACGACGAGCTCGTCGCGCCGGTCCTCCATCAGCTTCACCAGCGTGTCGATCGCCTCCCGGCCGAAGTCGTGCCCGCCGCCGTCCGTCGGCGACAGGGTGTACGCCTCGTCGATGAACAGCACGCCGCCGAGCGCCGACTCGAACTTGGCGGTGGTCTTCACCGCCGTCCCGCCGACGTGCTCCGCGACGAGGTCCGCGCGGGCGACCTCCACCATCTGCCCGCCGGGCAGCACCCCGAGGGCGGCCAGGATCTTCCCGAACAGCCGGGCGATGGTCGTCTTGCCGGTTCCCGGCGGCCCGGCGAAGACGAGATGCCGCGACATCGGCGGCGCGTGCAGCCTGGCCTCCTGGCGCCGCTTCGCCACCTGGTGCAGCCCGACGAGCGTGGCCACCTCCCGCTTGACGCCCTCCAGGCCGACCAGCGCGTCCAGCTCCGCCAGCAGCGCGGTCACCGGGTTCGAGCCGCCCGGCGGGTCGGCGGCCGGCCCGCCGCCGGCGGAGCCCGGGTCCGGGCGGGAATGCTCCTGCTGGACGGCGATCGGACCGCCCGCATCCTCCTGCGGCACGGCGGGAGGCGATGTGCCCGCGGGGTTCCCCGACGGGGACGGCGGGGAGGGGTCCTGCGTCCGAGTCGGGTCACCCCCCGCGGGGGACTGTGGTCCGTCGGCCGACGGCGGTGCCCAGCGCGAGGCGGCGTCGGCATCCCGATCGTCGGCGCGGGGGCCTGCGGGCGCGGGGAGCTCGACGTTGTTGTGGCCGGTCTCGACGCCGCTGATGCGCAGCTCCGTGGTGGGCGTCGCGGTCCGCACCGCCTCCCCGCCGTTGCCGCGCATCACGCCACCCTGGATGACGACCGGCCTGTTCGTCTCCACCAGTACCCCGGGCCCGGCGTTGCCGACGAGTTCGGCGTCACAGACCGTCGCCTGGGTGCCGGGTTCGAGCACGAGCCCCGGGCCGGCCGTGCCGTGCACGCGGATGCGGGACAGGTTCGGGTGGGCGGCGTCGCGGACCAGGATGCCGGCGTCGCGCGCGCCGTCGACCTCGACGCCGGCGACCGAGGGCCGCGCCGCCGCGGTGATCTCGATGCCGATCCGGCACTGCGTCAGCGTGGAGTTGTGCAGCTCGGTCGTGGCCGCCCCCGCCAGCCGCACCCCGGCCCGGCTGGCACCACGCACGCGGCCGTCCTCGAACCGGCCGGCACCGCCGGCGGCGTGCAGCCCGTAGGCGACGTCGTCGAGGTCGAGTCCGCCGAGCAGCGGCGCGGCCGAGCCCTCGATCGACACCCCGATCGGGCTGCCGTGGACGCGGACACCGCGCAGCTGCGCCGTCGACTCGCCGAGCAGCAGGACGCCCACGTCGCCGCAGTCGGCGACCTCCCCGCCGACGAGGACCGGCCGGGCCGCCTCGTCGGCGACCACCCCGGCCGCGCCGCTGGCCCGCACGATGCAGTGGCGCAGTTCGGCGGCCGAGCGGCCGGTGGCGTGCAGCCCGTGGCCGGCCGAGTTCTCGATCAGGCACTCGACGAGGGACGGCGCGGCCTGCTCCACGGTGATCACGCCGTGCGCGGTCGCCTCCCGCAGTCGGCACCGCTCCAGAACGGGCTGGGCCCGGTCGGCGACGTAGAGGCCGACCTGGCCGCCGTCGATCTGGGTGTCGACCAGCCGCAGCCGGCTGGCCTGCTGCACGAGGACGGCGACGCTGCTCGCCGAGCTGATCCGGGAGCCTTCGATCCGCGGTGTCCCGGTTCCGGTCGCCACGACCCCGAACCCGTCGAGGCCCGCGAAGGTGCAGTGCCGGAACGTCGGCTCCGCGCCGCCCGCCACCACGAGGGCGGGTCCGCCGGTCGCCTCCACGGCGACCTCGGTGAACTCGGCGACGCCGGCGTCGACCACCACCCCGGGACCGTTCGCGTTCCCGATCCGGCCGGCGCGCACCCCGACCCGTCCCCCGCGCACATGGATGGCCGCGGACGCGGTGGCCTCGAGCTGGCAGTTGTCCAGCCCCAGCCGCCCGCCCGCCGCCTGCACCAGCGGCAGCTCCTCGTCGCCCCCGCGCACGGTCAGGTCCCGCAGCCGGATATCACCACCCGCGCACAGCAGGGCCGATCCGGGCGGCACCTCGATCACGACGCTGCCCGGGCCCTCCTCCGCGACCAGGACCACGTCACGGGTGAAGACGAGCGACTCCCGATACACCCCCGGCCGGACGGCCACGGTGTCCCCGGGACCGGCCGCGACGAGCGCGCGCGCGATCGCGGTCACACACTCGGCGTCCGTGGCGGAGACGGACAGGACGGCTGCGGTCATCGCTGGCTCCTTGAGCTCGAGCAGGTCATGACGCGTCGACGGAGGCGAGGGGCTCCTCGTCCAGGAGCGCCACCCCCATCTGCGGCACGACCCACACCGCGTTCTCCTCCTGCCGCGGGTTCAACAGGTGCGCGAGCACCCGGTGCAGGGCCACCTCGTCGACCGGCAGCAATCCGTCGGCCGTCAGCGACCCGTCCACGGTCAGCGACCCGTCCACCGACGGCGACCCGTCCACCGGCGGCGACGGGTCGAGCGCCGGGCCTCGCGCCTCGGCCACGTGCCGCATCAGGTCCGGGTCCGGGGCGAGGCCATGCTCGTCCAGGTAGTAGCTGGTCGCGTCGGTCCACACCCAGCGGCCGTCCGTGCGAAACGTCATGGGCACCACCTCGCCGCGGGCCGGGTCGACCACGTCGGACATCAACGAGGAGGTGTCGAGAATCGGCACGCCGGCGTCCAGGTAGCCGAGCAGGTCATCGCGAAGCCCCAGGTCGTCGATGCGCGGCCGGTCCGGGTCGAACCGGGGGCCGTCGACCGGGTCGACCTCGTCGAACGTCCGGGCCACCGACACCTCGACGGCCGGCTCACGCGCCCACAGCAGGGCGCCCGACATCTGCGCGAGGCGCTGGTAAGGGGGCGGTTGTTCGCCCGCCGTGCACACCTCCACCTGCGGTGCCGGCTCGCCGACGGCCAGCAGCGCGGTCTGTAGCCGCGCCGCCAGGGCCGCCGCCGGGCCCGACCGCGGCTCGGCCGTGACGACGAACACCCGCTTCGGCGGCGGCCAGGACGACCCCGCGGCCGGAGCCCGCCAGGAGCGCCACAGGCCGACGGCGTCCGGCTCCGCCCCGACCGCCTCGACGACGACCGCCTCGACGTCCCCCAGCGCGACCGCCGCGTCCGGGGCGGTCAGGTCGAGCGGCAGCACCGCCGCCGGCCCACGCGCGTCCGCGTCGGCGGCGGAGCGGAACTGCCAGGCGCTCGGCACCCGCTCGCCGGGCGGCAGCGCGTCGAGCACTCCCACCATGTCGCCATCGCCGTCGCCCGCGCCGTCGCCCGCGCCATCGCCGTCGCCCGCGCCGTCCTGTCCGCCGGCGGTCAGCTCCTCCCGGGCCAGCAGGATCTCCTCGCCCCCGAGGCTGAGCTGGCCGACGGCCACGGCGAACGCGACCGCCCGCGCGAGGTCGAGCCGCCGGCCCGCGGCGAGCCAGGTGCGCGCCTCGGTGATCAGCTCGTCCGGCAGGTAGCCGGCGAGCCCCAGCAGCGCCCGATGCCAGGCGGCGACCATGGCGGCATCGTCCCCGACGCTGATCACGGTCATCCCGAGCGCCACTGTCACCTCACCGGCCTCGGGGACGTCCTCGCCCCCCAGGTCGGCACTGGCCGACGCCGACGCCAACGCCGATGGCGCCGTCGATGGCGCCACCGAGAGCGACAGCGGATGTGGCGGGAGTGGGCCTGCCGGGGTCTCGGTCATCTCCGCCTCCGTGAACCGTTCTCGCTGGGCCGCCCGGCTCCCGCGACCGCGGTGGCGGACCCTCTGCCGAGAACACGACGTCAGGAGGTCGGACGGTTCACGGCGTCCGGCTACTCGTCCGCGGGCCTGGTCCCGACGAGGCGCTGCAGGATCTCCTCGCCCCGACCTTCCAGGATGAGCTGCATGAAATTGATGCCCCGACGGGACTCGGCGAACTCCCTGACATCGTGCCCCGGACCGGACCGGTGGAATTCCCGGCCGAACGCGGCGGCCAGGCGGTCCGCGTCGCGAACGAAAGCCTGGTAGTGGGCGTCGACCGTCNGCGCCGCCGTCCACAGCATCACGATCTCGATCGGCGTGTCCCGGCCCGCCTCGGCCTGGGCGACGATCTCGTCCACCCCGATCTCCTCGACAGAGCGCAGGCTGCCGTCCCCGAGCGCCACGCCGAGACGACCGTCCGGCAGCAGGGGAAGATCAAGCATGAAAGCGTTGGCCGGAAGACCCTCAGCGCGAAGCTCGTACTGGTAGCGGTGGTCTCTCATCATGTCGGCGGTGGGCGCCGTCAGCCCGTTGCTGGTCATCCGCAGCCACGCGGGGGCGTCCGCCGCCCACAGCCGCCCCGCGGAGTCGGTCACCAACGGGTCCGGCCGACCGGCGGGCCTGTGCAGGACTTCCCAGGAGCCGCCGCCGTCCGCGAGGGCGGTGTGGTTCCCGATTGAGGTGACGTCGACCCCGCTGGGCGGCGCGAACACGAAGACATCCGCCGCCGCGCCGACCTGCGCCCACGCCCGCCGGCCCACCGGCGGGGCTTCGCCGTTCCCGTCGGATTCGACGCCCGGCAGGTTCTCGGCGACGATAAGGGGTTGACCGCGGCGCCACCCGTGGCCCTCCAGGTAGGCGGGCATCTGCGTCGGCGACATGACGTGCGACGTTCCGTCCAACCGCTCGATCACGAACTCGGGCTCGCCGGCCTGATTGCTCCGGACGTCGAATCCCCGCACCTCGAAGACATCATCGCGAGTCGCGAGATCCGCACGGTGGTTCATCGCGGACAGGTACGCCGCGGGCTGGGCCGCGGTCAGGCCCGTTCTCGTGCGCACCACGGCGTCGTCCTGACGCCGCCGCGCCACTCCGTTCTCCGAGACCCACTTGCTCGCGTCCTGCGCCGCCAGCGCCCCCAGCACCCGCCACTGCGTCGGCCGCCCCTGATCGTCCACCGCCCGCAGCCCGGCGGTCGCATCGTCGAGGGCGCCGTGACTGTTCTCGTCGAGGACGAGGACCTCCACCTCCTGGATGCGGGCGAAACGCTGGAGGTTCTGCTCCGACCGACCGGGGCCGCCCGGAGTCCACACCCGCAGATCCCTCCGGTGCGGACCATCGTTCGTCCATCCCCCGCGCATGAGGAGGTCCGACAAGGAGGGCAGCCGGGGTCCGAACCCGTACTCGTCGTCGACGTCCTCCACGAGAGGCGACCGAC
Organism: Frankia sp. ACN1ag; assembly: GCF_001414035.1. Taxonomy (NCBI): domain Bacteria; kingdom Bacillati; phylum Actinomycetota; class Actinomycetes; order Frankiales; family Frankiaceae; genus Frankia; species Frankia sp. ACN1ag. The sequence continues at coordinate 44,516 of NZ_LJPA01000036.1, read as the reverse complement.
TGCCGTCGGCCATCGTCATCCCCAGTCCACCCTCGTGCGAGGGGAGAACCAGGTCGAAGACGCCAGCGACCCGACCGGCCTCGTCGGCCCGCGCCAACTGCTGTAGGCGAGGGAGCGAATCCAGATATTCCGGCAAGGTCAACGACGCCATCCCCGTGCTCCAGACCACCGGGCGCAACGAAGCCGGTGCCAGGGAACCGCTGTCCTCGGGCGCCAGCCACACCGGAGGCGTCACCACACCGCGGTGCGCGACCGTCTCCGGCCGCACGAGGTTCCAGCCACCTTCCAGGCCGTACCGCGCGGTCAGCCGGCCGCCCACCACCTCCTGCGCGACGCCTTCCTCCGGCAGCCAGAACTCCGCCCGCAGGTCGGCGGCGAAACCCTGCGCCTGCCTGCGCAGCGCCGCCGTCCGCGGCGGCGCCAGCACCAGCTGAGCCCACCACTGCGGTGACCCCACCGGCGGTCCGTCCGACGCCCACACCTGAACCGGCCCGCCCCGCCAGCCCGCCGCCGTCAGCATGTCCCGCAGCACCTCCGACGACAGCCGCACCGGCGCGCCACCCGCCCGCGGCCGCGCCGCCAGCGCGCCGTCGCCCGTCCGCGGCAGGAGCACCGTGGTCACGTACGGCTGACCCACCAGGCCTTCCGCCACCGCCTCCATCCCCCTGGCCACCACCAGGCCCCGCCCCGGATCGGCTCGAACGGCGAAATCCGCCATCTCCACCATCGGCCTCGGGCGCACGCGGTCACCGTCGCGCGCACCGTCCGAACCGGCGGGCTCCGTCTGGCCGCCGACGGTTTCCGCGGTCGGGACGTGTGCCATGGCCTGATAGTGATCGACGCCGTTGTACTGCACATACACGCTGGCCCGGGACTCATCGGACGACGGCGGATGGAGATGGTTGCTTCCCGTCAGGCCGGCGGACCCGGTCGTCGCGATCACCACGTCCAGATCGATCGCCTGAGCCACAATTTCCGGAACCCGGTCGAAGAACGGCGTCTGCCACCAGGCGGCGTCACGAATCGCCAGGGCCACCAGATCACTCACCGTCATCCCGACGAACTGTCCCCGGGGCCCCAGGCGCGCCAGCAACGGTGAAACCAACAGCAGGCGATTCCAGACATCATCGGTCGGCTCCCGGGTGACCGCCCTCTCCAGATCGTTGAGGAGACGGGCCGCCTCGCCCCGGTCCCGGCGGGACCGGGGCGTCTTGCCCCAGTTCCGCAGCGCCTCCAATCCCCCGAGAACGAAGTGCAGGCCCGGCAGGCCCAGACCCCGGGCCAGTTCGCGGACCACCCGAGCAGGACCACCCCCCAGCTCCGGCAGGTCGAGCGCGATCCGCAGTTCCTCCCCCGCCGGCCCCGTGAACCAGGCATGCGTATGCTCCCGCAGCCGCTGCACCGTCATCCTCGCCACCGGCGAACCGGGCGCCTGATCCCGGGCGCCCACGATGACCGACGTGAAATAGCACAGGCCGTCACCGGTAACCCGAAGAATCCGGAAGTCCCGACCATCGGCTGACACCGTGCCCACCGCCGGACCCGCCACCGAGGTCGGCTGGCCGACCTCGGGCTCCGGACGTGCAGCGAGATCCGATGGCTGAGCCGCGTCGGTCTGCTGGGGGGAGGCTGGCTGAACGGGGCCGGACGGCTGCACAGGACCGGGCGGATCTAGGGACGGGGTAGGGGGCGGTGTGGACCGCAGCCGGGTCAGACGGTCCCGCACGATGCGCCGGGCCGCCTCCACCGCATCCCGGACGGCCGCCGCCGAGGCCGGCGGGTTCGGCTCCTCCCCGGTCGGACTCGCCAGGGAAGGAACCTCCTGCCCCTGCCCCAGGGGCTCCACCCCGTGATAGCGGCTCAGCGACGTGTCCCAGTCCGGATGCTCGTACACCCGCACCACCTCCGCCGGGCCGGCCTCCACCGTGTCCCCGGAAACCCAGGCCACCGGAACGCCCAGCAGCCCCGGAACCACATCCCGACCGAACACCGCAACCAGCCCGCCGCCGTACGGCGAGTCCCCCCGCATCGCCGCGCCGAGCACCTGCGCCACTGACGGCACATGCCCCAGCACCCGGGCCTGTTCCCNCACCGCCGTCACCACCTCGGCCCGGCGCCGCCCCCGCGGCGACTGCGCCGACAGGTCCGCCACGCGCTCCCACATAGGATGATCCGGACGTTCGGCCAATGCCTCGGTGACCACCTCCCGCGCGCCCCGAGGGTCCCACTCCTCCTCGGGAACCAGCCCAGCCACCTCGGCGTCAGACAGAAGCTCGACGATCGTGGTGGCCACCGAACGATCATTGGACCGCTCGCCGCCGGCGGCGGGCGCGTCGGGCACAGCCTCACCGGGCACAGCCTCACCGAGCGCAGCCTTACCGAGCGCAGCCTTACCGAGCGCAGCCTCACCGAGCACAACCTCACCGAGCACAACCTCATCGAGCACAGCCTCATCGAGCACAGCCTTACCGAGCTCGGCCTGGATCGCCCCGGCCACCGGGCCGGGAGCGGTGCGCAGCAGTGCGTACAGTTCCGCCAGGTCATGCTCCGGATGCTGGCGCGCCGCGCTGTGCAGAACCGCCGTGAGCAGCCCCTCCTCGTCGTTCGGAGTACCACGTGGCACCGGCACCACCCGGCTGTGTCCCCCCGGTCCCGACCGCATGACGGTCCCCGGCCCCCGATAGGACGGCGGCTCCTGCGCCAGCTCGGCAGGCCGGATGGCCGGCGCAGCCAGCAGGTGGGTGGCCGCTTCGGTGATGAACCGCTCCGCCCGGGCCTCCCAACCCGCCCCCTGCGTCGGTTGAACCGGCACCGCGATGAAGGTGACACGCTGATCGGCGGCGACGCCCATGCGGTCCATCTCGGCCCGCAGCAGTCGAGCCAGCGGTCGCGGGGCGGCCGGTTCGAGGCCACGACGACTGGTCAACACCAGACGGCCGTCGAACTCGCTGCCGATGACCACCGGGAACGCACCGGCTTCGCGCGCCATGTCGATCAACTGACGCGTTTCCACCGCGAGATCCGTCGTGGACCAGGCGAGATCCGCCGACAGGAGATTCATGCCGCCCGCGGTGAACTCTCCGATCAGAGGTGACCACCTCAGCCGGGGCGCCTCCTGCCAGATGCCGTCGGTGTCGAAATCCGGTTCGTCGCGGTGCGTGGCATACACCGGCAGACCGAGCTCACCGCGCAGCAACGCGGCGTACCCGGTGCTCACCGGTCTGGGCCGCCGGAGGCCAGGCGGCTCGTCCAGGCCCCCGACACCCAGGTAGACCGCCCCGGTGAAGCCCGGCGGGGCCTGGGCCAAGATGATCGCGGCCAGTTGCTCGGGCGGGATCCGCAGCGTCCCGATCGACGGATGATGGCCGACCACGACGTCCCGGTGACCGTCGGCCAGCACCAGGAACCGACCCGGACGCCGCCTCGGCGTCGGCCCTCTCTCCCCGTCGTCAACCGACCGCAGATCGACCCCGTAGACACCGTGACCATCGATCAGCGGCACCGCCAGAAGATCTGCGGCCGACGCATCGGCCAGATACCACTCCGACGCGTCGGACTCCGGCCTCTCAAAACTGTGGTCGACGGGGACCANCACATTCGTCATGCTGTCCTGGATCCAATCCACGACCGGCGGATGTCCTCCACCCGCGGCCTCGGATCCCGCCTCCGCGATGATGGGAACCCACGACTCCGCGCTGAAGTCCTGCAGGTCCTCGACAAACGTGGCGTTGTGGCCGACATAGACGGGTTGGCCGTCGTGCGCCGCGGAGATCTCCGCGGCAAACCGTTCGAGAAGCACCCGATTCCCCCCGACTCGGGTCGTGATCAACCGTATCGGCGAGGCCGGCAGGGCTTCCTGCCCAGGCTGAAGGAAGGCATTGCGCAGAAATGCGTTCACCGTCTCGGCGTCGAGCGGATCCAGCCGCTCCGGTCGCCACGACGGCTCGTCCGACGGGCTCGTGTGCACCACCACGAGCGGCAAGCCGCCGGCGACCGGGGGCATGGCGTGCAGATTCTTGTACCAAGAGGCGATCTCGGCCCGTGCGGCGGGATCGGAGCTGCTCGCGCCGAACAGCAGCGCCCCGCTCTCGAACGACTGCACCCCGTGGTTATCCGTGATGCTCTCGACGAGTTGGGACCTGCCGTCGATCGTCAGATAGCTCGGGATCCCCCTTCCCGTAGGCGGGCGGACGATATTCAGTTCAAGCGGCCGCGCACCGGTCTCGCCCACCCCGCGCGCCCTGTTCTCCGGACGCACGGCTGGGCCGCCTGGAACGTCACGGCTCACGAACGGGTCCATCCCGAACTGAATCCGGACGACCGATCGGCCGAAGGCGGCGGCAAGACTCTCGGTGTCACGCGCGAAGTTCTGATCGGCGGCGGCGGAGTCGGGCGGTGGCGTCCAGAGCACCACCGTCCCGAACGGCTCGCGCCGCGCCGCCTCCGCGGCGGCCACGACCGTCTCCGTCCCGATCTCTGCGAGCGGGCGCACACTCCCATCTCCGAGGGTCACCCCGAGACCACCGTCCGGCAGCAGTGGAAGATCAAGCGCGAACACACCCGGCGGGTATCCCAGACTCGGTCTCAGATACTGCGTCAGGTTTCGCTGGGCGGTGACCTCGGTGGGGGCCGCCAGCCCGTTGCCGGTCATCTGTAGCCACGCCGGTGCGTCCGGCGNCCACAACCGGCCCAGCGGATCGGTCACCAGGGGAACCGGCCGATCGGCAGGCGCGTGCAGGACGTCCCAGACCCCCCGGGCCCCCCGGGCCCGCCCGCGACGTTGGGCGACCCTCGCATGCAGGCCCGCGGCGATCAGAACGTCGTTGTCGAGAGCCGGCGCGAACACGAACGCACCGGCGGCGGCACCGACCTGCCGCCACGCCTCCTGGCGCAGGGNGATCAGCCAGTCCGGGTCGCTGCCGTAGGTGTCGAGCGGCTCGGCGACGACGAGCGGCTGGCGACCCGGATTCCAACCGTGACGCTCGAAAAACTCCACCATCTCGACGGGTGATCGAGCGTAGAACGTCCCGTCCCGGCGGCCAATCATGAATTCGGGCTCGCCGGCAGCGTTGCGCCGGACACGGAAGTTCCGCACATCGTAAAGGTCATCCCTGTTGGGAGACTCGCGGACGTTTTCCGGCGACGAGTCGGAACCCTGCTGGATCAGCCCGGTGCTGGTGCGGACGACCGCGTCATCCCGGCGCGGCCGTGCCACCCCGTCGACCGACTCCCACCTGCTGGCACCCTGATCCGCCAACGGCCCGATCACCCGCCACGGCGTCGGCCGCCCCTGCCCATCCACCGATCGCGGCCCCGCACCGTCGAAGGCCCCATGGCTGGACGCGTCCAGCACCAGCACCTCCAGGCCGGTACTGGCCGCGAAACGCTCCACCATCCGCTCCGACCGGCCGGGCCCACCCGCGGTCCACAACCGCAAAGCCCTGAAATGCCGGACGTCCCCGAGCGCCCGCTGCAGGAACTCCGCAAACGTGGGACCCGCGACCCCGTCCCCGGGATCATCCTCGAAATCATCACGGAAACGCACCCGGGTACCATCGGGCCGGGTCATCCCGACGCCTCCCTCATGCGAGGGAAGAACCACATCGAGGACCCCGGTGTTCGCCCGGTTCAACGCCTGCAGCAAAGGAAGCTGATCGAGATAATCCGCCAACGTCACCGACGCAAGGATACCATTCCATTCCATCGGGCTTTCAATCTCGGCCAGCGCCAGAGAGCCATCCTCCGCCACAGACAGCCATGAGGGAACTCTCAGCGATTCCCCCGGAATGTGGCGCGCCCGCACCTCCCGCCAGGCACGCCCCGAGCGACCAGGTTGCGCTGTCAGACGTCCCTCCACCACCCGCTGCGAAGCACCCTGCTCAGGCAGCCAGAACTCCGTCGGCAGCAGGAACCACCTCGCCGGATTCCGGGAGAAAGCCCGCAGCTGGTTGACCAGCCGACTAAACTCCGGATCCTCGTCAAAGTCGGAGTCGGAATCCGTGTCATTCTGATCGGCCGCCGTGGCCGCCGGCCCACTCGGCGCCCACACCTGAACCGGCCCACCCCGCCAACCCGCCGCCGCCAGCATCGCCCGCAACACCTCCAACGTCACCGGCACCACCTCACCACCCGCCCGCGACGCCACTCCCAGCTCACCGTCCTCCGTCCGCGGCAGGAACACCGACGTCACATGCGGCTGGCCCACCAACCCCTCCGCCAGCCCCGCCATCCCCTCCCCCACCACCAGCCCACGCCCCGAATCAACCCGAACAGCGAGATCCTCAACATTCACCGGCGCCAGCGAACCAGCATCCGAGTCAGCAGAATCGGATTCCCCGGCATCGGACTCGTACACGGACAAATCGGCAACCGGAGACACCGGCCCAGGCACCCCGTCACCATCCACAGGCAGGCTTTCCTCGCCATGTGTGGAATCGGCGGCCGAATCGTCGAACAGACGCGGCGACTCCAGCGGCGGAGAAGCCAACAGCCCCGGCAGATCACTCTCGTCGAACGGAAGCGCCGGATCGGACGACGACGTTTCTGACGACTCCGGGGCGGGCGACTCCGGGGAGGAGAAGCCGAAGGCCCGCGGTGCTGCCGGCGTCGCCACCGCCGGTGGGACAGCGTCGACCACGGGCAGCACGGCCTCCGGCTGAGCGGACTCCACCGGCTCCGGAGCGGACTCCACCGGCTCCGGAGCGGACTCCACCGACGACGAGGTGGACCCCACCTGCAACACCGCAGGCTCTGGGAGCAGCGCCGCAGGCTCCAGAGGCGTCGCCGCAGGCTCCAGAGGCGTCATCTCCACTGGTGGCGAGACCGGCTCGACCGGCCGCGGGACAGGCGCCACCATCGGCGGAGCGGACTGCTGGCCGAGACGCAGCGTGGAGGCGTACGTGATCGCGTCGGCCGATTCCGGCCCCTCCGGCGCCGGCGCCGGGATGGCCGGTGGGCGGAGGGCCGGCGGGCGGACCGTCGGGTCCTCGGCCAGCCAGATCGACACCCGACGACGCTCCCACGCCTCCCATGAAGCAGCCGACCCGTCGACCTGCATCGGCCCGGACGTCGGACCGGCACCTCGCGTATGCGTCTCGTGCCCAACCGCGCCGGGCGGCAGACCGACCGCTGCCAGCCGCCGGGCCAGCACCGGCGCCAGCACCTGCCAGGCCGACAGCGCACGATACTGCCCGGAGCGCGCCGCACGGCCAAAAGCAAGCGGCCGACCACTGCCCCCACCCTCCACATGCACCACCAGGCCCGGCCCCCCCACCCGAGCCCGCCGCACCGCCTCCCCCACAATCTGCTCGGCAAGCTGATCAAGGTCGGCGTGCTGCTCCACCGACAGATCCGCAGGCCCAAAGACCCGCAACCCGTCGGGAGGGTCCAGCTCCAGCCCGATGGCCCGCCACGGGTCGACCGGCTCCCCGGGCGAATCGGTGGGACCGGCCCCAAGAAGCCGCCCGACCGGGCCGCCGTGAAGAACCGCAGCCACGTCGGGGGCCAGCGTTCTCGTCAGCCGCCGCCTGTTCTGCGGCTGCGACCGCAACCGTCGATACACCGCCAGAATCTCGTCAGGGCGTTCCCGATACACCGAGTCGACCGGCAGCCTCCCCCGCACCCACCGCAGGAGATCCTCTTCCTCGCTCGGCCCTCCCGCACCGAACGGGCCTCCCGCACCGCGCGGCAACGGATGACCGGCGGAAGCCGGCGCCGCGCCCGGGACGGTCACCATGGCCTGGTAATGATCCACGCCGTTGTAGTGCACATACACGCTGGCCCGCGGGGCCCCCGCCGACGAGGGATGGAAATGGTATGTCCCCACCTCGCCGGCATCCCCGGTCGTCACGGTCACCACGTCCAGGTCGGTGGCCAGCGCGACAATCTCCGGAACCCGGTCGAAGAACGGCGTCCGCCGCCAGGCGGCAGGATCACGGATCGCACGGGCAACCAGATCACTCACCCCCAAACCGGCGAGCCGTTCCCGCTGACCCACGCTCGCCAGAGCCGGCGACAGCCGCAGCAGACGGTTCCACTGCGCACCGGTCGGATCGGCGGCCACCTTCCGTTCCAACTGGCGCAGGAGGTAGGACGCCTCCCCGCGGCCCCAACGCGCCGCGGACCCTCCCACCACGAACCGCAGNCCACCCAGGCCCAGGCCACGGGCCAACTCCCGGACCATCGACGCCGGGCCACCCCCCAGCTCCGGCCGGTCGAGGGCACGGCGCAGTTCCTCCCCCGCCGGCCCGGTGAACAGCTCATGCACTCCGCTGGTCAGTTCCTCCACCGTCATGCGGGCCACCGGGGAATCCGGCACCTGATCCCGGGCTCCGACGATCACCGAGGTGAAGTAACACACGCCGTCCCCGGGAACCCGAAGAACCTGGAAATCGCCGCCATCGACCCGCACGGTGCCGAGCACCGGACCCGCGGTCGGAACCAGCCGCCCGGCCGGAGAGTCACGCGGAACCGCGGGGCCCGGTGGCTGCCCCGTGCCGGTGGGTCGGCTCGCCTCCGACGGGTCGGCGGAGGTACTGGGCGGCTCCAACGAGGAGTAGGGCGGAGGGTTCCACACCCGATTCCGCAGAATCCGCCAGGCCCCCAGCACGGCGTCCCGAACGGCCTCCTCCGACACGGACGGATTCGTGTCCTCCATCGGCGGAACCGTCGAACCCAGCCCCAGCGGCTCCACCGCGTGATAGCGATTCAGCGCCGTGTCCCAGTCGGGATGCTCGTACACCCGCACCGCCTCCGTCGGCGCCTCCCCCGCCCCGCCGGACCGAGCGGACACCCACTCCACCCCGACACCCAACAGGTCGGGAACCACATCCCGACCGAACACCGCCAGCAGCCCGCCGTCATACGGCCCATCCCCCCGCAAGGCCGCCGCCGCCATCTCCCCTGCCGACGGCACCCGCCCCAAACCTCGCGCCGCGTCCCACACCGCCGCCGCCACCACGGCCCGGCGGCGTTCCCGCGGCGATTCGGATGGCAGACCCGCCACCCGATCCCACATCGGGTGATCCGGCCCCGCGGACAACGCCTCCCCGACGACCTCGCGGGGCTGTGCGCCGTCCCGCTCCTGCCCGGCAACCAGCCGCTCCACCTCGTCGTCGGACAGCAGATCAACGAGGGCGGCGGTCGCCGGGCCGGTACCGAACCCACGACCGCCAGCAGCCAGCGCATCCGCCAGGACCACGCCGAGCTCGGCCCTGACCATCCGGGCCACCGGCCCCGGCGCCGACCGGAGCAACACATACAGGTCCGCCAGATCAGTCCCCGGCCGCTGCGAGGCCACACTCTGCAGAACGGCCGTGAGCAGACCCTCCTCGTCATGCGGGACAGCACGCGGCACCGGCACCACCCGTCCATGCCCGGCCGACCCCAACCGCAGGACGAGCCCCGGTCCCGGATACGGCGGCGTCTCGCGGACCAGCTCGGTCCTCACCTCGGGCGGCACGGTCTTCAGCTGGGTGTGTACCTCGCTCAGAAAGCGGCTCCGCCGGGCCTCGTAGCCGGCCTGGCGGGGTTCACCGAGAGCATCCTCGGGGGGGATCGTGAAGATTCTGACGGGAAGGTCACGCGCGGGGCCACCGGCCACGATGAGCTGAATGTGCCGGGCGAGGCGGCGTGGCGTCGTCGACTCGAACTCGTTCTCGATGCGCACGGCCGCCCGACCATCGGGCGTGGTGGCGACGACGACGGGCAGGAATCCCTGCTGCACGGCCTGATCCACCGGGGCGACCAGCGCGGCGTCGAGATATTCCGGCCCGGCGAGATCCAGCGCGGCATGGGGGCCGACGGCGCCCGTCTCACCCGAAGGGGGAGGTGGGGCCTCGTGCCAGACACCGGCCTCGCTGTAGTCCGGCTCCCGCTGATGGGTCGCGTACACGGGTGTACCGAGCTCGGCCCGCAGCGACGCCGCATACCCCACGTTCCCGAGCCTGGGCGCCAGCGACCCTGGGTCCTGCTCCAGGAACCCGACGCCCAGATGGACCGGCCCGGCGAAGTCTCGCGGCGCATGAGCCAACACGATCGCGGCCAACTGGTCAGGCGGAATCCGCACCCCGCCCAACGAGGGATGCTGGCCGTACACCGCATCCAGATCGCCGTCGGCCACCACCACGAACCCACCGGGACGCCGCACCGGTCTGTTCGGCGCCGACGGCGCCTCGGACGGCGGCGCGGGCGCAGCGTCGGGCTCGTCGGACAGGCTGATCCCGGGCGGCAGCCGATCGTCGGACAGCCGACCGGACAGATCGACTCCGAAGATCCCCTGATCGTCGACCAACGGCACCGCCAGGAGATCCGCGATCGACGCCCCCGCCAGGTACCACTCCGACGTCTCCGACCCCGACAGCTCGAAACCGTGATCGAGCGGAACAAGCGCACCCGTCAGACTGTCCCGGACGTGCTCCAGCCGCGCCACGGCGGAGGCGGTCCCGGCCGGCGCGACGACGGGAACCCAGCTCGGCGCGAGAACATCCCCCAGATCGGAGACATAGGCGGCGTCATGGCCGACATACACCGGCTCGCCGCCGAGCAGCGCCGATATCTCCGCGGCCAGCGCCTCGAGCGGACCCTCGTTCTGCACGCTGCGGGTGGCGACCAGCCGGATCGGGGATCTCCGGGGGGACTGGCCTGAACTCCCGAAGGCCCCGTTCAGAGCATCGACCACCGCCTGGGCCGTGAGCGGCACCGGCCGGTCGGCGCGCCACGACGGCTCGCCCGTCGACAGCGTGTTCACGACCACCAGCGGCAGAGCGCCGGCGACCGGCGGCATGGCGAGCAGCGAGCTGTGCCATTCCTCCAGGGCCCGCCGGACCCCTTCCTGATCGCTGCCGGTACCGAGCAGCAGGGCGCCGCTCTCGTACGCCTGGATGTTCCTGTCGTTGTCGGCAACGAGCCGACCGTCGGCGTTCAGTGACAGGTAGCCCGGGGGCCGCTCCGCCTCGCCGGGCGAAGCCACGAGCTCCAGCCTCGCGACCGGATCGACGCCCCGGCGGGCCCGGAAGATCGGCATGGCGAACGCGGCCGCGAGAAGCTCGGTGTCCCGGGCGAAGGCCTGGAATTCGGCTTCGTCCGCCGGCAACTCCGTCCACAGCACCACCGTCCCGAACGGATCGCGTCGCTCGGCCTGCGCGGCGGCGGCAACCGTGTCCGCCCCCACCTCCGCCAGGGGACGCACACTTCCGTCGCCGAACGTCACACCAATACGCCCATCCGGCAGGAGGGGAAGATCAAGCGAGAACGAGCCCGACGGAAAGCCGGCATCAGGCTCCTGGTACCGCGTCCCGTTCAGTGCGACGAGGTCCTCGGTGGGCGCCGCCAGGCCGTTGCTGTCCATCGACAACCAGGCCGGGGCATCCGGCGCCCCCAGCCGACCCGCCGGGTCGGTCACCAGGGCAGCCGGCCGGTCGGCCGGTTCGTGCAGGATCTCCCATCGATGGGGCGGCATGACGCTCCATCGGCGACCCATGAGGATGACGGAATCGAAGCCCGCGGCGAACACGGTCGCGTCCGCCGCGAGGCCGACCTGCCGCCAGGCCTCCCGGTGCAGGTCGGCCTCAGCTGGTTCCGCGTCCTCATAGATGACGGCGAGAGGCCGATCTCGCTGCCACCCCCGGTCCTCGAGGTAGGCGGGCATCTCCGACGGCGCCAGGGTGGTGGACCTTCCGTCCAGCCGTCTGATCACGAACTGGGGCTCTCCGGCATCGTCTCGCTCGACCTCGAATCCCGACACCTCGTAGACATCATCCCGGGCCGCAAGCTCCGCGGCGTCACGGACCGTGGACAGGTAGTCATATAGGTTGGTCGCGATCAATCCGGTGGCCGTGCGAACCACCGCGTCCTCGGAGCGAAGCCACGCCCCGCCATCCGCGGTGTCCCACTTGCTCGCGTCCTGCTCAGCCAGCGGTCCGAGCACCTGCCACGGCGTCCGCTGCCCCGCGGCGTCCACCGCCCGCGGGCCGCCGCCCGCATCGTCGAACTCGCCGTGGCTGCTCCCGTCGAGCACCAGCATCTCCACGCCCTCGGCGGCGGCGAACCGGTGCAGCATCTGCTGCGACCGACCCGGCCCCCCGGCGACCCACAGGCGCAGGTCCACGTAGTGCATGGCGTGGTTCGACCAGCCGTTGTCCTGGAGAAACGACACGAAGGAGGGATGCTCGCCCCCCGCCGGCGGCGCATCCTCGAAGTCCTCCCGGAAGCGGAGCCGGTGGCCATCGGGCATCGTCAGGCCGATGCCGCCCTCGTGCGCCGGCAGCACCAACTCGAAGGGCCCGGCTTCGGCGGCCGCCAACGCGCGCAGGAAGTCAATCTCAGCGAGATATTCCGGCAGCGTCAGGGACGCCATCCCGTTGTTCCAGAGCACCGGGCCGCCGATCTCGCCCGGCACCAGGGAGCCGTCCTGCGCGGGGGACAGCCATACCGGCGGCCTCAACAGATTGCGGCCGTCCGCCTCCTCGGGTCGCAGGGCGGCGCTCCACCCGTGCCCCGTCCGGTCGTCGCGGGCGACCAGTCGGCCGTCCACCACCTGCGGGTCGACGCCCAGCACCGGCAGCCAGAACTCGGTCCGCAGATGCGTCGAGAAAGCCTGCAGCTGCCCGCGCAACGTGTCGTGTTCGGCCTTCTCGTCGCCCTGATCGGCCCAGCCCCCCGCCGCTTCCCTCGGCGCCCACACCTGAACCGGACCGCCCCGCCAACCCGCCACCGCCAGCAGGTCCTCCAGCAGTTCCGGCCCCAGCCGCTCCACGCCGCCATCCCGCCAGCGGATGCCCAGCGCGCCGTCGTCCATCCGCGGTAGGACAATCGTTGTCACATGCGGCTGGCCCCGCAACTCGTCCGCAAACCTGTTCATTCCACCCGCGACGACCAGTCCACGTTCCGCATCGACCCGGACGTCGAAGTCGTCCAACCATTCGGCGGGTACCGGCTCATCGCGTTCGCGGGAGTCGGAGTCGGAGTCGTCAGAATGGTCCGAATACTCAGAGCGGGAGTCCGACGAGTCCGAACCGGCCATGACGGCGTCGGCATCGTCCACCGCGAACCGATAGGCGTCCGGGCCGGCCAGCAGCCCGGAACCCGTGCCACCCACCGGCTCGGATTCCCCGGCATCGGACTCGTACACGGATGAGCCGGCAATCGGGGATGCCGGTGCGGCCGCCTCCACGCCGACCCCGGGCGAACTTTCCTCGCCGCGCGCGGAATCGGCGGCCGAATCGTCGAACAGACGCGGCGGCTCAAGCGGCGGAGAAGCCGGCGGTGCCACCGACGTCGCCACCGCCGGTGGGACGGACTCGACCTTCAACCCCGCAGCCTCCGAAGGCGACGCCGCAGGCTCTGGGAGCAGCGCCGCAGGCTCTGGCGCCGGGATGACCGGCGGGCGGACCGTCGGGTCCTCGTCCAGCCAGATCGCCACCCGACGTTGGTCCTCCGCCTCACCTCGGGCAGCGGCCTCGTCGGCCTGCATCGGCGATGACGTGACTCCGGCACCTCGCGTATGCGTCTCGTGGGCGACCGCAGCGGCCGGCAGACCGACCGCTGCCAGCCGCCGGGCCAGCACCGGCGCCAGCACCTGCCAGGCCGACAGCGCACGATACTGCCCGGAGCGCGCCGCACGGCCAAAAGCAAGCGGCCGACCACTGCCCCCACCCTCCACATGCACCACCAGGCCCGGCCCCCCCACCCGAGCCCGCCGCACCGCCTCCCCCACAATCTGCTCGGCAAGCTGATCAAGGTCGGCGTGCTGCTCCACCGACAGATCCGCAGGCCCAAAGACCCGCAACCCGTCGGGAGGGTCCAGCTCCAGCCCGATGGCCCGCCACGGGTCGACCGGCTCCCCCGGCGAATCGGTGAGACCGGCCCCGCCGAAAAGCCCGCCGATCCGGCCACCGTGAAGAACCACAACCACACCGTCGACCAGCGTGCTCGTCAGCCGCCGCCTGTTCTGCGGCAGCGCCCGAAGCTCCCGGTACGCCGCCAGAATCTCCCCATCGTCAGGCTCCTGACGCGCCGACCCGACCGGCCACCTCGCCCGCACCGACTGCAGGAGCTCCCGTTCCTCATCCACCGCACGAGACGGCGCGGGGGATCGGGTCGACGGTGCCTCGAGTCCAGAACCCTGCTCGACAGCCGGCTCGCTCACGGCAACCGGCGCAGCGACGGTGATCGCGTCGACATCCACAGCCCGCCGGGGACTCCCTTCGGCCGGGACAGCGGACGGATCGAGTGGCTCAGGCGCCGACGGAGTCGCACCGCCGTCCCTCGGCTGCTCGGAGATCGCCAACTGATCGTCCTGGGCGACGCCAGACGAGGGCGGCTGCCGCGACTGGGGATCCTGCGGCGGGAGGCCCTCCTCCGTAAGGTCCTCCTCCGGGACCTCCAGGACCGAGGGGAGACCGACGGGCGGTGAAGGACTCAACGACGAGGTCCGCTGGAGAACAGCAGGTGCGACGGCCGGCGGAGAGCCCAACGACGAGGTCTGCCGGGAAACAGCAGGTGCGACGGCCGGCGGAGAGCCCGACGACGAGGTCTGCGGGGCAACCTCGGGCGCGACGGCCGGCGGAGGTCGCAACGACGATGTCCGTCGGGGAACGACCGGTTGCTTGCCGCGCGTGAAGGACCCCGGCCGGCCCGGCTCCTGCGAACGGCCGCCGGCCGGCGCACCGGAGGCCGGCGTACCGGAGGCCGGCGGCATCGGGGAGACGGATTCCGGTCCGCGCGGCAGCGGCGGCGGTGCGGGCGCGACGGCCGGCGGAGGTCGCAACGACGATGTCCGTCGGGGAACGACCGGTTGCTTGCCGCGCGTGAAGGACCCCGGCCGGCCCGGCTCCTGCGAACGGCCGCCGGCCGGCGCACCGGAGGCCGGCGGCGTCGGGGAATCGGGCGGCAGTGCTGCGGGGGCCGGGAGCTCCGGGGACGCCGTCTGCACCGGTGGCGAGACCGGCTCGACCGGCCGCGGGACAGGCGCCACCAGCGGCGGGGCGGGCTGCTGACCGGGACGCGGCGTGGGGGCAGGCGTGCTCGCGTCGGCCGATTCCGGCGCCGGCGCCGAGGTGGCCAGTGGGCCGATGACCGGCGGGCGGACCGTCGGGTCCTCGGCCAGCCAGATCGACACCCGACGACGCTCCCGACGTTGCTCCCGCGTCTGCCCTGAAGCGGCTGCCTCGTCGGCCTGCATCGGCGCGGACGTGGGACCGGCACCTCGCGTGTGCGTCTCGTGCCCGACCGCCGCGGCCGGCAGGCCGACCGCCTGCAGCCGCTGCGCCAGCACCGGCGCCAGCACCTGCCAGGCGGACAGCGCACGATAACCCCCAGACCGCACCGCACGGCCAACAACAACCGCTTGACCGCTACCCCCACCCTCCAGGTGCACGACCAGGCCCGGCTCCCCCGCCCGAGCCCGTCGCGCCGCCTCCCGCGCAATCTCGTCGGCGAGTTGATCAATATGGTTGCGCTGGAACACTCGCAGATCCGCAGGTCCAAAAACCCGCATGCCCTCCGGGATATCCAGCTCCAGCCCGATGGCCCGCCACGACTCCCCCGGCTCCTCTGCGGGAGGCGCCGTCGGCGCCGGGACGCGGGGCTCCGGAAGGTCCATGTCCCGCGGCCCGTACCACTGGACGGAAACGCCGTCGTCCCCGGGAAGGTCGAAGGTGGTGACCGTGCCCGGATCAAAGTCGATCGACAGTTCCTCGACCGGGAAGCCCAGCTCCACCGGCACGACGCCGGTGACGACGCGGGTGGTGTTGCCATGGGTGAGGGTGATCGAGATTTCGACGAATCCCTCGTAGTTCGCCGTGGGGCTCAGGAACTTGCCGTTGCCCAGCACCCGCCCGGCCGAGCCGGCGACGTCGGTGTTCCTCGTCCGGTAGGTCGGACCCGCGACGAGGTCGAGGCTCACGTCCGCCCCCGGAGCGGCGGCAACGAAGCCGACCTGGGGTTGCAGGCCGCCGGCCGTCCAGTACTGCCCTCGTCGCGACACCGCGGTGGTGGTCTCGTTGACCGGATTGAGCTCGGCGGCCTCGTCGGTTCGCAGGTGACGGAGGTGCAGGATCCGGGCGGTGGCCGAGACGGAGGTCGATCTGGAGATCACGTTGTTCAGCAGCCGCGGAACGGTGACGGGCTCGCCGCGGGTCATCCCCGTCAGCGAGGCGGTCAGGTTCGGGTTGCTGAACGCCGCCCGGACGGCGGGACCGACCTTCTGCCACGTCCGCTTTCCGAACAACTCCCGGCCCGCGAGGTCGAGAGCCTGATGCAGGCCGGCGGTCTCGGGCAGGCTTCGCACGACGTCGGTGTCCCGCAGACCACGGTCGGCCTGATCGCTCCAGATCCGCGCCGGCGGAACCGGAGTCGCGGCCGGTGGGATCGGGGCGGCTGGTTTGGCCGGTTCGGCCGGTTGCGGACGGTCCGGAGCCGGCCGCGCCTCGGCCTCCGCCTGCTCCGTCAGGACACGCAGCCGCGCGTGGGCATCGGGAATCCCGACTCTGGGCTTGTCGTACCAGGGATTGCGCTCCATGCGGAAGTGGAGCAGGACCCGGCCGTCGAAAACCGCGCCCGGCTTCTTCGTCTTCGTCGTCATCGCCGCGCGCGACGTGATCGACTGGGTCATGATGTCGTCCTTGCCCGCCTGGGCAATCACGTTTCCGCCGAATCGGCCCTTGAACGGCGACTTTCCGAAGGGGTCCGTGGTGTAGAAGATCTGCGTCGTGGTGGTGACGCTGTGGGAGATGCCGTAGGCGGTGACCCCGTCCGTCGTCGCGGTGGCGCTGCTCTGTTCGGTGCCGGTGTTGAACTCGGTCTGGTCGGTGTTGCCCACGTGCGGCAGATCCGCCGGCAGGGACGCGGTGATCAGGACGCGGCCGCCGGGCACCGCGACCTCGATCGGGTCGCCCGCGGTCATGGACCGGAAGTCGTACTGCAGACGGACCAGGGGCACTTCTTTCTTGATCCTGTCTTTGACCGCGTTCCACCGGTGCCCGAACACCCGGCGGCCCTCCTTGTTGACGTCGCGGTGGCGCAGGATGTCGTCCATGCCCCGCAGGCGATCGCCGGCAGTGGCGGGCAGGCCGCGCAGGTCCTGCACGATGTCGGAGGATCCGAGGCGGCGCGTCTGCCGGATCCGCGGCGGCGGGGCGAAGGCGGTGGCGGGGGTCCGGTCGACCGGCGGCTGGCCGGCCGTCCCGGTCCGGGTGTCACGCATCGGAAAGATGACCGAGGCGTCGGGAATGGTGACCGTCCGCGGCCCCCGGCGCAGCGGGAAGCCCAGGCGACGCAGGTCGTAGCTCACGACGAAGCGGACGGGTCCCTTGAAATGCGCCCCTGTTTCCACCGTCTTGCCCTTGGCAACGGTACGTCCGCCGCCGAAACCGGCGTGTGAGGTCGCCTTGTCCCGGTTGTAGGCGGCGGTGGCGTTGATATTCAGATGGGGGCCGTCGAGTTTCACCTTCTCCGGGAACAGCACGACGTCCCGATTGCGGGAGTCGATGTTGCCGCCGAGGGAATGCGACGTCTCGGTCCCGCTCTCCATCTCGATGCCGGGCACGGGCTCGTGGTAGGCCAGGTTGCCGATCTCGGCCCGCACGGCCACCTTGCCCCAGACGAGAAAGCCCCTGACCTTGGTCGTCACCTCCTCCCCACCGGAGAGTTCCGACAGTCTCGCCCGCAGCGGGTCGCCCTCGTAACGTCGGTTCAGCCGCCGCTCGTTTCGCCGCCAGCGGAATCCGAGCAGCGGCTGCAGGTCGCGGGTCACCGCCCGCATGACGACCCGGTCGTCGGCACCCATGCTCAGCGCGATGTCGCTCGGACTGATCCGGCGCTCGTCCGTCACCCTGGCGGGCGCGTGGACACTCTCGCTCGACGCGGACGGCTTGCCGACGATGTAGCCGCTGGGCTGCACCGGGGAGGGTGCCGGGTCGCTGTCGGTCCGCGTCGTCGGCTTGGCGTCCAGCTCCGCCTGATGGGCGGTCAGCTCCGCCGGGTGGGTATTCGCGGTGATCCTGGTCGCCGGGAGGATGGAGTCCGGGAAGCGGAATCCCTCCCCTTCGGGAATCGTGATCTCGGACTGCACCGTCGCCGGGGTCGACACATGATTCTTGGCGAGGGCGCCGAAGGTGAAGGTGAACTCGACGTCGCTGTCGAAGATCCCGACCCGGGTGGGGAACTTCGCACCGGCGACGATCTTTCCGGAGCTGAGCAGGCGCCAGCCGGTCCGGCGCCGGAACTCCTTGCCCCCCAGACCCTGCAGTGCGACCTCCCCACCGGCGAAGGTCGGGACACCGCCGAGCACCGCGGTCGTCTGCTGGCTCCACCAGTTCAGCCGCCGCCGGGAGAACTGCGCGCTCGTCTCGTCCTGCGGGGACAGTTCGGTCCCCGTTATCCGCCGGAAGGTGGTCGACGTGACCTTCGCCCGTGCCTGGATGAACGCCCTCGGCGGCACGTCCCGCTGGTTGAGCTCCGGGCCGTCGAGGACGGCTCCCCGTGTCATCGAGGCCAGGTAGGCCGCGAGCCGATCCCGGTTGAACCAGGTCAGGACCTCCTGGCGGATCCCGTTCCAGGTGCGCTCACCGAAGAAGGCCAGACCCTGCTGATCGAGCGCGGCCCGGATACGCTCCATGTGATAAAGGTCGCGGACGGTGTCCGTGTCCCGCAGCCCCGTTCCCGGACCGTTGCTCCAGATCCGTGCCGGCGGCACCAGTACGTCGCGAGGCGCGACCGGCGGGGGCGTGTCGTCGTCGGCCGACGTCGTCGAGCCCGCCGCCCCTGGGGTTGTCGGCGCCGGCGCGGTCAGATCGGTCAGCGCGATCGGCGCGGTCAGCGGGGTCAGCGGGGTCGGCGCGGTCGGCGCGGTCGGATCCGTTGCGGCCCGTCTCGGCGCGGTCGGCGCGGTCGGCGCGGTCGGCGCGGTCGGCGCGGTCGGATCCGTTGCGGCCCGTCTCGGCCGGGTCGGGTGGGGGGCGGGCGTCGTCGGCATGGCCACCCAGTGGTCCGGCTTGTCCACCCGCTGCGCCTCGTCCGTCTCGATCACCGTGGTGATGCCGAGTTCCGCCGTCGGCTGGGCCGTCCGCACCGAGCCGACGGCCGGCTTGTTGCGCAGGTGGAAGGTCAGTCTGATGCGGCCGTCGAACTTCTGCCCGTTGGGGTTCTTGGTCTTGTTCGCCACGCCTGACTTCGTCAGTGAGTCCCTCAGCACGACCGTGTCCCGGCCTATCTGCCCGGTTCCGGTGCCGGTGATGTCGAAGGCGGTCTTCGCCGTGCCGAGAAACTGGCCGCCCGCGGGGAGCTGCAGAGCGTCGGAGGTGATGCGCTGGTCGGAGGTGAAGCGGTAGGTCTCGGTGCCGGAGTTGAACTCCGTCTGGGCCGTCGCCCGCACATGGTTGAGCGCGACCAGCTCCGCGGAGATCTCGAGCGTCTCGTCGACCGACTCCAGTCTCACCGCCAGCGGATCACCGGACATCATTCCCTTCAGGTGCTGGTGGATGCGGTCCAGGTCGACCTCGGCGAGGATCTCCTGCTTCACCCGCGGCCACATCGAGCCGTAGACGGTGGCGCCCGACAGATCGAGGTCGTCGAGGACCCCCTCGATGCCGCGGGTGTCCCGCATGTACCGCATCCCTTTCAGCATCAGCGGGTGCACGTCCAGCACGACGTCCGTGGACCCGAGGCGGTGATCCCGCTGCACCCGTTGCGGAGCCGTGTAGTGGGTCTCGGGCAGCCGAGGACTGCCGTCGGCGTCGGGGCTGTCGGCGCTCGGCGTCGCAATCCGCGTGCCGATCGCGAACACCTGGCGTTTCGGGGCGATACTCTTCCCGACCTTCAGGCGACGGAGATCGATGGTGACGCCGAGATCAGTCGTACCGTCGTAAAGCGTGGCAGGCTCGACCACCTTGGATTTCGCGACCGTCCGCCCGCTGCTCGTCTCGTTGGTCCCGTGACTGGAGTCCCAGTACCGGCCGAGGACGCCGGTCCATTGGAACTTCGGCGTCGTGGCCCGCACCGGAAGATTGACGTTGGTTCTCCACCGCGACTCATGAAGATCACCTCCGGTGCCCTGCGACTCCGAGCCACTCTCGAACTCGAACTTCTGCACCTCACGGACGGGCGAGAAGTCCCGGACCAGGGCATCGAGGGTGATGGTGCCCGTCCATCCCCGCTGGTTGATCGTGAGCCGACGCCGATCACCGCGGGACATCCCGGCGATCCGCGCCTTGATCACCGAGGCCTGGACGAAGTTCCGCACATCCGGCTCGATCTCCGCCCAGGCCCCACCCAGGGGCTCCTTCAGCTGCTGCTCGATCCACCGGTAGGCATCGTTCTCCCCCGGATACAGCCCGATCACCGTGTCCGAGGCACTCAGCCGGCCATGCCGGGAGATTCTCGCGGGCGGCGGGAAGGTGGAACCGCCCGGCCGGCCGCTGGTCTTCTCCAGCCAGCGCTTCGGCTCGAACTTCGACGACGGCGACGACGGGCCGGCCTTCTTCCCTCCGGCGGCATCCGATGCCGGCGTCGGCGAGGTCGGGCTCGGAACGTCCGGTCCGTTGCCCTCCCCGAGCTTGCCCGGCGTCGCAGGAGCCGTCGGCGTGCGCGCTGTCGAGGGAGTTGTCGGGCCGGTGACGCCCGGGCGCACGATCGGCTCCAGCCCGAGGTAGTGGTTATGGCTCCGTAGCAGGTAGACGGTGGGGCGGCCGACGGCCGCCTCGTTGAGCCCGAGCTCTTCCTGCCCCGCCTGCAACACGCGAATGTCCAGGTCGGCGACACGGGCGATCGCGCCCGGCACCTCCTCGCCGATCGGGGTGTTCCACAGATCGCGGTCCTCGATGGCCGACGCCAGCAGGTCGGTGAACGTGGGCAGCCGGCCGTCTCGCAGGAGCGCGGCCCGGACATAGGGGACGACGGGCGCCATGGGCCGGGGAAGCCAGGGCTGAATCAGCCGGAACCGAGTGGCGGGGCTCTCCCTCAACCAGTCTCCGAGGTCCGCGCGCAGGGCGCGTAGATGAGGGTCGGTCAAGGCGAACCCCGTGGGATCGGGCGCGGGCTGGCGGCCGACCTCCTGTTCGACGAGCTCGATGGAAAGGTCGCGCACCCGGTCCCACGCCTGCGCCCGGTCCTCTCCGGCAGCGGCCCGCCGGTCGGCCAGCAGATTCCTGGCCGCCCGGTGCTGCTCCTCCCGAGACCAGACATCGATCTGCCTCTGGGTCGGGGTAATGCTCCTCCCGGCATCCTGCAGAATGGCGACGACGGCATTGTCCGTAAGATCGCCGAGCAGTAGCGGCACGATCTCCCGGACGGCGTCCGGATGGGTCTCACCGCGGCGGGCGGCCTGGCGCACCTCCTCCCGGTACCGCCGGGCCAGCTCGGAACGGAAATTCCTGATCGGAACGGAACTCGACAGGCCTGCGGGGGCCCGCGACGTCGACGCCGTGGCGCCGGGCTGAATCTGCTGCTGGGCGCTCAGCCTGAGCGCCCAGGGGAAACAGTCCCCGACTTTCCCGGGGACGTTGCGTACCCGGAACGACCGGCCGTCGGGCAGCCTGACCACATTACCGGACCGGCGCACCGTGTTCGCGTCCGCAGACCGAGCCGTCACCGGCGTCACCGATGGCTGCGGGGTCGTCAACGGCGGGGTCGGGGAAGGCCGCGGGGTGGTCGTCTGACCCCCGGCCGGATGGTCGGGGCCCGACGGAAGAGCTTCGGCTTGAGGGGCGGCCATTCCTCGGGGCGGGACCTGAAGGCCGGGCTGCCCTCCGTGCGCGTCCACCTGGCGCGGCGGCTCTTCCAGCGGTCGATTCCCGGGCTCGAAGGCGGAGTCTCTGACGGCGACGCCGTCGGCGATATTCCCTACACCACTGGCATTACCAGCGACACCGGCATTACTGGTATTACCGGCGGTGCGGGCATTGTTGATCCGGGTGTCCTGGGTGTCCTGGGGGCCCTGGGGGCCCTGGCTGTCCTGGGTGTTCCGGGTGCCGCGGATGTCGGGGGCCGTCGGCTCGACCGATGCCAGACTGCCATCCAGTGAGGCCATCGTGTGCTCGGCCGACTGGTCACCGTCCGGATCCAGCGCGGGAAGGTCCAGGGTCAGCGGGCGGCCCGGCGCCGGCCGCGACGGCATCGGCGGAACCGGCGGAGTCGAAACCGGCGGTTCGAGAGGAGTGCCGAGGCCCAGATCCGCCGCGTTACCCGGGGCGCCGCCGAGCAGCCGTCCGAGCGGCTCGCCTCGCAGCAGTGCAGCCACATCGCCGGCGAGCACCTTCGTCGCCTTGCCCTGGTTCGCCGTCTCGGCGCGCAGGCCACGGTAGACCCGCAGGATCTCGCCGACGCCGATCTCCCGATTCGCAGGACGGGCTTGCAGATCCAGACGCACCCAATCCAACAGATCAGGCTCCTCGCTCCCCGGTATCGGAGTTGGGTCGACCGCCGACGGCGCGGCCGACGACTGGACAGGGTCCGCGGTCGTCGTGGCCGCATCCACCACGGGAAGGATCGGATCATCGGTCGGCGGAATGGCACCGGGTTGCGGCGGCGGATCAACCCGCACCGCGGAACCGGCCGGCGCAGCCTGGTCGACGAGCAGAGCTGGATCCCCGGGAGCCACAGGGTCGACCGGCGGAGCGGGATCGACGTGTGCGGCTGGATCTCCGAGCGCCGCGGGGTCGACAGGCGCCGCGGGATCGTAGGCCGGCGGCGGGACGGGGTCCGCCGGCACCGGGGCTGCGGGGGGCAGAGCCGCGGGGGCAGGGTCGGCGTGTTTGAGAAGTTCGAATCCGACCGGGAAACCGAAATGCGCCGACATCAGATCAGCCACGTTCGACATCCACCGCGTCAGATCAGCCGTCGAAGGATTACCCCGCACCTTCTTACTCATATACCGGCCCGACTTGTCGTTGATCACCCAACGACCATCAGACCCCCGACTCAGCTCACCACTCACCCGAGCCGGCACCGTCACCGTCCGACCCGACACCGGATCAAAACCCACCACGATCGTCGGATGCCCATGCATCATCAGATCGCTCTCCAACTGATCCCGCGTCAACCCCGGATTATGCGGAGACATCCAGGCAAACAACTCATCCAACTCCGCCGCCGAAACAATCGACGTCACCGACTCACTACCCACAAAAACCTGACCGTCCACACCCACCGCGAACTGCCACAACGCCCCCGCCGGACTCGCCTCCAAATGCTTGGGCGAGAAATCCTCCAACCTGCTCCACAACGGGTTGACCCGAAGCCGACCATCCTTGTCAAGCTCCCAGTCCTTCACGCCCTTCGGCTCCACCGCAGGAGCAAACTCATGATCCAAATTGCCAACCGGCCGCACATCACCACCCACCAGCGGAGCGGAATCCGCGGGCGGAGCGGGATCGACCGGTGCCGGCACCCCGGCGGGTGGTGGGGCAGATTCCACGGTCGGGGGGGATTGCCCGTCAGCCTGAGGCTCCGGGCCACGCGGCGCCACCGCGGGAATCACTGCGGGGGTCGCGGCGGTGCTCTCGGTCAGCCATCCCACTATCTGACGGTGCTGCTGGCTCACATCCGCGGGCGGATTCGACCGACCTCCGCCGGAGCCGAGCCTTGGGGCCGGAGGCGCGGCGCCCGCCGGCTGAGCACCTCGAGTGTGCGTCTGGTAGGTGACCGCGTTGGGCTGTAGGCCCATCTGCACCAGACGGGTGGCCACAACGGGCGCGAGCACTCGCCAGGCCGAGTCGGCGCGAAGCTGTCCGCTTCTGACCGCGCGTCTGTAGCCGACGGTTCTGCCGTTGCCCCCGCCTTCCAGGTGGACGGTGAGCGGTGGAAGCCCGTCGCGAGCCCGCCGCGCGGCGTCGGCGACAATCTGTTCAGCGAAGCGGTTCAGACTCTGTCGTTGATTCGCGCTCAGGTCGGTATTGGTGAACGAGCGGACGCCTTCCGGGACGTCCAGCTCCAGGCGGACGCCGCGCCACTGGTCGGCCTGCTGGGACGCTCCCGCAGTAGTGATATCGGGCGGATCGGCCCACGTTGCGGGATTCGGTTCGGCAGCGTAACCCGGGGCCCCCCCGCGCAGCCGTCCGATCTCCTCGCCTCGCAGGAGCGAGGCCACATCGACGGCGAGGTCCTTCGTCACCCTCCACCGGTTCGCCATCTGGGACCGCAGATCACGGTAGACCCGCAGGATCTCGCTGTCACCGATCTCCCGACCCGCCGGACGGTGCCGTAGATCAATGCGCACCCAGTCCAGGAGATCATGCTCGGCACCCACCGGGCGCAGCGGCTCGAGTTCCGTCTGTTGCCCCGGAATGGCTTCCTGCCCCGCCGGCACCGGAAGGATCTCGTCGACCATCCCGGGATAGGTGGCGGGCAGGTCCGCGGCTGGAGTCGGGGCCAACGGCGGCGCATCGTCCGTGGCCGGTGGCAGCGGGCTCATCGGAGCGGCGGACGACGGCGGCGAGTCGGACCCGGGAGCCGGGGTGACCGCGGGTTCGTCCGGCGCCGCGGAATCCGGAAGCTCGCCGGCCGAGCCGGCGGCGCCCGGATCGGGCAATTCCGGGTGATCTTCTGGAGAGTCGCTGGCAGGCGGAGGCGTGGGGGCCGGTGTCGCCGGCGCGCCCGGGGAGGCGCCATCGGGGAAGGAGGTCTGCTCCGGGGGAAGGGGATGCCGGATTTCCGGCGACGGGGCCGGAACCGTGCGCGATCCGCCGGGCGTGTCCGAACCCACGACGGGCGGCCCCGAGGCAGCCGGAGGCGTCGGCACCGCGGGCGGCCGCCCACCCACCGGCGGAACCGGCGACGTCGGAGGCGACAACGCAGCAGGCGACAACGCAGCAGCCGGCGGGCCCTGCGGCACCAGCGGCGCCGGAGCGGGTGCGGGTGCGGGTGCGGGGATGTTGCTGGGCGCGGGATCGAGCTGGGATACAGCCCAGCTCCCGAGCGCCGACTCCGACGGTCCCGCGCCACCGACCGACGGCGGAACCGGCCCAGGCCGCATGAGCGTCAATGCCTCGCCGGTGCTCCGGTCACGCAGGTCGGGAGGTGTCGTGGACCCCACGCGCGGGTCGGGCGCCACCACGTCGAGGTCCGAGTCCGCGGACGCCTGGTGGCTCGGCAGCAGGGCGGGTGTCCGCGGAGGCGTGGCGCCCTCGGCGGGGATCAGGGGCGAGGTGGCCGAGAGCGGACCGGCCGGCGCCGGCGTCGGCCGCGGCGGGATCTCATCGACCGACACCAGCGGTTCGACGTGCTGCGGGCTATCGATCGGCGCGATGACGGCATCGTGACCACGACCGAGACCGACCGCGGGCTGGGGAGCGGGGACATTCAGACCTG
Organism: Frankia sp. ACN1ag; assembly: GCF_001414035.1. NCBI lineage: Bacteria > Bacillati > Actinomycetota > Actinomycetes > Frankiales > Frankiaceae > Frankia > Frankia sp. ACN1ag. The sequence continues at coordinate 19,214 of NZ_LJPA01000036.1, read as the reverse complement.
GACCGGAGAATTCGACCTGTCCCGTGGGGGCAGTCGACACGAGCGGGTCAGTCGACACCAGCGGACTGGTCGACGCGGGGACGGGGGGCGCGGGGACGGGGGGCGCGGGGACGGGGGGCGCGGGCGCTTCGGACCTGATCGCCGAGGGAGCATCGGACAGCGGCCCGGCGAACCTGTCCGGGGTGTCCGCGGTCCAGCCGTCCGGCCGATGGATGTCCAGGGGCTGGCTGTTCAGAGGCCGGCTGTTCCGGGGTTGGCTGTCCAGAGGCTGGCTGTTCCGGGGTTGGCTGTCCGGCACCCGGTCGTCGGACAGGTGGAGGTCGGGCACCGGCGACGGAGCGACAAAATGGTCGTCGAACTCTGCCAGGCCGTCGANCCCCGCCGCATCCAGATCCGGCAGGTGCGGTTTCAGGTTCGGCCCGTGCAGCTCGGGCCCGACCAGGTCGGAGATCGACGTCAGGTCCAGGTCGCTCAGGTCGGTGTTGGTGGAGCCGTCCGAGGCCTGGCTGAAAAGAGAGTCCGAGTCCGAATGGTCTGACAGGCTCGACGAGTCCGACAGGTCTGGCAAGACTGGCAGGTCCGGCAGGTCTGGCAGGTCTGGCAGGTGCGACACGCTCGACAGGTCCGACACGCTCGACAGGTCTGAATCGGAATCCGAGAACGGGTCCAGGTCGACGTTGTGCAGGCTCGGCGTGTGCTCCGGGGGACCGTCGAGCGGACCGGCGGGGGGCAGATGCGAGTCCGCCCCGTCGGCCGGTCCGGTCATGCCGGCAGACGGACCGCCCTTGTCATGGCCGACGCCGGGGCCGTCATCGCTGCCGTCGTCGTCGGACCCGTCGGCCGGGTTCAGGTTGGGACCCGAGTCCGCCGGTCCGGGGCCGCCGTTGTTGAGATTCAGCTTGTTCAGAAGCGCGGCGATTTCCGGATTGATGTGGGCTCCCTTGCCCCCGCCACGCACCCCCTTACCGAACAGGTGGGCCGCATGCTCCGTGCTGCCCTCGACGGCGCCGGAGATCAGGTCGTCGATGACGGAGGAGAGTCCCCACTGACCATCCACCACGCCGCTGGCGAAGATCCCGCCGCCGGTTTCCGTCAATCCGGAGACAAGAGTCGCGACGGCCAGTCCGGCGAGCGGGTTCTTGAGGCCGTTCGTGAGGCCCGCGTTTTTCAGCCACTGGTCCAGCTTGCCCATCCCGGACTTCATGCCGGGCAGCGAGAGGATGGAGAAGGCGGCGGCGGCGAATCCGTACTCGACCATATGCCCGATCTCGCCGCCGTCCAGGCCGCTCCGCTTGCCGGCCAGGATCTGCCACGCCTGGGCCACGATCGACGAGCCGGGCATGAACAGCATCTGCATCGCGCCGATCTCGCCGACCGTCTTGGCCGATTCCTTGGACAGGACGCGCTGGATGATCGTCCGGGTCTGGATGATGCGGGCTTCCGCATCTGCCTCGTCCCCGAGCGCGGCCTCGATAGCCGCAATCGCGAGCTGGATCTGCATGAAGATGAACATGACGAAGCCCTGCTTGCGGCTGTAGTCCACCTGCAGTGCCTGGCTGCGTAGCAGCGTGGCCGCGGACTTCAGCAGCATGCCGGCCTGGAGCAGGAGCTTCGGGTCACTGATGACGAACGGCAGTGTCTGGGCGGTGAACCGCCGTCCGGCCTGACCGTGCACGGAGGTCTGGACCGCGCGGACGATCTTTGTCAACTCCGGTGACAACGTGTTGAGAACGACGTCGCCCAAGTGGTCCAGATCGTCGGCCAGGGCCCACATCTTCTTCGGATCGGCGCCGGGCAGGCGCATGCCGGTGAAGACATAGATGGCCTCGTCCATCGACTTGGACATCCGTTCACCTCCCCGACCCGGCGCCGATCAGGACAACGCCCGCGCAGGGCCGCCGCGCGCGGCGGCCTGTCCCGCTGGGCCCTCAGTGCTGTCAGCCGTGCTGTCAGCCGTGGTGGCCGCCCGGAGACTGCCAGTTGCCGGCCTGCTCGGTCGTCTCGCCCTCGGTGTTGTCACCGATCTGGCGTACGACGGACAGCCGGTCGCCCTGCAGTCCGATCGCCTCCCCGAGCGCCCCGTAGATCTTCCCGAAGGCGTCCATCAGCTGTTGGAACGTCTCCTGCGCGTAGAGCGACACCTCGTCCTTCGCGCCGTCGGCGAACTTGTTCCGGCCGAGGGTGTCGGCCAGCTCACCCCCCAGATCGGTCACGTGCTGGCGAAAGGCGCCGAGCGCCGGCACCTTCTGCGCGATCTCGTCGCCGTCGTGCCTGATCACGCCGTCACTCATCGCCACAGCCCGTTTCCCTCGGGCGGAGCCAGCTCACGACCGTCGTCGGGCATGTTCCGGGTGAACATCCGCAGGAGCTCGTCCACGAGGCTCTCCGCCGAGTCGACCTCGGCCAGGTTGCCCACGGGGGACGGCAGTTCCAGCATCAGCTCCTGCGCGCCGGCCAGGACCTGCCGACGGACCTCCTTGCGGGCCCGCTCGATCGTCTTCACCAGCAGATCGGCCAGTTCGGCCGGGGCGAGGTCCCGGTAGCCGTCGCCGCGGAAGGTGAGATCACGAATCTCGCCTCGCCCGCCCACGGTCACCGAGAGCAGCTTGTTCTTGTCGGTCGTCCGGTAGGTCGTCTCCTCGCCCCGCCGCCGGATCCGTTCCGTGACCTCCTCGGTGTGCGCCAGCTCGGCCATCGCGGCTTCCAACTGGTGCTCGTCGAACATCGCCATCACGTCTCCCCTTCCTGTCCCTTTCCTGTCGGGGTCATCGCGTCCTACCGGGGTCCTTGCGCGACCCATGTCCAGACACCGCGCGTGGCCCGCCCCGGGGGGGGCGCCTTCGCCGCCTCGAGGCGGGCCACGCTGGCTCAGCGGGTGCCGGGGAGGTCAACGCCCACGGCGGGTCCTGCGATCCGGCGTGGGCGGCACCAGCACCGGGCTGGCGGGACGGTCGGGCTCGCCGTCGGCGGGGCCGTCGCCGCGGCCGACGACGGCCGGCGCACATTCGGGTTCCGTGCCCCACACGTCCTCGTCCTCCGTGAGCCACGTGTTGCGCTGACGTTCCTTGGGCTGCTGGCCCTGGCCGCCGCCACCGAGTCCGCCCATTCCGCCCATCGGCATGAACGGCATCCCGCCGGACATGGCCGAACCGTTGGCACCCCCCGAGCCGTTCAGTCCGCTGGTGCCGTCCCGGCCGAGGATGGAGCTGTCGCCCGTCACGAGCGGCTGCGAACCCGGCAGCGTGACGCCCGCCGTCCCGAAGCCGCCGCCGGCTCCGGGAAGGGCCCGGGCCATCGGCTGCCCGATGTTCCCGACCTGCACTCCCGTGCCGGCGGCGAGGGCGTGCGGATCGGGGGTACTCACGTCCAGCCCGTCGACGGGGGTGGGGAAAAACGTTCTCGGCGTCTGTTGACCAGTCAGATCGGACGGGTTGAGCAGGCCGTTGTCGCTGGACCCGATGCCGCCGACGGAGCCCGGGTTGAGCGACAGATCGCTCATGCCGGCCCCGGTCGTGGCCTGGGGGCTGAGCAGACCCGCCTGACGCAACGTGTCCAACTCGCCCGGGGTCACCGGCACCGAGTCCAGCAGTCCGTGTTGCTGCAGGTCGGCGAGCTGGGCCGGACTGAGGTCCCCGAGTGAATGGAGGCCGGTCGCGTTGGGGCCGAGCAGTCCGTCCTGACGTAGCTGGTTGAGCTGCGCGTCGGTGACGGGCACGTTGTCGAGCGCCCCGGAGGAGCCGAGCTCGGCCAGTTGCGCCGGGCTGAGATCGCCCAGGGTGTGCGGCGTGCCGTTGGTCGCTCCGAGCAGGCCGGCGTCACCCAGCGTCTGCAGATTCTGCGAGGTGAGCGGAACGTCGTTCAGCAGGCCGTCTCGCTGCAGTTCCTGGAGCTGCTCGGGGCTGAGGTCGCCGAGGGTGTGGGCGCCGGGAGCGCCGAGACCCGCCCGCTCCAGCGCCGCCGACTGCTCCGGGGTCAACGGCACGCCGTCGAGCTGCCCGGCCTGCTGAAGTGTGCTGNGCTGCTGGGGGCTGAGGTCGCCCAGCGTCTGCGGTCCGGAGGCGTTGAGACCGCCAAGGTTCTGGCCGTCGCCCAGGCCGTTCAGCCCGCCACCGGTGACGCTGTTCGGGCCGTTCGGGTTGTTCAGCCCGGCGAGGGCACCGGGCCCGCCGACCACGCCGGACAGGTCTCCCCCCGGCCCGTTCAGGCCGTTACCCAGGTTGTCGTTCAGGCCATTCAGCCCGCCACCCAGATCGTTCAGACC
>NZ_LJPA01000036.1:0-14793 GCF_001414035.1 Frankia sp. ACN1ag | reverse complement strand
CCGTTCAGACCGTTGCCCAGGTTGTCGTTCAGGCCATTCAGCCCGCCACCCAGATCGTTACCCAGGCCGTTCAGGCCGTTACCCAGCCCATTCAGACCGTCACCCAGCCCGTTCAGCCCGTTGCCCAGGTTTTTGTTCAGGCCGTTCAACCCGTCACCCAGGCCGTTAAGGTTCTTGTTGAGACCGTCGTTCAGACCGTTCAGGTTGTTGTTCAGGTCGTTGTTCAGACCGTTCAGGTTGTCGTTCAGGCCGTTCAGGTTCTTGTTCAGGTCGTTGTTCAGGTCGTTGTTCAGGTCGTTCAGATCGTGGTTCAGGCCGTCGTTCAGACTGTTCAGATTGTTGTTCAGATCATTGAGGCCGTTATTTAGGTTGTTGTTAAGCCCATTCAAATACTTTTCAAGATCTTCGGGATTGAACTGCGTATTGGCGTTATCCGGGCTGTGGTGGGGGGTGTGCTGGACCGGCGGCATCTTGGTCAGTTTGACCGCGGAGGCCGCGGCGGCGAACTTGTCCATCATGTCCTGGGCCAGGCCCAGGGATGGCGCGAAGCTGTCCTGCACCTTCTTCGCCCACGCAGCCCGAAGCGCCCGGTCGGCATCGAACCAGGACGGCTGCCGGAGCACCGCGAAGTCCCCGGCGACGCCACTCCAGTCAGGAAAGCGAATGTACATCTCCCGCCACAGGTCGTACTCGTACTCGCCGAGCTCGCCGCGGATCCGGCCGGTCTCCCACAATCCGCCGGAATGGTTGTAGTTCGGGTCGGTGCCATAGGTGCTGTACACCGTGGACTGGTCGAACATCTGGACGATCAGCGCGAAGGGATCCGGCCAGACGCCGGGCGGCCCACCGATCGGACCCCGCGTCTCTCCCTGGCCGTTCTGCCCGTTCCAGTAGGCGTTGTCCAGGGCGAGCTGGTTCACGAAGTTCACCGCGCTGGTGACGGCCTGCCCCAGCGGATCGGACCATCTCTTGATCTGGTCGAGGACACCCTGTACACCGCGCCTGGCCGCATTGACCTGATCCCGGAAGGCCGCGGCCGCCGAACCGTCGAAATTCTCGACCTTCGTGTCCAGCCGGGAGACGTCGTTGTCCAGATCCTCGAAGATGGCCTGGGCCCACTCCCCGACACGCTGCAGGGCCACATTGACCCCACGCAGCGTGGCCGGATCGAACGGCGTGCGCGGACCGGCAATCTGCGGAATGTCCTTGAACACCGCGGTCCAGGCCGCCCGGACGTCCATCAACGGATTGCTGTCCGCGGCGCCCGCGGGCGTCAGGGAGTTGCGGTTCGCCGACGAGGAGTCGTCCTTCTTCCCGACCCACACGGTCAACTGCTCCGCGTTGCTCATCGAGTCGCTGGACATCCAGCGCCAGAAGGTGACCGCCCCCTGCTTGAACTTCGGCTTCCAGCTCCCCGAGGTGTGGTAGTGCTCCTCGCGCTCCTCGGGAATCAGCCAGGGCGCGCCGCCGGCGCTCCCGATGGTGCTCGGCCGCAGATTGTCGGCGACGCGCTTGGTGTTCGTGTTCTGGGTGGGTGAGTTGTTGTCACCCGGGCCGGTGGCAAGGTTGAGGCCGCCGTCGGCGGCGCCGACGGTGTACCCGAGGATGGTCTGGAGGATGTCCTCGATCGGCCCGGTAGCAGCCACNGTCAGTTCCCTTTGGGGTTGTTGGTCGGGCCGTCGCCCGGGCCCTGGGTCGTCTCCGTGGGAATGAACTGCTCGAACTCGTCGGCCGTCATCGAGTTCAGATGCTCGACCGCGTCCGAGTCTTCGAGCAGCGACTGCAGGCCCCAGTACAGGTTCGAGGCGTTCGAGTACACCGTGTCGAACCGGCCGGTGAGGTTCTTGCGCACCTTGTCCAGGTCCTTGGCCAGCTTCACGGCCTGGGTGAAGTCCGCGCCCCCCAGGCTCAGGGGAAACTGATCGCCCAGGGTCAGGTCGGAGTAGGTCTCACCGCTGTCCCACTGGTAGTCGGCCAGCCGCGTATCCATGTCATCGAGCAGGTCGCCGTACTCGGTTCGAAGCCGCTGGAGGGTCGGCTCGTCAATCTTGATCGTGAACTCGGTGCCCAATGGTCTCTCCTGTCGTTCGCCTCGGTTTTTGTGTCCTACCAAGAGAGCAGCGGCCCGACCGGCCCGCGCGACCCGTCACACCGGTAGTGGTCCGAGCGGGATCCGGTCGGCCACCGAGCACGAGAAGAATCTGGTTACCGGCCGCGTACGCGACGAGGAGATCTGCGGGTGTCCGGCGTGACGCGCACCGTCACAGCAGCGAGCCGAAGACGCTCGCACCCTTCCTGTCACCCAGCAGGTACTGGTTGTGGATCTCCTCGAGCTTCTGCCGGCCCACCGCGAGGGACAGCTCCATGTCCTGCTGGCCCTTGTTCCACTGCTGCTGTGCCAGCGTGTAGTTCTCCGGGGCGGCACCCGCGTTGGCCTGGATGAACAGCTGCACCTTCGTCGTGAGATCGGCCAGCGACTCCTCGAGCTTCTTGGTGACGAACTGGAGCTCGTCGGCGGTGTCGAGGGCGCCGTTCGGGCTGAACTGATAGGTGGCCATGTTCTCCTCGTTCCTCCGGATTCCGGATTCGGGCTGGGTTGGAAATCGGCCGGCTGCGCGTCAGGTGAGGCCCTGGGCCCAGCTCGAACCGATCATCAGGGCGTCGTCCTCGGTGCTGGTCGTGGTCTTCGCGTAGCTGACCATCGATTCGTTCAGCAGGTTCAGCGCCTGCCGGACCTCGTTGAAGCCGTTCTGCCAGCCGGCGATGGCGTCGCGGTACTTGGCGGCCGCGACACCACCCCACGTCGAGAAGAGCATGGAACTGGCGCCGTCGATCGTCTGCTGGATGTTGTTGCACTCGTCCTGGCAGAGGTCGAAGGCTTTGATCATGGCAATGGTGGTGGCTTCATCTGCGACGAGACTCTGATCTGGCATGGACGTGCCCTCCTGGTTCGGACGTGGACATCACTGATCTCGGTGGTCTTCTGGCCCACGACTTCCGGTCATCCCCCCCGTCCCGGCGTCGTCAGCGACGGTCCCGTGGGCAGGAGCGCCACCAACTTCCACGGGGCGGCGACGGCCTGTTCGGGCGCGTAGCCGAGGGCCTTGATCGCATCCCCGGTCGCCGGGTAGGCCATCCCGCTGCCGTCGACCAGCACGCCCGGCTGCCTGGCCACCTCCGTCGCCGGGCTGTCCCGTGGCAGCAGCCGGGGCACGACCAGGGCGCCGCCACCCGCGGTGACTCCGATGGCGGTGACGCCGGAGGTCCGCCGGCCCGCGGCCGCGTGCACCGTCGTCACCACGACGTCGAACGCCGAGCCGGCCGGGTCCGGCGAGGACTCGACGCAGACCGACTCGCGCGGGGACAGCAGCCGGATCTGCGGCGGCGTCGGCGGCAGCGTGTTCTGCGGCGCCGTCATCGCGACCCGCGCCGCGGTGGCGAGGTCCCCCGGGGTGAGCTGGTGCTCCGGTGCGTCGCCCGCCTCGCCCCGAGCCAGGGCGAACTGGGTCGGGCTCAACGCGGTCAACCCGGACGCCAGCAGGATGTAGTGGGCGACCGATCCGGTCGCCGTCGTCACCGCGAACAGCTCGCCCCGCCGGGTGGCCTGACCCCCGATCGGCGGCCCGGGCGTCCCGGCGTCCGGCACGGCCACCGGGGCCAGATCCGGCCCGGGCGGCACCAGGTCCAGCCACGTCCGGGGAACGGCGGTGGGGATGATCGCGCCGAAGCCCAGCACGTCCGCGGCCCAGGGGCGGGCCAGCAGCAACCGTTGCCCCCGCCAGAGCAGGTACTCCTGCCCGTCGGACGAGACCAGCAGCCCCACGTCGGCACCGATCCGGGGCTTCGCCGCAGCGACGCCGACGTCGAGGACCATGGACGGCGCCGCGACGGCAGCCGTTCCCCCGGCCGGCCCCCCGCCGGTGCCGGGACCGGCGCACAGCCGCCACACGCCGTCGTTGAGGTGGCTGGGGTCGGGCAGGGTGTCCGGTGCGTTCGCGAGCCCGAGGGGAGCGCCGCGCGGCACTCCGGCCAGCCGGGATCGCGGCACCACCACCGGCGTGACGGCCTGGCCCGTCAGCAGCCGGGCCGAGGCGATGTTGCGCACCGGCCGCAGCGCGCCGTCGACCAGCAGGAACCGGCTCCCGCTCGACTTTTCCATAATCAGAGCGCCGGGTTTACGCCAGGCCGTCGACCCCCGCGCGGAGATCAGCGCCCAGATCGCGACCACCGCCAGCAGCAGGATCGCCGCCACGCCCCCGGTGACCAGCCCGCGCAGGTCCCGGCGGGTCGGTGACTCCAGGATGTCCGGTTCGGCCCGGACGAGCGCCCCGGTCAACCGGAACACCATGTAGTTGTGCGCGTTGACCTGGTCTCGTCGGGAGCGCATCTCAGCCGACCACCGAACGGATGAACCCGATTCCGCCAAGCATCCCGACCACCAGTGGTACCGAGACCGCCAGGGCCGTGGCGTGCCCCCAGTCGCCGAGCCGCCCCCAGATCGGCGTCAACCGGCGACGCGGAAGCACGTACGCGCAGGCCGCGGCAACGGTCGCCAGCAGCAGCGCCAGCACCATCGGCAGGGCCGCGCCGCCACCGAGCCCGCCCGACCGCCCGGGCAGGGACAGGACGACGGCGACCAGACCCGCGCCGGCGGGCAGTCCCAACGCCAGACGGTGCCAGGTACTCGTCATCGGGCGGGCGGCGAGCACCTGCGCGAACCCGACGAGGAGGGCCACCGCCGCCGGCAGCCAGCCGGGCGCGAGCGCCAGCCGGAGCACCGCGACGGTCGACACGACCCCGCTGGCCGCGTGCAGGGCGGTCATGAAGCGGTCGGCCCGGGCCGTGCGGGCCAGCAGTTCCGCCCCGGGCTCGGGGTCGATGTCGTCCTGCAGGTCCTCCGGTTCGACCGGCAGCGGCGGCAGTGTCAGCCCGGCGAGCTTGAACGAGGCCATCGGCACCGCGGGGCGGGCCGCCACGCAGAGCAGCGCCATCACTGCCGCCACCTGGGTCCAGTCCAGGCCGGCGGCGGAACTCAGCTCACCGGCCACGGCGGCGGCCAGCGCCATGGCCGCGACCGCGAGACCGACCGGCAGAAGTGTGTCGCGCCCGGACGCCACGACCAGCACCAGCAGGCTCGCGAGTACGGCGACTCCCGCGCCGGCCAGCAGCATCTCGGGCAGGCGGGCGCCGGCGCCCGCTCCGGCGTCGGCATCGGCGACCTGGAGAACCACCGCCTCCACGGCGAAGGCCACCACCGCACCGCCGAGGAGCGCGGTCACCGCGCGATCCCGCTGCCCCCGGCCCGACACCACCATGGCGACGAACAGCAGCATCGCGACGACGCCCACCGTCACGGGCCGGCCGAACGCGTCGCCGCCGGCGTCGGTGGTGCCGTGGGCGCCCCGGGCGCCAGCAGCCGGGGTGGGGACGTGCGGACCGGCCAGCACCGGCACCGCGAGCGCCACCAGCAACCACACCACCAGCGCCAACGCCGACACCGCGTGGGTGGTCCGCGGCCGCCACAGACCCGAGCGCGCGCTGATCCCGGTGGAGATGCCATCGATCAGGTCGTCGAAGTCCAGCGGCGGGATCTGGTCCGAACGCGGGCGGACGTGGACGGTGTCGCCGTCGAGCAGCTCGTGCTCGGCGACGCTGAGGTCCTCGTCCAGCGGGGGCGAGCCGAGCCGCTGCACCACCCAGCCGCTGTGTTCCAACCCGCGATCGGCGAGATCGGGGCCGAGACTGCGCAGCAGCGCCGGCATCAGGTCGGTCAGGGGCACGTGCGTGGGCACGGACAGATCGACCCGGCTGGTCGGCCCGATGACGAGAAGACGGCAGACCTCCGCCGCGCTGCTCTGTGCCATGTCTCCGGCACGACAGGCTCATCCATGCCGGTTCACTTCTGTGATCCAGGACACACCCGCCCATCGGTTCAACCCGACGGTGCAGCGGGGGCGTGTAGCGGACATGGCCACGGTCGCCTTCCGCCGCCCCGCCCGCCGTACCGGCCCGGAGATGCCGCACGGCGAGATCACGCTTCAGGAGCCGCCCACCGTCCCCGAGGTGCAGAGCGCGGGCATGCGGGTGCTGCTGATGGTGGTTCCGATGGCCCTGATGTCGGGCGGGATGATGTACTTCTACATCGGCCGCTCGGCGTCCGGGCCCATGGGCCTGACGATGATGGCGATGATGGGCGCCGGCATGGCCACGATGGGTCTCGGCCAGGTCCTGACGCAGTCCGGCGACCGCAAGCACAAGGTCGGCGGCGAGCGCCGCGACTACCTGCGCTACCTCTCCCGCACCCGCCGCCAGGTCCGGGGCTACGCGGAGAAGCAGCGCTCGGCACTGGCCTGGCGCCACCCGGACCCGGAGTCGCTGTGGTCGCTCGCCATGACCAGCCGGTTGTGGGAACGCCGCCCGACCCACCCGGACTTCGGCGAGATCCGCGTCGGGACCGGATCGCAGCGGCTCGCCGTGCGGATCACCCCGCTGCAGACCAGCCCGGTGGAGGATCTGGAGCCGGTGTCGGCGAAGGCGCTGCGGCGGTTCACCCGCGCCTACACGACGGTCCCCGGCCAGCCGGTCGCCCTGTTCATCCGCGGGTTCGCCCGCATTCAGGTGGACGGCGACCGCGAGATGTCACTGGGCATGGTGCGGGCGCTGCTCGCCCACATGGCCACCTTCCACGCCCCGGACGAGGTGCGGATCGCCGTCTGCGCCGCGGCGGCGCGGCGCGAGGAGTGGAGCTGGGTCAAGTGGCTGCCGCACGCCCAGCACCCCACCGACCGTGACGCGGCCGGCCCGGTGCGGCTGTTCGGGGAGTCGCTGGAGGACGTCGAGCGGTTGCTGGGGCAGAGCTTCGGGGAGCGGGCCCGGTTCGAGACCGGCGCGGCACCCTCCCGAACCGAACCGTTCGTCGTCGTGGTCAGCGACGGTGGCCGGATCTCGCCCGGATCCCGGTTCCTCGTCTCCGGCTACCGCAACGCCGTCCTCGTCGACTTCGAGCACAACGGCGCCGGCGGCAACGCCCGGCACCTGCTGCATCTCGACGTCGCCGCCGACACGATGGACATCGTCGAGGTCGACCGGGTCGGTCGGGAGGTCCGGACCCGCCTGGCCACCCCGGACGTGCTGTCCCGGGTCCGGATGGCGATGCTGGCCCGGCTGATGGCCCGGCACAGCGCCGGCGAGAGCGCCGAGCAGGCCCCCGACGGGCTGAGCGCCAACCTCGACCTGCCGGACCTGCTCGGTCTCGGCGATCTGGAGCGGTTCGATCCGAGGACCGTCTGGCCGACCCGGCACGGGTCCGAGCGGCTGCGGGTGCCCATCGGCGTCGCCGCCGACGGCTCGCCCATCGAGCTGGACATCAAGGAGTCCGCCGAGGACGGCATGGGGCCGCACGGGATGCTGATCGGCGCGACCGGTTCGGGCAAGAGCGAGCTGCTGCGCACCCTCGTGCTGGCGCTGGCGGCGACGCACTCGTCGGAGACGTTGAACTTCGTGCTGGTCGACTTCAAGGGCGGCGCGACCTTCGCCGGGCTGGACCGGCTGCCGCACGTGTCCGCGACCATCACCAACCTCGCCGACGAGGCCGCGCTGGTGGACCGGATGCGCGACGCGCTGCGCGGCGAGCTGGTCCGTCGTCAGGAGCTGCTGCGCCGCGCCGGCAACTTCAGCTCGGTTCGGGACTACGAGCAGGCCCGCGCGCAGGGCGCGCCGCTGGCCCCGCTGCCCACCCTGTTCGTCATCGTCGACGAGTTCAGCGAACTGATCGCCGCGCACACCGACTTCATCGAGCTGTTCGTGATGATCGGCAGGCTCGGCCGGTCACTGGCCGTCCATCTGCTGCTGGCCTCCCAGCGCCTGGACGACGGCCGCATCCACCAGCTCGAGGGCCACCTGTCGTACCGGGTGAGCCTGCGGACCTTCTCCGCGATGGAGTCCCGGTCCGTCATCGGCGTCCCGGACGCCTACGAGCTGCCCGCCGCACCCGGCAACGGCTACCTGCGTTCCGACGTCGCGACGATCACCCGGTTCAAGGCGGCCTACGTCTCCGGGCCGTACCGGCTGCGCTCGACCCGCGTCGACCAGGACGTCATCGAGAGCCAGGTCGTGCCGTACGGCACCGAGCACGTCCCGGTCGTCATCCGCGAGGCCGACGCTCCCGCCGACACCGACGAGGCCGACAACGCCGACGCCACCGCCAGCACCGTACTGGAGGTGCTGGTCGACCGGCTGGTCGACCAGGGGCCGCCGGCGCACCGCGTCTGGTTGCCGCCGCTGGAGCAGCCGCCGACCCTGGACCAGGTCCTGCCGCCGCTGCTGCCCGACCCGGAGCACGGGCTGCGGCCCGTCGACGTCGGCGCGGACGGGCTGCTGACGGTGCCGGTAGGGATGATCGACAAGCCGTTCGAGCAGGTCCGCGACCTGCTCACGGTCGACTTCGGCGGCGTCGGCGGCCATCTCGGCATCGCCGGCGGGCCGCAGAGCGGCAAGAGCACCCTGCTGCGATCCGTGATCGCCGGCCTCGCCCTGACCCATTCGCCGCGGCAGGTGCAGTTCTTCTGCCTCGACTTCGGCGGCGGCTCGCTGGCAAGCATCGCGGACCTGCCGCACGTCGGCGGAGTCACCGGCCGGCACGACCCGGACCGGGTGAACCGGACCGTCGCGGAGATGGTCGCCCTGCTCAGCGACCGGGAGCGGCGCTTCGCCGAGCTCGGGGTGTCCGGGATGGTCGCCTACCGGGAGCTGATCGCGGCCGGCCGGGTGCCGGCGGAGGAGTTCGGCGATCTGTTCCTCGTCGTCGACGGCTGGTCCACCCTGCGCCAGGAGTTCGAGGCGGCGGAGACCGACGCCCGCGAGATCGCCTCCCGGGGGCTGAACTACGGCCTGCACATCCTGCTGACGGCCGGGCGGTGGTCGGAGATCTACCACACGATGCGGGACAAGATCGGGTCCCGGCTGGAGCTGCGGCTCGGCGACCCGGTGGAGTCCGGGATCGACCTGCGGGCGGCCGCGGCCGTGCCGAAACTGCCCGGACGCGGGCTGACCGACACCAAGCTGCACTTCATCGCGGCCCTGCCGAGGATCGACGGCGCCGGCTCGGTCGACGACCTGGCGCACGGCACCCGCCATCTGGTCTCCGCGGTGGTGGACGGCTGGCCCGGCCCGAAGGCGCGGCCGGTGCGCACGCTGCCCGCCGTCCTGCCGGTGGAGCAGTTGCCGCCCCCCGACGGGGCGCTGCGGGTCGCCCTCGGCGTCGACGAGAGCCGGTTGGAACCCGTCTTTCACGACTTCCGCCAGCTGCCGCACCTCACCCTGCTCGGGGACAACGAGAGTGGCAAGACCAACCTGCTGCGGCTGGTGGCGCGGGCGATCACCAGCCGGTTCACCCCGGCGCAGGCGCGGATCATGGCGGTCGACTACCGTCGGCGACTCTTCGACGACATCCCCGACGCCTACCGGCTGGGCTACTCGGTGTCGCCGGACAGCACCAAGGCGACAGCCCGCGACGCCGTCGCCGGCCTCACCCCGCGGATGCCCGGCCCGGACGTCTCCCCGGAGCAGCTTCGGCGACGCGACTGGTGGTCCGGGCCGCTGCTGTTCGTGCTCATCGACGACTACGACCTGCTGACCGGCTCGGACAACCCGCTGACCGCGTTCGTGCCGCTGCTGCCGCAGGGCGGCGACATCGGACTGCACGTCGTCGCCGGCCGGGCCGCGGCCGGGCTGATGCGCATGGCGATGGACCCGCTGCTGCGCCGGCTGCAGGAGCTCAACACCCCCGACCTCGCGCTGTCCTGCCCGCGCAGCGAGGGGCCGCTGCTCGGCGGGGTCAAACCACGGGTCCTGCCGCCCGGGCGGGCGCTGCTGTGCACCCGGCGGGGCAGCCGGCTGATCCAGACCGGCTTCGTCGCCGAGAACAGCGCCGCCGGCAGTGCGGCCGGATCGCCCCCGCGCTGATCCAACGCGGGTCGCCGGTCGGCAGGCGGGTTGGGCGATCAGCCGCGGGTCGACCCGGCGCCGTTGCCGGAGTCCAGGCCGGAGGCGGAGCCCGGGCCGGAGGCGGAGCCCGGGCCGGAGGCGGAGCCCGGGCCGGAGGCGGAGCCCGGGCCGGAGGCGGAGCCCAGGCCGGAGGCGGAGCCCAGGCCGGAGGCGGAGTCGCTGCGGGATTCGAGGGCCGTGAGGACGGCGACCATGTCGGCGGCGGCACGGCCCTGCGCCAGGGTCTCGCCGTAGAGCGCCTCGCAGACGTCCGTCAGGGGTGAGGCGATACCGGCGGCCCGGGCCGCCTGCGTGATCAACTGGATGATCTCCAGCACGTCCGGGATGCCCGCCTGGACGGTGAAGTCGCGCTCGACGAGCTTCGGCAGCTTCGCCCGGGAGACGTCGCTGGCCATCGGGCCCGCGGCCAGCACCCGGCCGAGCACGCCGAGGTCGACGTCGTTGCGCCGGGCGAAGTGCACCGCCTCCGCGAGGCCCGTCACCAGCGTGACCAGGAACAGGTTGACGGCGAGCTTCGTCGACATCGCCCGGGGAACGGGCCCGCAGTCCACCAGGTCATGGCACATCGGGGCGAGCAGCGGTCGCACGTCGGCGACGTCGGCCGGGTCGCCGGCGAGCATGCCCACGAGCCGGCCGGCCTCGGCGGGCCCGCGCGACCCGGACACCGGCGCCTCGACGAAGCGACCGCCCACGGCGCGGACGTCGGCGGCGAGGGCCCGCGAGTAGGCGGGCGAGGTCGTTCCCATCTGGACGAGCGTGTGGTCCCGCAGCCGGGCCGGGAAGGTCGGGCCGGCGCGGTCGAGCACCGCGTCGACGGCCTCCGGGCCGGCGAGCATGACGATGACGACGCGGCAGCGCGCGAACACCTCGGCGGCGTCGTCGGTCGCACTGGCCCCGGCCGCCACCAGCGGCCCGCTACGGTCCGGCGTGCGGTTCCACACCACCAGCGGCCGACCCGACGCGGCGAGGTTCATCGCCATCGGCTGGCCCATCGTCCCGAGCCCGACGAAGCCGACCGGTCTCGCCTCCGCGTCGACGGGCGCCGGCACGGTCGCGACGTCCGGCTCCTGCGCGGACCCCGCGCCGGGCGTACTGGCTGTCGTTGTCGCCACCTGCCCATGGTGGACCCGGCGGACGCCGGCAGCGCGGTGGACGCACCTGGCCTGTCGGTATGGGCCGAGCTGTCCGACACGGACGCGGAGGCCGGCTCTTTCGCTGTCGCCGGCGCTGTCGCCGCAGCCAGCCGCGCCTCGGCAGACGGCCCACGAGACACTGGGGAGATGGCGGGGCACGGGCGGGTGGCGGGTGGCTGACGAGCAGCCTGACGCGGAGCCGCTGACCTTCGGCGAGATTGCCGAACTGGCCGCACGGTTTCCCGAACGCGATGCGGCGGTGCGGCTTCTGAGGACGGCAGGATTTCCCGTCGGACGCATACCGTCCTGGCAGCCGGAAGACGCAGCCGAGTTCTTCAACGCCGTCAGCCAGCGGTTGGGCGACGGCATTCTGCATGACGGCCGAGCGCTGCTGTTGGCGACAGCGCGCGAGGTGTCCCCACGACCTCCCGGGCATCCTCGGTCGCCGCTCGATCCGCCCTATCGACAGTTGCGGCCGGGCGCGCCCGAGGTCTGGCTGCTGCAGCCTCGCTTCGGCGTGGTGCCGTACCTGGGCCGCGACGGTCTTCTCCACGATCTGGAGTCATGGTGTGTGGAGGAGATCTTCAGCGTCGGCCTCGTCACCGGGGAGGGCGGGTCGGGTAAGACACGAACGCGGCGCCCAGCTTCTCAGCACCACCACCCAGTTGGCACTGCTTCTTTTTCGAATGAACGAGACCGGGGCATCCTTACCCGCGCCCGTCCCCGCCGGGCTGTGCGGCGCCGCCGCGCCCGTCAGACCTTTCTGCCGACCGCACCGTAGTTGCTGACCTCCAGGTCGCTCAGCCCGGTGGCGGTGCCGTCGGGGCGCCAGCGGTGAACAACCTGCACCCCCGGCTCGACCAGCTCCAGACCGTCGAAGAAGCGCGCGACCTGTTCGCGGGTGCGCGGCTGCAGGGGGATGCCGCGGCTGCGGTAGGTCTCGGCGACCTGCTCCCACCCCGGGTCCTCGTCGGCGGTGACGTGGGAGAGGGCGAGGTAGCTGCCGGCGGGGAGCGCGTCGACGAGGCGGCGGACGATGCCGTAGGGGTCGTCGGAGTCGGGCACGAAGTGGAACAGCGCGATGAGCGACAGCGCGACCGGTTTCGTCACGTCGAGGGTGTCGCGCAGCTCCGCCGAGCTCAGGATGCTCTCGACGTCGCGGACGTCGACGTCGAGGTACGCCGTGGCGCCCTGGGAGGTGCCGGTGAGCAGCGCGCGGGCGTGGGTGAGGACGATCGGGTCGTTGTCCGCGTATACCACGCGCGCGTCGGGGGCGATGCCCTGGGCGATCTCGTGCAGGTTCGGCGAGGTGGGGATCCCGGTGCCGATGTCGAGGAACTGCCGGATCCCGACCTCACCGGCCAGGTAACGGACCGTCCGGGCCAGGAACGCCCGGTTCTCCCGGGCGACGACCCGCAGGTTCGGGAACGCGGCGAGCGACTGCTCGGCCGCCTCCCGGTCGGCGGGAAAGTTGTCCTTCCCGCCGAGGAAGTAGTCGTACATCCGAGCCGAATGCGGCTGGTCGGTCTTCAGATCCACCGGGTTGCGCTCCTCGACGAGACTCTGCCACCACTGCCCGCCCGCCAGGTCCCGCTCGCCCGCATCCGTCACCGCGGCCAGCCCCCTCACACCTTCGGCGATTCCCTCGTATCACCCTAACTGCCGGGGTCTCTCACGCTCCGACGCGGGCCACCGGGGAATCCGGCGATCGACGGACTAGCCTGGCTGCGGGTGCAGCACCCGGCCCATCCCGCCCCACTCGGATTGGATCACGGCGCATGCAGCATGTGTCACTGGCCGGACTGGACGTCTCCCGCCTCGGTCTCGGCGCGATGGGGATGTCGGCGTACTACGCCGGCGCCAGCGCGGACGACGCCGAGTCGATCCGGACGATCCACCGGGCGCTGGACCTCGGCGTCACCTTCCTGGACACCGCGGAGATCTACGGCCCGTACCGCAACGAGGAGCTGGTCGGCCGGGCGATCGCCGGGCGGCGTGACGAGGTGGTGCTGGCGACCAAGTTCGGGCTGATCTCGCACCGCGACGGCGACCGGCCCGGTCTGGACAGCTCGCCGGCGAGCCTGCGGGCCGCGCTCGAGGGGTCGCTGCGCCGCCTCGGGGTGGAGCATGTCGACCTCTACTACCAGCACCGGGTGGACCCGGACACGCCGATCGAGGACACCGTCGGCGCGCTCGGCGAGCTGGTCGCCGAGGGCAAGATCCGCCACATCGGCCTGTCCGAGGCCGGCGTCGAGACGATCCGGCGGGCCCACGCGACCCATCCGATCACGGCCCTGCAGACCGAGTACTCGCTGTGGTCGCGGGAGCCGGAGGCGGAGATCCTGCCGCTGCTGCGCGAGCTCGGCATCGGTTTCGTCCCCTACTCCCCGCTCGGCCGCGGGTTCCTGACCGGCCAGATCCGCTCGGCGGACCAGCTCGAGGCCGGCGACTTCCGCGGCGGCAACCCCCGCTTCGCCGCCGAGGCGCTGGCGCAGAACCTGCGGATCGTCGCCGAGGTGGAGGCCGTCGCCGGCGAGGCCGGGGCGACCCCGGCGCAGGTGGCGCTGGCCTGGCTGCTCGCCCAGGGCGACGACCTCGCGCCGATCCCGGGCACGAAGCGGGTCAGCCGGCTGGAGGAGAACGTGGCCGCGGACGCGCTCGTCCTCACCCCCGACCAGCTCGTCCGGCTCGACGCGATCGAACCGCCGGCCGGCGACCGCTACGCCGACATGACGACCATCAACCGCTGACCAGGTCCGGTCGGCGGGTCCTCCACCAGCGGGTCCTCCACCAGCGGTAGGTCAACCAGCGGGGCGTCAACCAGCGGGGCGTCAGCGGGTGGGGTCGAGTCGGTGGGCCAGACGGTCACGAAGCACGGTGAGGTCGGCGATGCGTTCCTCCAACATGCTCAGCCGTCGGGCGGCCACCGCGAGCGCGTCGGCACAGGCGGGCCTGGCCTGGAACCGCTCCGGCAGCGGATGGTCGAGCAGCGGGAGCAGGGACCGGACGTCATCCACGGTGAACCCGCTGGCGAGCAGGGACCGGATGGTGCCGACGGTGGTGACGGCGGCGTCGTCGTACACGCGATAGCCGGCGCTGGTGCGGCTCGACCGCAGCAGGCCCTGCTCCTCGTAGTACCGCAACGCGCGCGGGGTGGTACCGGTCACGCGCGCCAGCTCACCGATCTGCATCCACCCACCTCAACAGTGCGCACCCGACGTCTTACCAAATGTACGCATCACGGCCCGCACGGCCGGGTCGGCGGCGGGACCGCCAAGGTGATCGTGCTCCTCGCGTCGCCGACTCCTCGCGTCGCCGAGAGCAGGCTCCTTGCGCGGACCGCCGCAGGCCCCCGACGACCGAGCCGGCGACCGAACCCGATGCCTCCCCGCCCCTCGACCGGCACCCGACGAACGCCGTCCGATGACGATGGAAACGCCGGTGCCGGCCGGCCGCGGGTCAGTAACCCTCGTCATGCATGGTCCACCTGCGACTACGTCACTTAGTGATCAATGCGAGGAGGGTGGATGCGGCCAGGCGGTTCGACCGGGTGACGGCTTGTTCCCGTGCCGTCTCCGCCCACAGCGTACGAACATGTGTTCGACATCCGGGGTGTGTTGTTCTACCGTCGACCCATGGTTTTCGACGACGACCT
>NZ_LJPA01000035.1:0-79626 GCF_001414035.1 Frankia sp. ACN1ag | reverse complement strand
GTGCTGGTCATGGACAACCTCAATACCCACGGCATCGCCTCGCTCTACGAGGCCTTCGACCCCGCCGTCGCGTTCGCTCTCGCCGGGCGCCTCGAGATCCACCACACCCCCAAACACGGCTCCTGGCTCAACATCGCCGAGATCGAACTGGCCGCACTGACCCGCCAATGCCTCGACCGCCGCATCGACGACCTCGACGTGCTCAACACCGAACTCGCCGCCTGGCAGACAGCCGTCAACGCCGACCAGCGCCAAGTCCACTGGCACTTCACCACCGCCGACGCCCGCACCAAACTCCGCCACCTATACCCCAAACATTAGTGGCGACGGTCTACTAGACGCGCCCCATCGGGCGGGCGCGGGTCAGGGGCGGGCCCGCAGGCCGTCGAGCAGGACCGTCGTCAGCGGGTCGTCGGCGCGCGCGCCGGGGCGGCAGACTGCCACGTTGAGCAGGCCGACCACCTGCGCGCCGGTGAGGTCGGCCCGCAGCGATCCCTCGCGCTGGGCGTCCTCGACCAGGCCCTGGAACAGCGCGTCGAGCTCCGCCACCAGGTCGGCGACGGTCGGGTCGACCCGGGTGGCGTCGGGCAGCGACGAGATCAGGGCGAGGGGCAGGCCGGTGCACCGCGCCACGATCCGGACCAGGACCTGCCAGCGCGGCGCGGCGGAGGACTGCTCGGCCCGGCCCGCGGCGAGCAGCGTGCGCAGCGTCGTGGCCGCGACCGAGTCCAGCAGCGACTGACGGTCGGGAAAGTGCCGGTAGAGGGTGCCGACACCGAGTCCCGCGGCGCGGGCGATCTCCTCCATGGACACGGCCGGCCCGCGCCGGGTCAGCAGATCGAGGGCGGTGGTCGCGATGAGCTCGCGGTTGCGCTGCGCGTCGGCTCGCACGGCCCGCTCCCTCCGCCTCCTGCGCCCCACCGGTTTGGGCCCCCGGTCTGGGTCCTACCGGTCTGGGTCCTACCGGTCTGGGTCCTACCGGTCTGGGCCCCCTGGTCTGGAGCCCGCCAGCCCCCGACTTCAGGCTTCCGCTCGCCCACCCGCCGGCCGTGGACCGGGCGGATGGAGCCGACCTCCGGTCAACCGGAGTATGGCATTCAGCTTAATGTAGCGTCCTGAGCCGAACCAGAAGGTCCGGTTCAGGTTGGAGCGATCACGAAGATCGGGTTGTATCTCGGCGGCGGTCCGGGCCCGCAGGCCCTGGTCGATCAGGTTCGGACCGCGGCCCGAGCGGGCCTCGACAGCGCGTTCCCCGCCTACCGGGCCATCCTGGATCGGCAGGGTCTGTCCGGAGTACACGAGACGGTCGTCGCCGGCACGGCGGAGGTCGTCGAGCGGGCGCTGCGCCGCTACGCCGACGCCGGCGCCACCGAACTGGTCGTCAGTCTGATCGGCGACCCGGGGGAGCGGGCGCGCGGCCTCGACGTCCTCACGGCCCTGCGCTCGGCCGGCTGAGCCCCGATCCTGATCCCGACGACCGGACCAGTGGTCTCTCGCCCAACCGGGCCAGACGGGCGGGGCGCCTGCGCGTTGGCGCCGCCCTTTCGGCCTAGGGTGGCGCGGGGCGCGGAAACTGAAGATCCGGTTCAGGTTGGAGATCATGAAGATCGGAATGTACGTGAACGCGGGCCCGAGCCCGGCCGACGTCCTCGACCAGGTCCGCACGGCGGCGCGCGCCGGCCTGGACAGCGCGTTCCTCGGCCAGCTTGTGTCCTGGGACGCGCTGACCCTGGCGGCGCTGTCGGCCACAGCGGTGCCCGGCATCGAGCTGGGTACCGCGGTGGTGCCGACCTACCCGCGCCATCCGCTCGCGCTGGCCGGGCAGGCACTCACCGTCCAGGCGGTGGCCCCCGCGGGCCTCACCCTGGGGATCGGGCCCAGCCACCGGTCGATCATCGAGGGGCAGTTCGGCTACCCGTACGACCGGCCGGCCCGCCACATCCGTGAGTACCTGACCGCGTTGGGGCCCCTGCTGCGCGGGGAGGCGGTCGACGTCCACGGGGAGACGGTGACGGCGGTCGGCCGGGTCGACGCGCCGGTCGCCGTCGCACCATCGGTGCTCGTCTCGGCGCTGGGACCGGTCATGCTCCGGGTCGCCGGCGAGCTGGCCGACGGGACCGTGACGGTGTGGACGGGCCCGAGGACCATCGGCGATCACGTCGCGCCGACGATCACCAAGGCGGCCGCGGACGCGGGCCGGCCCGCGCCGCGGGTGGTGTGCATGGTCATGGTCTGCGTCACCGCCGATCCGGACGGGGTCCGTGCCGCGGTGGCATCGCAGGTCGGCTTTGCCTCGGACCTGCCCTCCTACCGGGCGATCCTCGATCGCGAGGGCCTCGGCGGGGTGCACGAGACGGTGGTCGCCGGCACGGCGGAGGTCGTCGAGCGGGCGCTGCGCCGCTACGCCGACGCCGGGGCGACCGAGCTGCTCGTGGGCCTGATCGGCGACCCACAGGAGCAGGCGCGCACCCTCGACGTCGCCACCGCGCTGCGCGCGGCCGGCTGACCGCTCGTCCGCCGCGTCGGGCCGCGCCGGGTCGCGCCGCTGGAGGACCCCGCCCGGTACTCCGGAGCATCGAGCGGACGGGCCACCAGTGGGCGCGCCGAGCTCGATGGTGGGCCCCCCGATCAGGCCCTCTCGGCTGTGCCGGAACCGGGCCGGGCAGCGGTCACCACGTGTCCGCGGGGCCCGCCCGGCCCCGACCGCCGGGTCGCTTGGGATTACCGCCGAGGTCTGGCGGGCGATCGGCGTCGTCGTGCTCGGCGCGTTGCCCGCCAACCTGGCCACCGCGCTCGTCAATGTCGGCCTGGACACGATTGCCAGCAGCCGGGGCCACGCCGCGAGCCGTCGCAGCAGCAGGAACGTCCGGGTCGTGCGCACCGGCCGGAGCCGGCCAGCGGCCAGGCGTCCGCCGGTCAGCTCGCCAGACGGCCGCCGGGCGTCGCCGGGCTCCGCCCGATGGCCTCGGCGCCCCGCCGGGCGTCGCAGGAACCGGGCGGGACCGTTGCGCTTCGGTGGCCGAGCCGGGGCGCCGTCTGCCCGACGGCACAAACCCGAGTCCCCTGATTCCCCCGGTGATGAAAGCCATATCTGCCATGTTCCTCATGCACTCCGGCGTCCTGCATCCTGACCAGGGACATCGCACCCTGAGACCGCGGGTACCAGCTTCGGCCCGCGGGCACGCCTTTACCGGGAATGAGGGCGGCCCGCCGACGCCGGCGCGGAGAGGACGACCTGTGCGCGCAACGCGGGGTAACACCGTCGGGCAGTGGCCCGCGGCATGAATGCCGCGCCGTGATGACGGACGCGCTGCGTTCCGCTGCCCGTCCGTCGGCCGTGGCAACCCCGGGATCCGCGGAAGGCACGGGTCCGCGGGTCCACCTCGAACCCACAGTGAAGTGGTGATGGCGCGGAGTGGTTAGAAAGCTGGGAAGTTCCTACACCCTGGAAGACCGCATCGGTCGCGGTGGCATGGGCGAGGTGTGGCGCGGCCATGACGAGGCGGGCAATGTTCTCGCCTTCAAACTCCTGCTGCCCCACTTCACCTCGGATCCGGGAGTGGTCGCCCGGTTCATGCGTGAGCGTGCCATTCTCATCCGGGTCCAGTCGCCTTTCGTGGTGGCGGTTCACGACCTGGTGGCCGAACGCGGCGATCTGGCCATCGTCATGGAATTCGTCGAGGGTTCGGATCTGCGTCGGGAGCTGCAGCGGCGCCGCACGATGCCGCCCGCGGAGGCGGTCGGCCTGATCGTCGACATTCTCGCCGGGCTCGGGACGGCCCATCGGCTCGGGATCGTCCACCGCGACCTCAAACCGGAGAACGTGCTGCTCGACCGCGGCGGGGAACGGTTCCGGCCGAAGATCTCGGACTTCGGTGTCGCCGGCCTGATGGCGTCCGCGGCGACGAGGCTGACCATTCCCGGCGGCATGCTCGGCACCCCCCTGTACATGGCCCCCGAAAGCGTCGATGGCGGCGCGGTCGGGCCGGCCGCGGACATCTACGCCGCCGGCACCATGCTGTACGAGATGCTCTGTGGCGTCGCACCNTTCGCCGGCCGGGAGATGCTGTCCATCCTGCGGGCCCACGCCGATGTGGCCCCTGGCCGGCCCACGGGCGTCCCCGACGAACTGTGGGCCGTGGTGGCCGCGATGCTCGCCAAGGATCCGGATGAACGGCCCGGCGCGGACCGGCTGCAGGAGCTGTTGCCCGGCCTGGCGGGGCTGCCCGCGCTGCCGCCGCTGCGCACCCCGCCGTCCTCACTGGTTGCGGCAACGACGCGGGGGGTGTCCGCAGGGCATCCGAGTGACCCGCCCGGGTCATCCGAGGTGGGACCCGCCGCCTCGGCGGGTTCCCCTGGGCCGGTGGGATGGTTCACCCCGTCCGGGCCACCCTCTCCGGGCGAGCCCGCTGTCCACGTGGCACCGATCGACCCGGTGGACGAGGAGTTCGACGATCCGGTGACCACGCCGGTCCCGATGTACCTGCCCGGTCAGGGGGTGGCGCCAGGGGCGGGCGCGTTCGGACTGACGGACGAGGAGTTCGACGATCCGGTGACGACGCCGGCTCCCGTGTACCTGCCCGGCGGGGCGGTGTCGCCGGATGCCGCCGGCGTGGCTTCGCCTGGTCTGCCGGTGCAACGCCACTCCCACCCGGGGAAGCCGGCCGGTCCGGGGACGGCGGCTGGTCCAGGGAAGTCGGCCGGTTCTGGGGCCGGGTCCGGGAAGGCGGTCGGTTCGGGGATGGCGGCCAGCCTCGCAGGGGCGGCCGATCCGGCGGTGGCGCCCGACCTGGCGGTGACGCAGATCCAGGCCCAGCCGGTCTCGGCGACGCCCGGGGCGTCCGCGCACGCGCCCCCTCCGACGCCGGCCCAGGTCGGGGCGGGCCTGGCCGGCGCAGGAGAGCCAGCACCGTCCAGTTCGGCGGGTGCGGCCCCGTCGGGTGCGAACGGCCCGGCGTCGTCGGGGCGGCCCGATCGGACGGGGGCGGCCGGCCCGACCGGGGGGCGCGGCGGCGAGCCGGGCGACGGGAGCGCCGATGCGGCCGGCCGGCGGCGGTCCCGCGTCCTGGCCGGCGGCATCGCCCTGCTGCTTGGCGTTGCCACCGCGGCGGTCGCCGCCGCGGCGATCCCCTCCGACGGCTCGGACCCGGCCCCCGCGCCGGTCTCCCGGGTGAGCGTCAGCGCCGGTGCGTCCCCGGGGGCCGGCCTCACCTCGTCGGGGCAGGGCGGAGCCCGCGGTGGCGGCCCAGGTGCCTGGTACGGCTCCGTGCCGGCGCCGGGCGGCGTCGCCGGCAATCCGGCCGCCCCCGGCGCCCCTGTCCCCGGCTCGCCGGCTCCCGGCGGCGTCGTCGGGCCCGTCCCGGCCTCGGGCGCCGCCGGTCCGCCGCCATCCCCGGGTGGGGCGTCGCCCAGCGCGGGTGGCACCGTCACGACGCCGCCGCCGGCTCCTCCCGCAACGCGCTCGCCGACCGCCACCCCCCCGGCGCCGACGGCGGAGCCCTCCTCGAGCGCGCCGACCCCCAAGCCGACGCCCAAACCGACGCCCAAACCGACCAAGACCTGCCAGAACTCCGGTGGGCGCGCGGGCAGCAAGCGCACCTGCGGTAGCTCCCCGACCGCGCAGCCGTCGCCGAGCAGCTTGCGCCTCTACACCAGCGCCGCGCCGTGACCGATCACGTCGGGTAGCGGTTCGCGCGCATCCCCCCGATCCCTCGGCGGTCCGGACGCGTTCCGGCCCGGGCGGGGTCGAAGTGCTGGAGGCTGGTGACGGTCCCCGGGCCTCGGAACGGCCATCAGCCTCCAGCATCTCCTGGTATGCAGGCAGTCACCGACGGCGGTGATGATCACACGGCGGCCGGGAAACTCGTGCCGCCAGCCGCCAGCCGCCAGCCGCCAGCCGCCAGCCGCCAGCCGCCAGCCGGCCTGGACCTCGGCCGCGCTCGGCTAGCAGGCGGGCGGCGGGGACGTGGCCGTGCCGCCCGACCCTGTCGGGCAGCTCGTGGGCGACGCCGGGGCCGACGCGGTCGCCGACGGCGACGGCTCGCCGCTCGGGGAGGCACCCGAGGTCGGTGTCGGCCGCTCGGTCGGCGACGTCGGTTCGGCGCTCGGCGAGACGGTCGCGGTCGCCCGGCCCTGCGGATCGGACGTCGGGTGAGGCTGCGCACCACCGGACGGGGGCGCGGCGGTCCGCGGCGATGGCAGCGGGTCGCGGGCACCGCCGGACGTCCACCGCGGGCCGCCGGGCACCGCCGGACCGGAGCGCGCGCCCGGCGCCGGATGGTCCAGCGGCGGTACCCCCGGCGGTTCCACCTGCGAATCCGAGCCGCCGGCCGCGACGAGGACCGCGAGGATGCCGACGAGCAGGGCGACCAGCAGCGCACCGCCGGCCAGCGGGCCCGACCGTCGCCACGGCGGCGGCAACCAGCCGAAGGCGACATCCAGCGGACTGCTACGGCGGATCATCCCGCCCGATCGGCCTGTGCCCCCAGAGTCGCCCCCGGCGCCTCCCGCGCCCGCGGAGCCGACGCGCAGGGCGCCCGACCCCGCCGCGCCGGCGCGCAGCACGCCCGGCCCCGGCGCGCCGGGACGCGGGGCGCCCGGACTTCCCGCGGCGACAGGCGTGGGGCGCCCGGAGAACGGGCGGGGGTCGGTCAGGCGCGACACGTCGACGAGCTCGCGCCCGGCCGGGTCCGGGCCGCCGGCGGCCGGTAGACCGTCACCGCCCGCGGTGGCGTCCGACCAGCGTGGCATGGGGAAGGTGCCGAGAGAGCGGTCCCCGCCCGGCGGCGGGGTGGGACGCAGCGCCAGCGGGTGGGTGGGCTGATCGGGCTGATCGGGATCGAGCGCCGCCGGCGCCGCGGCCGCGCCGGCCACCCCGACGGCCCGGGCAGGGCCGCTGGCGCGGGCGGTGGGGGCGTCGTCGGGGGCGGCGAGCGGTGGGCGGGCCTGCCAGGGGGTGAGGGCGAGCGCCGCCGCCCGGTCGGCGTCCGCGGGCGTGGCGACCCGCGGGTCGGCGACAAGCAGGCGGACGAGCTCGGCCGCGCTCGGTCGATCCTCCGGGCGGCGGGCGAGCGCGGCTCGTACCAGGGGGGCGAGCCCGTCGGGCACCCCGGCGATGTCCGGCGGGCGGTCCTCGCGCATCCGGGTCAGCACGTCGGCCTGCTCCGAGGCGAACGGCGGGTGGCCGGTGGCCGCATAGGTCACGCAGGCACCCCAGGCGAAGATGTCCGCGGGCGGCCCGGCCCGTTCGCCGCGTAGCTGCTCGGGGGCCATCCAGGCCAGCGTCCCGATGAGGATCCCGGTCCGGGTGTGGCTGGGCACCCCGGAGGCCCGGGCGATGCCGAAGTCGATGACCTTCGGGCCGTCCCAGGCCAGCAGGATGTTCGACGGCTTGAGGTCGCGGTGGACGACCCCGGCGGCGTGGATGGCGATCAGGGCGTCGGCCAGTCCGACGCTGAAGCCGTGCAGCAGCCGCTCCTCCATCCGCCCGTGGCGCAGCACCGCGTCCGCGAGGCTGGTTCCCTCCACGTACTCGGTCGCGAGCCAGGGGGCGACGGCCTCCGGATCGGCGTCGAGCACTGCGGCGACCGCGCGGCCGTGCACGCGCCGGGCGGCGGCGACCTCGCGGCGGAAGCGTTCCCGGAACTCGGGGTCGTCGGCGAACCTGGCGTCGGGCACCTTCACCGCCGCGGCCCGTCCATCCGCGTTGAACCCCAGGTAGACGGTGCCCATGCCGCCCGCGCCGATCCGGTTGTGGATGGCGAAGGGGCCGACCCGGCGCGGGTCGTCCTCGACGAGCGGTGTCAACATCGCGATGCCATCCCGACCGATGCCACCCCGACCGATGCCATCCCGACCGGCCGTCCCGACCGGCACCGTGTCCGCCGCCGAGTCCGGTGACGCCAACCGGACTGCCCGACCTGCGCCGAAATGGTCACTCCTTCGATCATCGTGGGCCCCGGCCGGCCCGTCGTCCCCGCCGGGCCGTGGGCCAGCCGTCGAGGCCGCCCATCCGCCACGGGATCGCGCTGCCTGAACCGTAATGCTTCCAGCCGTTCGTTTGTCGCCGGTTGCGGGGGTGGGCGCGTCGTCCCCGGCAGCCGGCCATTGTCCGGCTACCGGCGGCTACCGGTGGCGTTGGGATCGTTCGACGGGATCGGATCGAGGGTGGAGAAGGCATTGCCTTTCCAGCGGAAGCGTACGTCGGCGTGGCCGGACGGGGAGTTGATCGGGTCCTGCGGGTTGAAGGTGTCGTAGCGCAGCACCACCTCGTGGTCGTTGCGCTGGCTCTTGACGGTGATGTGGGCGCTCGGCGCCGAGGTGTCGGTGCCGCGGAACTGGCCGTCGGCGAAGACGTAGGCGAGCTGGCGCGGAGTGTCCCCGGTCGCCGGCGCGGTACCGATGACGACGCTGAGCTGGCGGTCCTCCTGGTAGGTGCTCATGTCCGGCTCGTAGCCCTTCCCTCGCACGAGGGCGGCCGCGTCGTCGGTGGACAGCGTCGTGGGACTCGGGGACGCCGACGGCGTCGAGCTGGGCGACGGCGAGGAGCTCGGCGGGGGGGAGGCGGCGCTCGTGGCCGGCGTCGGGCCGCTGGTCGCCGTCGCGCCCACCGTGCCACCGGCATCCTGCGTGGTTCCGGTGGGCGGGGTGGCGACGTTGTCGTCCCCGCCACCACCGCCGCTGAGCGCGACGGCCGCCGCGATCCCGCCGCCGAGCAGCAGCGCGATCAGGACGGCGACCGCGATGACCGGGCCGCTCCGCCCGCCTCCCGAACCGCGCCCACCCCCGG
Source organism: Frankia sp. ACN1ag (assembly GCF_001414035.1). Taxonomy (NCBI): domain Bacteria; kingdom Bacillati; phylum Actinomycetota; class Actinomycetes; order Frankiales; family Frankiaceae; genus Frankia; species Frankia sp. ACN1ag. The sequence goes on along the minus strand of NZ_LJPA01000035.1, from coordinate 70,838 downwards.
CGGAGCCGTCCCAGCCGTCGGCCCGCCGTCCGGTGCCGCCGGGGCCCACGGCGTGCTGGTCCGCATAGGGGGCGGTGCTCCGGCGGCCGCCCGGACCGGCGACGCGGTCGTCGTAGCCCGGACCACCGGCGCGCGGGGGTGCCGCGCCGTAGCCGTAGCCGGCCTGGTTGTCATAGCCGGCCTGGTTGTCATAGCCGGCGCGGCTGCCGTAGGCGGGCGGGGCGTCGTAGGCCGATCGGGGGTCGCGCAGCGTCGGATCCGGGTAGCCGCCGGCGGCGCGTTCGGGGCGCCCCCCGGCCGCGCCATACCCGGCGTTGCGCGCTCCCCCGAGCGGGCCGGCGCCCTGCGGCGGGGTGGGCGGCAGCGACCACACCTGGGCCAGGGCGGTCTCGCTGGCCTCGTCCGAGTCGGCGGGGGAGCGCACGTCGCGGCCGACCAGCCGGGCGAGCAGCTCGGTCGCCGTGGGCCGGCGGGCGGGCTCCTTCTCCAGCGCGGCCCGCACGACGCCGAGCAGGTCGGGCGGCAGGTCGTCGAGGTCGGGCTCGGCGGTGAGGATCTGCATGCCGACCGCCTCGGCGCGCTCCCCTCGGAACGGCGGGCGCCCGGCGGCGGCGAACGCCACGCAGGCTCCCCAGGCGAAGATGTCCGCGGGCGGCCCGGCGCGCTCGCCGCGCAACTGCTCGGGGGCCATCCAGACCAGCGTGCCGATCAGCATCCCGGTGCGGGTGTGGCTGGTGCTGTCCCCCGCGCGGGCGATGCCGAAGTCGATGACCTTCGGACCGTCCCAGGCCAGCAGGATGTTCGCCGGCTTGAGGTCGCGGTGCACCACACCCGCTGCGTGGATGGCGACGAGGGCGTCGGCGAGCCCGATCGCCAGCCCGTGGACCAGGCGGTCGTCGAGCTCACCGCGGGTGGCGACGGCGTCGGCGAGGCTGCGGCCCTCGACGTACTCGGTGGCCATCCAGGGGCGCTCGCCGGTCAGGTCGGCGTCGAGCACCGTCGCCACGGAGCTGCCCCGTACGCGCCGCGCGGCGTCGACCTCCTGCCGGAACCGGGAGCGGAACTCGGGGTTGTCGGCGAGGCCGGCGGAAGGGACCTTGACGGCGACCGGCTTGCCGTCGTCGCCGAAGCCGAGGTAGACGACGCCCATGCCACCGGCGCCGATGCGGTTCGCCAACCGGAAGGGTCCGATGCGGCGTGGGTCGTCCGAGGTCAGGGGCGTCAGCACACCGCTTCCTATTCTCCGAGCTCTCCGCCGGCGGGCGGGTGGTGCGGGGATCGACAGGGTCGGGGGAGGCTATCCGATCACGCCTTGGTGGAGCGCACCCCCGGGGCAACGCAGGGAATGGGCCGATTGTCTCTCGGTGCGGTGGTTGCCCTCACCTGCTGACCGAATCGTCGCACTGTGCAGCTATTCGATCGCTCTTCGTTTCGATCTGGTGCGTGATCGCCGATCCGGCGAATCGTCGGTCGGTTCCATCTTTGGCGGGATGATCAGAGGAGTATCTGAGGCAATACGGGAATATTGAAGATTCAATGCAGTTCTTGAGGGAAGATATTCGTGAGGGGTGAGGGTCGCGAGCGGGTTGCGCTCGCCGCGGCCGGTGACGGAGGGAGCCTGGATGGTCGTCCGCGTTCCACGGGCCGCGGGGCAGGCGGTGGAGGCGCTCCGGGTGGCGCAGGGGGTGCCGGTCGGGCCACCCGTCGCGGCGCGCGACGTGCTGGCCGTCCTGCGCCGCCACGTGCTCGTCGACGGCCTGGACCTGGTCTGCGACCTGGCCGAGAGCGCCGGCAGCGTCCTGGTCGACGCCCGCGACGGCCGGCGCTACCTCGATCTCTACAGCTTCTTCGCTTCGGCGCCACTCGGAGTGAACCCGCCCGAGCTGGCCGGCGACCCGGGCTTCCTCGACCGGCTGGGCCGCGTCGCGGTCAACAAGCCGGCGAACCCGGACGTGGCCACCGCCGCCTACGCCGAGTTCGTGCGCACCTTCGCCCGGGTCCTCGGCGACCCGGAGCTGCCGCACCTGTTCTTCGTCGAGGGCGGCGCGCTGGCGGTGGAGAACGCGCTCAAGTGCGCCTTCGACTGGAAGAGCCGGCACAACGCCGCGCACGGCCGCCCGGCCCGACTCGGCCGCCGCGTGCTGCACCTGCGCCACGCCTTCCACGGGCGCAGNGGCTACACGCTGTCGGTCACCAACACCGATCCGGTCAAGACCGACCGGTTTCCCGTGTTCGACTGGCCGCGCATCGACTGCCCGGCGATGACCTTCCCCTGCACTCCAGCCGCCCTCGACGCCGTCGTCGCCGCCGAGCGCGCCGCGCTGGCGCAGGCCGAGGCGGCCTTCGCCGCCCACCCGCACGACATCGCCTGCTTCCTCGCCGAACCGATCCAGGGCGAGGGCGGTGACAACCACCTGCGCGCCGAGTTCCTCGCCGCCATGGCCGCGCTGTGCCGGCGCCACGACGCGCTGTTCGTCCTCGACGAGGTCCAGACCGGGGTCGGCGCGACCGGGTCGGCCTGGGCCTACCAGCAGCTCGGCCTGCGTCCCGACATCGTCGCGTTCGGCAAGAAGGTCCAGCTCGGCGGGATCATGGCCGGGCGGCGGGTGGACGAGGTCGCCGCCAACGTCCTCGCCGTCCCCGGCCGGATCAGCTCCACCTGGGGCGGCGGGCTGGTCGACATGGTCCGCGCGACCCGGATCCTGGAGGTCATCGAGGCCCGAGGGCTCATCGCGCGGGCCGGTGAGCTCGGTGCCGGCCTGCTGACCGAGTTGTCCGCGCTCGCGGAGGCCCATCCGGGGCTGCTGGCCAACCCGCGCGGGCGGGGCCTGCTCTGCGCGGTGGACCTGCCCGATCGGACCATCCGCGACGAGGTGCTGCGCCGGCTGCGGGTGCGCGAACACGTCCTCGCGCTGCCCGCGGGCGTCCGCACCCTGCGGTTCCGCCCGGCGCTGACCGTCAGCGCCGACCAGCTCAGCACCGGCGTCACCGCACTCGCCCGAGTCCTCGCCGACCTGGAAGAGGGGAACCTGGCATGACCCTGGTACGCCCGCGGCGCGTCGGCGCGCGTATCGCCGGACGCGCCCACGACCTGTGCGCGACTGTCGGGGGTCCGGCCGGCGGCGCCGAGGTCGAGCCGGCGGCGGTCCGCGTCGTCGCCTCCACCGACCCGGCCCGACTCGACGAGGTCGTCGCGGAGGTCGAGCTCGTCGGTCCCGAGACCATCCTCGCCGCCGCCGTCGCCGCCCGGGCGGCGACGCGCGAGTGGGCTGCGGTGCCGGCCCCCGTGCGCGGGTCGGTGATCGGCAGCTTCGGCCGGCTCGTCGCGGACAACGCCGACGCCCTCGCCCGGCTGGTGACGCGCGAGGTCGGCAAGCCCGCCGCCGAGGCCCGCGGCGAGGTCCAGGAGATCATCGACACCTGCGAGTTCTTCCGCGGGGAGGGCCGGCGGCTCTACGGGCAGACCGTGCCGTCCGAGATGCCGGACCGCCAGCTGTTCACCTTCCGGGAGCCCCTCGGGGTGATGATGGTGATCACCGCCGGGAACTTCCCGGTGGCGGTCCCGTCCTGGTACCTCGTGCCGGCGCTGCTCGCCGGGAACACGGTGGTGTGGAAGCCGGCCGAGTACGCCGCCGCCTGCGCGCAGGCGATGCTGGACCTGCTGACCGCCGCAGGGGTGCCCGGGGGCGCGGTGAACCTCGTCCCCGCCGACGGCCGGGCGACGTCGCTGGGGCTGGAACGGGCGTTGGCCGCCGGGGCCGTGGACAAGGTCGGCTTCACCGGGTCCACCGAGGTCGGACGGTTCATCGGCGCCCTGTGCGGGCGGCACCTGCAGTCGCCGTGCCTGGAGCTCGGCGGCAAGAACCCCATGGTGGTCGCGCCCGACGCCGACCTCGACGCCGCCGTCGAGGCCGCCGTGTTCGGCGGATTCGGTACCGCCGGGCAGCGTTGCACCTCGCTCGGCACGGCGATCGTGCACGAGTCGGTGCACGCCGCGTTCGTCCGCCGCCTCGACGCCGCCGTGTCCGCCGCGGTCATCGGCGACCCCACCGGCGACGTGCTCTACGGACCGCTGCTCGACGCCCGCTTCGCCGCCGGTTTCGAGCGTCACCTCACCCTCCTGCGCGACCATCACCGCCTGTCCGGCTCCACCGCGCTCGGCCGCATCACCGGCGCAATCGGGGGAACCGGCGCAACTGGGGGAACCGGCAGGGCCGGGGGAACCGGCAGGGCCGGCTGGGCCGGGGGAACTGTCGGCGGTGCCGGTTCCGCGGAACCGCTCGGAGCCGGCGGCCTGCCCCGCAACGGGCCGCGACGCGGCTTCGTCGGCGACCCGGACCGCGGGCTCTACTACCATCCGTTGATCGTCGACGGGGTGCGCCCCGACGACGAGCTGTTCCGCGAGGAGACGTTCGGGCCGATCGTCGGCGTCACCACCTACCGCGACCTCGACGAGGCGATCGAGCTGGCGAACCTGCCCGGCTACGGCCTGTCGTCGTCGATCTACACCGCGGACGCGGCGAGCGCGCTGCGGTTCCGCCGCGGGGTGCGCGCCGGGATGGTCAGCGTCAACGGGTCGACGACCGGCGCCGAGGCGCACCTGCCCTTCGGTGGTAACGGCCGGTCCGGCAACGGCAGCCGCCAGTCCGGGATCTGGATGCTCGACCAGGTCACCCGCTGGCAGTCGCTGAGCTGGGACTATTCCGGCCGGCTGCAGCGCGCCCAGCTCGACACCGCGGTCCCCGCCGCCGACCTGTCCTTCCGCCTGCCCGGCTGACCTCCCACCCGCCGGGCCCGACCTGCTGCGTGCCTGGGAACGGCGTCCGCTATCTCTTCCACAGGGACAAATCGGGCGCCGAACCCCGTGGAAGAGACAGGTAGGCGCGCTCCCCTGCATCCGCTCGCTCCGAGAGGGCGCTCAGTGGGCGTCCGATGTGCCGGTTCTGTCGGATGCGGACTGTTCTGTCACCTGGTGTTCGGGCGCGCGTCAACCATGGGCTGGCCGGCTTCCGTACGGTTGGCCGGCCGGCTGCCCCCGGCCCTGCGGATTCGCCCCGTGTACGGCGCCGTCGGGTGGGAACAGCCCCCCGGTGCAGCCTCGTTGTCCGTACGGGAGGGAATCAGCGTGACCCACGTCGAACGGGTGATCCCCAAGGGGGCCGACGGCCGGGCGGAGCCGCTGGTGCACGGCATCGCCGACGGTATCGGTGGGTGGCTCGGCGCGGCCGGCCTCGCCGAGCGGGTCGGGGTCCACGCGGAGAGCCTGGCCGGCCTGCGGGTCCTCGACGAGGACGACGACGAGGCGACGCTGCTGCGGCCCGACGGAACCCCCGTCGACACCTGGCGCGAGAACTACCCGTACGACACCCGCCTGGCCCGCGCCGACTACGAGCGCGACAAGCGGCTGCTGCAGATCGAGCTGCTGAAGATGCAGTACTGGGCCAAGGAGACCGGGCAGCGCATCGTGCTCGTCTTCGAGGGCCGCGACGCCGCCGGCAAGGGCGGCACGATCAAGCGGTTCACCGAGCACCTGAACCCCCGGGGCGCCCGGGTCGTCGCCCTGGAGAAGCCGTCGCCGCGCGAGCAGCAGTCCTGGTACTTCCAGCGCTACATCGAGCACCTGCCCACGGCCGGCGAGATCGTCATGTTCGACCGGTCCTGGTACAACCGGGCCGGCGTCGAGCGGGTCATGGGCTTCTGCTCCCCGGACCAGTACCGCGAGTTCCTGCGCCAGGCCCCGGAGCTGGAACGGATGTGGACCCGCAGCGGGATCAGAGTGATCAAGCTGTGGTTCTCGGTGTCGCGCCGCGAGCAGCAGACCCGGTTCATCGTCCGGCAGATCGACCCGGTCCGGCAGTGGAAGCTCAGCCCGATCGACCTCGCCGCGCTGGATCGCTGGGACGACTACACCGACGCCAAGGAAGCGATGTTCTTCTACACCGACACGGTCGAGGCGCCGTGGACGGTGGTGAAGAGCAACGACAAGAAGCGGGCCCGGCTGGAGACCATGCGTCACGTCCTGCACACGCTGCCCTACACCGGCAAGGAGCCCGACGTCGTCGGCACCCCCGACCCGCTGATCGTCGGCCCCGCGATGAACCTGCTGGAGACCGGCGAGAAGGCCGACCGCACCTTCCCCACGCTGCACTGATCCCTTCCGGCGCCGCGGGTTCGGCTACCTTGCTGTTGTGGGGGGCTTCCCGCTGCCGGCGTTGCCGTCGCCGCTGGAGGAGATCGCGGATGCGCGGCTGGGTGCGCGGGGCGTCCGCCTGCTGCTCAAGCGGGACGACCTCATCCACCGGGACATCCCCGGCAACAAGTGGCGCAAGCTGCGGGGCAACCTCGACGAGGCGCGCCGGCTCGGGCACGACACGCTGCTGACCTTCGGCGGCGCCTACTCGAACCACATCCGGGCGGTGGCGGCGGCCGGCCGGTTGTTCGGCCTCCGGACGGTCGGGGTCATCCGGGGCGAGGAACACCTGCCGCTCAACCCGACGCTGCGCTTCGCCGTCGACGCCGGGATGCGGCTGGCCTACCTCGACCGGACCTCGTACCGGGCGAAGACGTCGGCCGCGGTCGTCGAGCGGCTGAGCGCCGAGTTCGGGGCGTTCTACCTGCTGCCCGAGGGCGGCAGCAACGCGCTCGGGGTGCGCGGCTGCGCCGCGCTGCCCGCCGAGATCGACCGTCCCTTCGACGTGCTCTGCTGCTCGTGCGGCACCGGCGGCACCCTCGCCGGCCTCGCCGCGGGCCTCGCGCCGGGCCAGCGCGCCCTCGGCGTCCCGGTGCTGCGGGGCGCCGGATTCCTCGCCGACGACGTCGACGCCCTCCAGCGTGCGGCGTTCGGCGCGAACTCCGGCAACTGGACCATGGCCTACGACTTCCACTTCGGCGGCTACGCGAGGTCGACCCCGGAACTGGGCCGCTTCATCGTCGACTTCCACGACCGCCACGGCCTGGGCCTGGAACCGGTGTACGAGGCGAAGCTGCTCTACGCCCTGTTCGCCCTCGCCGAGGCCGACGCCTTCGCACCCGGCACGACGGTCGTCGCCGTCCTCAACGCCGTGGCGGACGGCCTCGGACCCGACCCCCGGACGGGAAACGCCATCGGATGATCGTCATACCCGGTTATACTGAGCGTGTGAAGACTGCGATCTCGATCCCGGACGAGACGTTCAACGAGGCTGAGCGTCGCGCGGCCGCACTTGGTGTGAGTCGCTCCGAGTTCTTCACGACAGCCGCGCGCCGCTACATCGAGGAGCTCGACGCGCAGTCCCTCACCGAGCGCATCGACGCCGCACTGGAGCTCGCGGGTCCCGACGACTCGTTCGAGGCCGCGGCGCGCGCCGGCCGGCGAGCACTGGGCGACAGCGAGGACTGGTGATCAGCCGGGGCGACATTCGCTGGGTCGACCTCGGTGAGGCGGAGGGCAGTCGCCCCGCGAAGCGCCGCCCGGTGGTGGTCGTCCAGTCCGCGCCCTACAACGCGAGCCGGTTGGCCACAGCCGTCGCGGTCGTCATCACCTCGAACACCGTGCTTGCCACCATGCCCGGCAACATCTTCCTCCCCGCCGCGGTGACCGGCCTTCCACGGGACTCCGTCGCCAACGTGGCGGCCATCGTCACCGTCAACAAGGACGAACTCGGGCACGCTGTGGGCGCTGTCCCGGGGGGCCTCATGCGAGACCTGGACCGCGGACTGCGTCACGTACTCGGGCTCTGACCGCGACAGTGGCGGGCCGGGTCGTGCTGACCGTGGAGCCGCCGGCATCCGTGGCTGTCGAAGCGGGAGGGGACCGCCAGGACTGCCCGCTGGCGCAGGAATGATCGTCAAGATCGGTTACCGCGACGGGGATCGCCCCGGACGCCGGCCCGGCCGGCGGTGTCGGGCCGGGTCGGGGGCCGGGGCGTCGTAGGTCAGCCGGTGGTGGGCTGGGTGGGTAGGGGGGCGGGGGAGTCGTAGCGGGGGCGCAGGGGCTGGCCGGAGCGGCCGGCGTCGGGGCGCACGGCGAGGGTCTGGTGGATCTGGGTCTGGCCGCCCTCGAAGCTGAGCGCCGAGCCGGCCATGTACAGCCGCCACACCCGGGCGCGCCCGGCGCCGACCTGGGCGACGGCGGTGTCCCAGTTCTCCTCCAGCGCCCGAACCCAGGCCCGCAGGGTCAGGCCGTAGTGCTCACGCAGGTTCTCGACGTGACGGACCTCGAAGCCGGCGGCCTGCGTCAGCGACGTCATCAGGCCGATCTCGTGCAGCTCCCCGTCCGGGAAGACGTAGCGGCGCAGGAAGTCGCGGCCCTTCGGCAGCGGGATCGGGCCGAGGTGGGGCTGGTAGCGGTAGGCCCCGGCCGGGTCGCCGGGGGAGGAGATCCCGTGGTTGAGCAGCCGGCCGCCGGGGCGCAGCAGCCCGTAGAGGCTGGCGAAGTACGTCGGCAGCATCGCCCGCCCGACGTGCTCGACCATGCCGACCGAGCTGATCGCGTCGAACGGGCCGTCGGGAATCTCCCGGTAGTCCTGCAGACGGATCTCGATGGCGTCGGTGAGCCCGGCCTCGGCGATCCGGCGGCGGGCCTCGGCGGCCTGCTCCACCGAGATCGTCACCCCGACGCCGTGGACGCCGTGGTGGCGGGCGGCGTGGATGAGCATGCTGCCCCACCCGCAGCCGACGTCGAGCAGTCGCTCGCCGGGGCGCAGCCCGAGCTTGCGGCAGACCAGCTCGTGCTTGGCGGTCTGGGCGGCGTCGAGCCCGCTGGCCGGCGACTCCCACACCCCGCACGAGTAGGTCATCGTCGGGCCGAGGATCAACCGGTAGAACGCGTTGGACACGTCGTAGTGGTGGGAGATCGCCGCGGCGTCGCGGTGGCGGCTGTGGCGGCGCCCGTGTAGCCGGGCCTCCTCCGGCGGCGGGGCGGGTGGTCGGGCGCCGAGCTCGCGCAGCAGGGTCAGCAGGGCGGGTGCCGTGGCGGCGGTGGGGCGGTGCGGGAGGGCGGACAGGTGGTCGCGCAGCTCCAGGGCGGCGAAGATGTCGCCCTCGACGTCGAGATCACCGGCGACGAAGGCGCGGGCGAAACCCAGCTCGCCGGGGCGGAACAGGGCGCGGTGCATCGCCTCCGGCGAGCGCACCACGACCTGCGTGGGGGTGTCCGGGCCGAGCGCGGAGCCGTCCCACAGGACGATCCGCACCGGTGGCGCGGTCCCGATGAAGGTCTCGAGCAGGGTGCGGGTCGCCCGTACGAGCTCCGGCGACCACCGTGGGTCCGGAACAGGGGTTGGCTGGGCGGCGGGCTCGTGCTCCTCCAGTTCTCGACTGATCGTCAAGGCGCATCCTCCGGGTCGTGTGCGCGGTCCCTTCGGCTGGGACGTCGCCGGAGACTGCCCGGTCGGCACCCGCCCGACCAGGACCTTCGCCCACGCCGGTGGCCCGGTCGATCAGCGGAAGGCCCGTGGTCGGCCCAGCCCCGCGGGGCGCGGTCGCACCTGGTTACCTGGCTCTCATCGTCCCCCAGAAACGCCGTGTCCGAACGGTGTCCGGTGTCGCATGGTGGTATCCCCGTCGGCGGGAATATTTCGGCCGGTTGACGTAGGGAAAACTGCAGGTGGCGGTGGTCGGGGAGGGTCGGGGAGGGTTGGGGAGCGGCGGGCTCAGGCGACCGCGGCGGCGCCGAGCAGGGCCTTGAGATCGCCCATCAGCGCGGGGGTGCGCTGGACCTTGTAGGCGTCGTCGAGGCGCAGCAGAGTGATCTGGCCGGGGGTCTGCAGCCGCAGGTGCACCTCGGTCGTCCCCGGGTGGGTGCCCAGCACCTCGCGCAGCCGTTCCACCGTCGGCGGGTTCACCCGGGCCGCGGACATGGTGATCACCACCGGGGGGCTGAGTGCCGCGTCGCTGAGATCCGGCACGGTCAGCTCGGCGGCGATCAGGCGCGGGGTGTCCTCCCGCTTGTCCAGGCGGCCTCGGACGATGACGACGGCGTCCTCGGCGAGCTGGGTGGAGCACACCTCGTACGTCTGCGGGAAGAACATCACCTCCAGGCCGCCGGCGAGGTCCTCGACGGTGGTCAGCGCCCAGAGCTTGCCCTGCTTGGTCACCTTGCGCTGCAGGCTGGAGATGATCCCGGCGATGGTCACGGTGGACCCGTCCGCGTACTCCCCGCCCGTCAGCGCGGCGATACTGNAGTCCGCCTTCGCGGTGAGGATGTGCTCGACCTCGCGCAGGGGATGGTCGGAGACGTAGAGCCCGAGCATCTCCCGCTCGTGGGACAGCTTGACCGTCTTGTCCCACTCCTGGTCGGAGAACTCCTGCACGCCGAAGACGGGCGCGGCGCCCGGGTCGTCGTCGGCGTCGAGGGCGAACAGGTCGAACTGGCCCTCGGCGTTCTTCTTCTTCACGCCCATCACCGCGTCGACGGCCTGCTCGTGCCGTTCCACCAGGCCGCGGCGGGTGTGCCCGAGCGCGTCGAACGCGCCGGCCTTGATCAGCGACTCGATGGTGCGCTTGTTGCAGACCACCGCGTCGACCTTGTCGAGGAAGTCCGGGAAGGAGACGAAGCGGCTCTTCGCCTTCCGGGTACGGACGATCGACTCGACGACGTTCGTCCCGACGTTGCGGATGGCGGCGAGCCCCACCCGGATCTCGTTGTCGCCGTGCGCGGTGTAGTCGGCGTTGGAACTGTTGACGTCCGGCGGGAGCACCCGGATACCCATCCGGCGGCACTCGTTGAGGTAGATCGCGCTCTTGTCCTTGTCGTCGCGCACGGACGTCAGCAGCGCGGCCATGTACTCGGCCGGGAAGTTGGCCTTGAGGTACGCCGTCCAGTAGGAGACCAGCCCGTAGCCGGCGGTGTGCGCCTTGTTGAACGCGTAGTCGGAGAACGGGACGAGGATGTCCCACAGCGTCTTGATCGCAGCCTCGGAGTACCCGCTGGTCTTCATCCCCTCCGAGAAGGGAACGAACTCCTTGTCGAGGATCTCCTTCTTCTTCTTGCCCATCGCCCGGCGCAGCAGGTCGGCGCCGCCGAGGGAGTAGCCGGCGACCTTCTGCGCGATCGCCATGACCTGCTCCTGGTAGACGATCAGGCCGTAGGTCGTGTCGAGGATGTCGGCGAGCGCGTCGGACAGCTCCGGGTGAATCGGGGTGATCTCCTGCTGGCCGTTCTTGCGCAGCGCGTAGTTGATGTGCGAGTTCGCGCCCATCGGCCCCGGCCGGTACAGGGCGAGCACGGCGGAGATGTCCTCGAAGTTGTCCGGGCGCATCATCCGCAGCAGCGAGCGCATCGGCCCGCCGTCGAGCTGGAACACCCCCAGGGTGTCGCCGCGGCCGAGCAGCTCGTAGGCGGCGGAGTCGTCGAGGGTGAGCCCCAGCAGGTCGATCGTGATGCCCCGGTTGGCCTCGACGTTGCGCACCGCGTCATCCATGACGGTGAGGTTGCGCAGGCCCAGGAAGTCCATCTTGAGCAGGCCGAGGGTCTCGCACGTCGGGTAGTCGAACTGGGTGATGATCGCGCCGTCGGCGTCGCGGCGCCACACCGGGATGTGGTCGATGATCGGCTCGGCGGACATGATGACGCCGGCCGCGTGCACCCCGGCCTGGCGGATCAGCCCCTCCAGGCCCTTCGCCGTCTCGATGACCTTCTTGACGTCCGCGTCGGACTCGTACAGCCCGCGGATCTCCCCGGCCTCGCTGAAGCGCGGGTGCTTCGGGTCGAAGATGCCGCCCAGCGGGATGTCCTTGCCCATCACGGCCGGCGGCATCGCCTTGGTGATCCGGTCGCCGACGGCGTACGGGTAGCCGAGCACCCGCGAGGAGTCCTTGATCGCGGCCTTGGCCTTGATGGTGCCGAAGGTGACGATCTGCGCGATGCGGTCGTCGCCCCAGCGCTCGGTGACATAACGGATCACGTCGCCGCGACGACGTTCGTCGAAGTCGATGTCGATGTCGGGCATGGACACGCGCTCGGGGTTGAGGAAGCGCTCGAACAGCAGCGAGTGGGGGATCGGGTCGAGGTCGGTGATGCCGAGGGCGAAGGCGACCATCGACCCGGCGGCGCTGCCGCGGCCCGGCCCGACCGGGATGCCCTGGCTCTTCGCCCACATGATGAAGTCCGCGACGACGAGGAAGTACGACGGGAACCCCATCTGGAGGATGATCCCGATCTCGTACTCGACCCGCTCGCGGTGTTCGTCGTCGAAGCCGTTCGGGAAGCGCCGGGCCATGCCCGCCCAGGTCTCCTTGCGAAACCAGCTCTCCTCGGTCTCGCCGTCCGGCACCGGGAAGCGCGGCATCAGGTTGCGCTTGGCGAACATGCCGCTCGGGTCGACCCGCTCGGCGATCAGCAGCGTGGTCTCGCAGCCCTCCTGCCAGATGTCCGAGGAGTCGATGCCGTACATCTCCTCGGCGCTCTTGAGGAAGTAGCCCGAGCCCTCGAACTGGAACGACGGGTTGGCCACCGTCGAGGCCGTCTGCACGCACAGCAGCGCGGCGTGGGCGTCGCGCTCGTGTTCGTAGGTGTAGTGCGAGTCGTTGGTGACCACGAAGCGCATGTCCAGCGCGCGGGCGATGTCGACGAGCCCGTCGCGGACCCGGCGCTCGATGTCGAGGCCGTGGTCCATGATCTCGCAGAAGAAGTTCTCCTTGCCGAAGATCTCCTGATAGGTGGCGGCGGCCTGCAGGGCGGCGTCGTACTGGCCCAGGCGCAGCCGGGTCTGCACGATGCCGGACGGGCAGCCGGTCGTCGCCATCAGCCCCTCGGCGTGCTCGGCGATGATCTCCTGGTCCATCCGCGGCCACTTGATGTAGTGGCCCTCGATCGACGCCCGCGAGTTCAGCTTGAACAGGTTCTTCAGCCCGTCGGCGTTGCGCGCCCACATCGTCATGTGGGTGTAGGAGCCGCCGCCGGAGACGTCGTCGCTCTTCTGGTGCGGCTCGCCCCAGCGCACCCGCTGCTTGAGCAGGCGCGACTCGGGGGCGACGTACGCCTCGCAGCCGATGATCGGCTTCACGCCCGCGGCGGTGGCCTGCCGGTGGAAGTCGTACGCCCCGTACATGTAGCCGTGGTCGGTGATCGCGACCGCCGGCATCTGCTGGCGCGACACCTCGCTGAACATGTCCTTCAGCCGAGCCGCCCCGTCCAACATCGAGTACTCGGTGTGAACGTGCAGGTGGACGAAGGAGTTTGACACGTCGGACCCTCCCGCGCGCTGGGCACGCCGGTCGAAGCGCGGCCGATCACCCCGTCACGGGCGGACGGCACGCCGACGCGCCGGGTGCGCTCGCCACGGGGATCGGCCGGATGGACGGGGCTTTCCCCGGCAGCCTAGCGGCCCGCCCGAGCCCGCCGGCACCTCCACCACTGTGTCGGCCCGAGCATCACGAAGGGACACCGCCGCGGTGCGGATCGGCATCACGGGGGCGGGTGGGCGGCCCGACCGCCGCCGGCGCGGCGTCCGGCTGGAACGGCTCACGCCGAGCGTCGGCGATCGCGCCGGCGATCGCCGCGATCGCCCGGTCGATCTCCCGTCGCGTGGTCGCCCAGTTGCTCACCGACAGCCGCATCGCCGCGCGGCCCCGCCACACCGTGCCGGTCACGTACGCCTCGCCGCCCGCCGTCACCGCCGCGGTGACCTGCCGGGTCAGCCGGTCCCCCCGCGCCGCCGCTGACCCCGCTGACCCCGCCAACCCCGTTGCCTCGGCTGACCCGGACAGCCTCGCCGGCCAGGAGTCGTGTGTCCGGCCGGCCACCGGGCGTGGGTCGTCCACCCGGATCAGCACCTGGTTGAGGGCGACGAGGGGCTCCGGGCTGGCGGGGTCGCCGCTCGCGTTCAGAATGGTCACCCCCGGTAGTGCGGCGAGCCGGGTGGCGGCGTGGTCGGCGAGGGCGCAGCACCGGTCGACGAGGTCACGTAGGCCCGCGCGGCCCAGCGAACGCAGCGCCGCGTAGACGGCGAGGGCGCGGGCCCGCCGGCTGAACTCCGGCGTCCAGTCCACCGGGTCGAGCTGCCCCGCCGTGTCGAGTACGAAGTAGTCCGCCGAGGTCGACACCGCCCGCCGGTGGGCCACCCGGTCGGCGACCAGCGCGATCCCACAGTCGTAGGGGACGTTGAGCCACTTGTGCCCGTCGGTGGCCCACGACTCGGCGAGCTCGGCGCCGGCGACGAGGTCGCGCCGCGCCGGTGACCCCGACACCGCCGCCCAGAGGCCGAAGGCGCCGTCGACGTGCACCCAGGCGCCGTGGGCGTGGGCGATCGCGCAGATCTCGCCGAGCGGGTCGACGGCGCCGGTGTTGACCTCCCCCGCCTGGGCGATGACGATCGTCGGTGTCGGTGTCGGTGTCGGTGTCGGTGTCGGCGTCGGCGTCGATGTTGATGTCGGCATCGGTGCTGGTGTCGGTGGTTCGGCGCCGGCCTGTCCGGTCGGGTGCGCGGTCGCGGTCGGTGCGAGGGCGGCGCGCAGGGCGTCGGGGCGCATCCGGCCGAGCCGGTCGGTGGCCACCTCGACGATCGTGCGGGTGCCGAAGCCGAGCAGGCGTAGCGCGGCGTCGACGGTGGCATGCCGGTTCGCGCCGACGAGCACGCGCACCGGCGGCGCCCCGGTCAGGCCGTCGGCGGCGACGTCCCAGCCCGCGTCGGCGAGCACCCGCTGGCGGGCGGCGGCGAGCGCGGTGACGTGCGCCATCTGGGTGCCGGTGGTGAAGCCCACCGACACGTCCGCCGGCAGGCCCAGCAGCTCGGCGACCCACCGGCCGGCGACGGTCTCGACGGCGCTGGCCGCGGGCGACAGCGACGCCAGCGCCGCGTTCTGGTCCCAGACGACGGCGAGCAGGTCCGCGGCGAGCGCGGCGGGCAGCGTGCCGCCGACGACGTAGCCGAAGAACCGAGGCGAGCCGGTGGCGGTCAGCCCGCCCCCCACCGCCTCGACGAGCGCGTCGACGACGGCCACCGGGTCGCTGGGGCCGGCCGGCAGCCGGTCGTCGAGCCGGGCCAGGACCTCGGCGGCGCTGTGCGCCGGGCGCACCGGGCGCTCGGCGAGGCCGGCGAGCCAGGCATCGGCGTGCCCGGCGGCGGCACGCAGCGCGGACCGCAGCGCCTCGCCGGGATCGGTCGCCCTGGTCAGCTCCCCACCGCCGGCAGCGGGGCCAGGGTCGGGAGCACCGGGCTGGCGGGACGGCGGGCGCGTTCGGCCGCCGCGCGGCCCTCGCGGCTCAGCCAGTCCGCCATGAGCTCCGCGGTCAGCTCCGCGGCCTCGAGCATCGGCACGTGGCCGAGGCCGTCGAGGATCTCCACCCGCCAGTCGGGCCGCTGCGCGGCGACGTTGCGGGCCACCGCCACCGGGATCAGCCGGTCGGCGGAGCCGTGCAGCAGCAGCGTCGGTTGCGGCACGGTGCGGACCATGTGCGCCAGCGGCGCCGGGCGCAGCAGCGACCAGACCACCGAGCGGGCCGCGCCCACGAACGCCTGGTCGGCGTCGGGCAGCCCGCCGCGCTCCCGCTGGGCGCGTTCCATCGAGGCCAGCGCCGTCTCGGGGATCGCGCTCGGGTCGGCCGTGAGCCGCAGCAGGCTCTGGTCGACGAGTTCACGCGGGGTGAAGCGGGTCCGCCGGCGGGCGAGGACCGCGGCGCCGAGGCGGGGGACGAACAGGCCGGCGAAGATGCGGGCGATCTCCGGATCCGGGCGCACGCCGCGCGGGCGGGGCAGCGCCGGGTCGACGAGGATCAGGCCGGCGACCGAGTCGGGCCGCCGGGCGGCCTGCATCACGCTGATCATGCCGCCCATCGAGTTGCCGACGAGGATGGGCGCGGTGTCGAGGACCTCGGCCAGGAAGCGGTCGAGCAGACCCTGGTTGGCCACGACGTCGGTGCGCCGGCCCGCGGCCGGGGTGCGGCCGTGACCGGCCAGGTCGACGGCCATCACCCGATGGGTGGTGGTGAGCAGCGGGGCGAGGGGCAGCCAGTTCAGATAGGAACCGCCGAGGCCGTGCACGCACAGCAGCAGCGGACCGTCCGCCGGGCCGCCGAAGTCGACGACGTGCACCGGCCCATCGAGCTGGGCCCAGGACGACCGGAAGCCGTCACCGCCGACCGGCCGCGTGACGCGTTCGTGCCCCGCGCCGGCCGGCTCGGGACCGGTGGAGCCGGTGGATGCGGTCGATCCGGCTGCGCGCGGGGTCGTCTCGGGGCTGCTCATCCCTCGACGGTAGGACCACCCCGACCCCGACCGGAAGCCGGGATCGGTGAGATGAAACGCAAGGTCGGCCGCCCCACGGCGGCCGACCTGGAGAAATCCTGACCCGTCGGGGGTCACAGTGCGCGGGAGGCTCCGAGCCGCAGCCGCTTCGGGTTCGCGACGGAACCGAACGCGATCTTCTCGGTTGTGATCTCCGTGACCTCTACCGCGTCAACGGTGCCGGGGACGGTGTCCCGCGGACCCGGCCCGGAGAGACCCGAGGTCAGCTGGGTCAACTGGTCCTGTTCCATGTGCACGCTCCTTCCATCGATGTCGACACCTGTCCCTAAAACGGTATCGAGCGGACGGGGCACACAAAGACCTCGGGTGGCCCTGCTCACACCACAGATCCGGACTGTCTCGTCACGTGTCGGTGTTCCGCTGCTGGTGACGGACCTGTCGCCGGGAGTCGGCCGTTGCGAACGCGGGGACCCGACGGTGACGGTCCGGTCGGTGCCAGATCCCGGTCGGCGCCGCCGCCCTGACGGATCAGGGCGGCGGCGCCGATGGCGGGAGCGGGTGAACGGTGGTGGTTCAGACCGTCGGCCGGTCAGACCGTCGGTGGTTCAGACCGTCGGTGGGTCAGGCCGTCGGGGCCGGGGCGGCGGGGGCCGGGGCTGCCGGGGCGCCGGGGCGCCGCTGCGGCCGGCCGTGGGCGGTCCCGGACCGGCCGAAGCGGTGACCGCCGTCGCGGCGGGCGTGCCGGTGCTCACCGTCACGGCCGCCGCCGGTCCGGGGTGCGCCGACGCGCGGTCCGCGCCCACCGGTCGCGCCGGCCATGCGGGCCTGCGGGATCTCGTCCTTGCTGACCCGGGGGGCCGGCGGGCCGGCGAGTTCCAGGACGATCGGGTCGTCCGGCGTGGTCGGCTCGGGGCGCGCCTCGATGCCGACCGCGCGCAGCAGCCCGCGCACCTTGCCCCGCTCGGCGGGCAGGGTGACCAGCACGTCGGCGCCGTCGGCGCCGGCGCGCGCGGTCCGCCCGCCGCGGTGCTGGTAGGTCTTGGCGTCCTCCGGCGGGCCGAGGTGGATGACCAGCCGGATGCCGTCGACGTGGATGCCGCGGGCGGCGACGTCGGTGGCGACGAGCACCCGGTAGAAGCCGTCGGTGAAACCGGCCAGCGCCCGGGTCCTGGCGCCCTGCGGCATCCCGCCGTGCAGCGGCTCGGCCGGCACGCCCGCGCGGCTGAGCGACTCGGCCACGCGGTCGGCGTCCCGCTGGGTGCGGACGAAGACCAGGGTGCGGCCCGAGCCGCCGGCCAGCGCGGTGACCAGCGCGACCTGGGCGGCGCGGTCGGGCGCCTCGAGGGCGTGCCGGACCAGCGTGGTGACCTGGGAGGTCTCCGAGTCGATCGCGACGAGGACCGGGTCGGGCAGGTAGTCCCGGACCAGGACCTCGACCTCGCGGTCGAGCGTCGCGCTGAACAGCAGCCGCTGCCCGGTGGACGGAGTGGCGTCGAGCAGCGCCCGCACGGCGGGCAGGAAGCCGAGGTCGCACATGAAATCGGCCTCGTCCAGCACCGTCATCTCGATCTCGCCGAGCTCGCAGGCGCTGCGCTCGACGAGGTCGGTCAACCGGCCCGGGGTGGCCACGACGAGGTGCACGCCGCGGCGCAGCGCCGAGATCTGCCGGCTGATCGACGTCCCGCCGTACACCGGCGCCAGGCGCAGGTTCAACGCCCGGGTCAGCGGCTCGAGCGCGTCGCTGACCTGCTGGGCCAGCTCACGGGTCGGGACGAGGACCAGGGCGCGGGGGCGGCGCGGTGCCGCCGGACCGCCGCTGGCGAGCCGGGCGAGGATGGGCAGCCCGAAGGCGAGCGTCTTGCCCGATCCGGTCTTCGCCCGGCCGAGGACGTTCTCCCCGGCGAGGACGTCGGGCAGGGTCGAGGCCTGCACCGGGAACGGCGCGGCGATGTTCCGGTCGGCGAGCGCCTTGATCAGGCGCTTGGGCAGGCCGGCGGCCTCGAACGTCTCGGCCGGGGGTCGGGGTTCACGCGTCGTGATGAGGGGAGCGGCCGGGCGCGCCGGGCCGCCGAAGCGGGAGCCGCCGGGCCGCGGACCGCGGCCCGCGGTGCGGGCGCCGCCGCGTCCAGTACCGCCTGCGACGCCGCGGCCACGGGCCGGGCGGGGCTGGCGATGGGCAGCATGGGACTGGGAGTTTCCGTGCTGAGACAGAGGGATCCGCCGATCAGGTCAGGGCCACCATGAGATCAATTGGACGGGTGAGGAGGTCCACACCAGCCCGTTGCATCGTCCGGCGGCCGGGGTACGGCCGGCTCCGCGACCAGACCCAACGGCGGGTGATTCCCGCTATGGCGCTCGCACCGACCTCGCACACCCGACCATTCAGCCGGGCGCGGACAGCCGCTCGGGCCGTCGTCTCCTTCACGGTACATCGACGATCCGTGCTTCGGGATAGGGCCGCGGCACGCAACGAGCCGTTGCATACCCCTCTGTGCCGGTTCGGGCGGTCACGGAACGGCGGTATGCCGGTGCGCGTCCGCACGGTCGTCCGCCTCGTCCCGGCCGGGCCCGCGGGTCGGCGCCGACCCGCGGCGGCGATGGTTGCGCAGCGTGTCGGGTTACTCCGTGCTGTCCCTGTGACCAGGACGAACACCCCGGCGTGCGGCATCGGGCGGATGACGCGTGCGCCCGCCGCTTGCGTCGCAGCAATAATCGCCGGGCCATCACCGGAAGTGAGGGGCGTGGCGGCCGGGGACGCGATGAGGGTCACCATCGGGAACGTCGGCCTGCGCCGACCGGCGAAGGACCCGGCCGCATGCCCGCCGAGCAGGCCGAACACCGTCAGTGGCGCCGGGATGACCGCGGTCACGGCCGGTTCGAGGCCGGTGCGGCGCCGCACCGTCCGGAGGAACCAGAAGACCACCGCGAACGTGGCGACCGGCACGGGGTGGACGGGACCTTCGGGTGCGGCGGCCGGTGCCCCCCGATCCGGGGGGCTCTGCGGGCCCGGGCCCGGTCGGTCGGTGTGCACGTGCGGCGTGGGTTGCGGCCGCCGACCGCCGCTGCCCGTTCGGTCACAGGTGCAGGTCGCGCCCGCCCGGCGGCTGGCCCGGACGCCCGCCCGGTCTCCCGTGCGCCCGGCCGTGCGGGCCTCGAGGCAGGTGCGTGGCCGCGTGCACGGGCCGGGCGGTCGCGGCCACGCCGTCAGAAGACCAGCTCGGTGAGGGCGTGGATGAGCAACCCGACGAGGGCGCCGACGACCGTGCCGTTGATGCGGATGAACTGCAGGTCCCGGCCGACGTGCAGCTCGATGCGCCGCGAGGTCTCCTCGGGTTCCCAGCTCGCGACGGTGTCCCCGATGATCGCGGCGATGTCCCCCTGGTAGCGGTGGACCGCCCGGGCGGCCAGATCGGACGCGGCCCGGTCGACGGTGCGGCCGAGCTCCGGGTCGGTGGCCAGTCGTGCCCCGAACGCGGCCAGCTCGTCGGTGGCCCGCACCCGGGCGGTGCTGGTCGGATCGGTGGTGAGGTCGAGCAGGATCGTCCGGGTCGTCGCCCAGATCGCGGCGACGGCCCGGCCGACCTCCGCGTGCCCCAGCAGCCGCTGCTTGATCTGCTCGACCTGCTCGCCGAGGCTCGGATCCGCGCGCAGGCGGCCGGCGAAGTCGCCGAGGAACCGGTCCAGCGCCTGGCGCACCCGATGCTCCGGGTCGGCGCGCAGCTCCGCGATCGCCTCCAGCGCCTTGTCGTAGGCCTTGACCGCGACCGCCTCGTCCAGCCACTGCGGCGTCCAGCTCGGCGCCTGGTCGACCACGAGCCGGGTGAAGAGCTCCGGGTTGCGGGTCAGCCACTCCTGGACCTCGGTGACGATCACGTCGACGAGCCGGACGTGCAGCCGGTCGTCGAGCACCCGCTGCAACGCCGCGCCCAGCACCCCCGCCCAGGGGCGCTCGACCACCCGGGGCAGCACCGCCTTCTCCACGACCTCGCGGACCAGGTCGTCGCTCATCCCGGAGATGGCCGAGGTGAGCCGGCCGGCGATCTCGGTCGTCACCCGCTCGGCGTGGCGCGGCTGGCGCAGCCACGACCCCACGCGCACCGAGACGCCGATGCCGTCGACCTTGTCCCGGATCACGTCCTCGGCGAGGAAGTGCGTGCTGACGAAGTTCTCCAGGCCCCGGCCGAGGGCGTCCTTGCGTTCCGGGATGATCGCCGTGTGGGGAATCGGCAGGCCGAGCGGGTGGCGGAACAGGGCCGTCACGGCAAACCAGTCGGCCAGCGCGCCGACGACGCCGGCCTCCGCGGCGGCGGCCACATACGCCACCCAGCCGGGGCCACCGTGGCTGTGCCAGCCCTGCGCGAGCAGGTAGACGGTCACGACAGCGGCGAGCAGCCCGGTGGCGATCAGTCGCATCCGGCGCAGCGCCTGGCGCAGTCCGGGTTCGTCCGCGGTGCCCCGGGGCAGTCCGGCTGGTACCGGCCGCCCGCCGCCCGCCGGCTCGCTCATGGGCCGCCGTCCCTCTCCCGTGCCACCTCGACGCCCACCCGGGCCCACCGGATCTGATCAGTCGATCCTCGGACACCTTATGCGGCCGGACCGGGACACCATGCGGCCGGAGCGGACATCGGCGGGCGCGGGCGGTCGGCGGTCACGGTCGCGGAGGTGGCGGCCGGCGGGGATGGGAACGCTGGTGCAACCGGCGCTGGATGACGGCGAGGTCGACGAGGGCGACCAGCGCGAGCAGCGCGAGCACCCCCGCGGCGGCGGGCTGTTCGCGCGAGGCGAACAGTCCCGCGGTGACGCCGCAGAAGACCAGACCGAACACGGCGAGCGCCAGCCGCAATCCGAGTGCGCTGCGAGCCGGCGGTGCACCCCCCGGACCGGGGGAGAACCGATGCCACCAGTGCCGACGCGGCAGGACGTCCCCCTGGTCGCGCTGGCGCGGCAGGGAACTGGTCACGATCCCCGGTATGCCCGGCCACGCCCGGGTGAACCGGGGATCGTGACCGCTTCGGGCCAGTGGGTGTCCGTGTGGGTATCCGTGCGGGGGACCGCGCGGGTCGCGGGTGGCCTCAGCTCGACCGGGGGGACGCCCCGCGGCCGGGCAGCCGCGCGGTCATCGCCGCCTTCGCCTCCGCCGAGGCCAGCCGCTCGGCGAAGAGCGCACCCTCGACGTCGATGCGTTCGAGTACCGCCGGCGTCCCGCCGTCGTGGAGCAGGGCACGGGTGGCGGCCAGGGCCTGCGGCGGCTGGGCCAGCAGCGCCGCGACCCGGTCGTCGACCCGGGCGCGCAGCGCGTCGGCGTCGGGCAGCACCTCGGTGACGATCCCCAGCTCCGCGGCCCGCGCGGCATTGAACGGTTCGCCGAAGTACGCAAGCCTCGCTGCCGCCGCGGGTCCGACCCGGCGCGGCAGCAGCAGGGACGAGCCGAACTCGGGCACCACGCCGAGGTTGACGAACGGGATGCCCAGGGTGCTGCGTTCGGTGGCGTACACCAGATCGCAGTGCAGCAGCAGCGTCGTGCCGATGCCCACCGCCGGCCCGTCGACCTCGGCGACGAGCAGCTTCGTGCCGCGGGCGACCGTCCGGATGAAGGTCATCGTCGGACCGTCCGGGGCCAGGCCGGCCGTGGCCAGGAAGTCGGCGAGGTCGTTGCCGGCGGTGAAGGACCCGCCACTGCCGCGGATCCGGACGATCCGCACCCCGGTATCGGCCTCGGCCGCCGCAAACGCCTCGGCGAGCGCCGCGTACATCGCCTGGGTGAGGGCGTTGCGCTTGTCCGGGCGCACGATGCGCACCGTGAGCACGCCGTCGGCGACCTCGGTCTCGATCTGGCTACTCAATCCGGCCTCCTGGTGCCGACGGGCGGCGGGCTGACTGACCGACACTGTGTCACCGGGCGAGGTCTGCGCGAAAGCAGACGCGGGGAGTCCGGCCGGGCGACCCCGGCGCATGGCCCGACCGGGCCTGCCAGGATGAGAATGTGACAGACCCGCGCGAACCCGGCATCCCGCCAAGACTCGCTGCCGACCTGCCGACCCAGCTCGGCCAGGGGGTCGGTCCGCGGCGGGCCGGGCAGTCCCGCGGTGAGCTCCGCCGCGAGGCCACCTCCCTCGCCGGGTTGCTCGGGCTGACGGTCGACCCGGGGGAGTGCCGCGGCAGCTTCGTGGCCGACGCTCATCTTCTCAACACGCGGGGCACCCTGTGGGGCGGCTGCGGACTCGCCGCCGCGATCGCCTTCGTCCAGGCCTGCGGCGGGCGGGACTGCGTGTGGGCGCACACCCAGTTCCTCGCCCCCGTGCATGCCGGTGAAGAGGTGGAGCTGAGCGTCGACCCGGGCACCGGCGGTCTGTCACAGGTCGTCGTGCGCGCCACCACGGCCGGGCGGCTGGTGTTCCTCGCGGGGGGCACGTTCAGCCGGGTGAGTGGCGTCGTCAGCCGGTTCGGCCCGGCCGGTGACTGGGCGCCGGACCCCGACAGCTGCCCCCCGCGCGAGTACCCGAACTGGCTGGACTTCCCCCGCGACGGTGTGATCTCCCTGGTCGAGCAGCGGTGGGCCCGCCCGGCCCGGACCGACCTCGACGGCCGGCCGGGCGGCGGGAGCAGCGCGCTGTGGCTGCGCCTGCGACCTCGGTTGCCCCTGCACGCGGCGGTGCTCGCGCTGCTTGGCGACTTCGCCCCGGTCGGACTCATCGAGGCCACGGGGGACATGGCCGCCGGCACGAGCCTCGACAACAGCCTGCGTATCGTCGCGCCCCCGACCGGTGAGTGGGTGCTACTGGACGTGCGAGTCGAGGCGATCGTCCGCAACGTCGCGCAGGTGCGCGGGCGGATGTACGACCGCACGGGTGCGCTGGTCGCCACCGTGAGTCAGACGGCGCTGGTCCACCGGGTGCGGCCGCCGTCCCTGGCGAGCCGGGACGGTCAACCGTCACCCGCCCCGACGGCCGGCTGACCGACGGCCGGCTGACCGACGGCCGGCTGACCGACGGCCGGCTGACCGACGGCCTGCCGAAACGGCCCGCCCGCGTCCGCGCTGCCCCGCTCATGGCGGGATCCGTTGCGGATGCTGGATTGAAACCACGGTAGCCGGGGTATGGGGGCAGTACGGCGGATGCTGTGCGGCTGGGCATTGCCGGGTCATGGTGAGTGCATGGGGAGTCCCGGGGGCGGGCTCTTCACAAGCCGGTGAGGGCGCGTATTGCGACCAGACCGACGACCACCCCGACGACCCGGCCCCGGCTGGGCGTCCCGGGATGTCCAGATGTGTTTCGTGCAACATTTCGTGTGTTTGTGTTGCCGCCGTCGGGAGTCCGGTCATCGGACCGGCATCACCGGCCGACGTCCCGTGTCGGCTCCTGCCAGATGCTGCCGATCAGTGCCAGTTCCGGTGCATGGACGTCATTTGGTCCGGGCTACGTCGATTTTCATTAGGCGTAGCTGTCCTATCGCTCGTCGCAGGTCGGAACGAATGTCCGTCACGCGGTGCAACGCTGTCATGCTCTTCCGTTATAGAGGCCCGCCCCTAACGCGGCCGCTTCATTCACCCGCTAGAGTTGTCGGCGCCCCAGGAACATTCCCCCGATGTTCGGGCCTCGCCTCCAATACCTCGGTCCGGGTGTTGTCGCGCGTGGTCCTTCGGGGACAAGGCCCGTTGAACTCGAACACTGACCCCGCACATGAGGCGCCCAACTCCCGGGTGCCGGACGAGAGGACCGGATGCTCCAGAATTGGCCCATCCGCTCGAAGCTCGTGGTGATTCTCGTCGTCCCCCTGGCCGCGTTGGCGGTACTGAGCGCGATACAGGTGCGGGGGAACGTCGACAACGTACGGGCCGCGAACCGCATCAAGGCGCTGGCAGCCTTCTCGATCAAAGGCAACGACCTCGTCGCCGCGCTCCAGGCCGAGCGGTACGCGACGAACTCCTATGTGGGTTCCAACTACCTGGCCGCCGGGCCGGGACAGGCCACCGTCGCCGCCCGCGGCCCGGTGGACCAGGCGTTGGGGACCTACAACGCCGGCGAGGCCGCGCTGCCCTCCGGCGCCCGGGACGCCCTGGCGGCCACGCTGGCGTCGATCTCCACCCGCCTGGACCGGCTGCCCGCGCAGCGCAAGGCGATCGACGCCCGGCAGGCGCAGGTCGACCAGAACAACACGTTCTACAACGACCTGGTGCGCGACCTCCTTTCGCTCAACGCCAGCGTCGCCGCCGGCAGCGACAACGCGTCGTTGGTCAACGGCGCCACCACGCTCGTCGGTATCTCCCGGGCGAAGGAGGAGGCAGCCCAGCAGCGCGGCTCGATCGCCCGTGTGATCATTCTCGGCCAGACGGATTCCGTGACCCTGCGCCAGATCGAGAGCTCGGCCGGCGCCGAGGACGCCTGGCTACAGCAGTTCCGGACCACCGCCACCGCGGATGAGCAGGCCTTTTACAACGTCACGGTGGGCCGAACCATCTCCGCCGCCACCGCAATGCGCGACGACACGGTCAACGCCGTTCAGAACGGCCAGCCGCTGACGATTACGCAGCAGATCTGGCTGAACACCGTCGATCAGAAGATCGCGGCGATGCGGCAGGTCGAGCGGAGGATCGCGACCGACCTGGGCTCCACCAGCCAGGACATCGCCAGTTCAGCCACTCGTGACGCACTGTTCGGCAGTATCGGGGTTGCGTTGGTCCTGGTCGTGTCGGTGGTGATTTCGCTGCTGGTCGCGAGCCCGATGATCCGGCATCTACGGGCGCTGCGGCGCGGTGCCCTCGAAGTCGCCAACGAGCGGCTGCCCGGGGTCGTCGAGAGGCTGCACCGAGGCGAACAGGTCGACATGTCCGCCGAGCAATTCCCGGTCGATGTGCAAAGTACCGACGAGATCGGCCAGCTCGCCGAGGCGTTCTCCATCGTGCACTCCGTCGCGGTGCGCACCGCGGTCGAACAGGCCGCGATGCGCAAGAGCATCGGCGACACCTTCCTCAACCTGGCCCGCCGCAGCCAGGCCCTCATCCACCGCCAGCTCAAGGTGATCGACGCGCTGGAGCGCAAGGAGACCGACCCGGACGAGCTCGAGGAGCTGTTCCGCCTCGACCACCTGGCCACCCGCATGCGGCGCCATGCCGAGGACCTCATCGTCCTGTCGGGCTCCAAGCCCGNGCGAGGCTGGCGCCGACCGGTCGCCGTCAAGGACGTGGTGCGCGGCGCCGTCGCCGAGGTCGAGGACTACACCCGAGTGAAGGTGATGCCCATCGACGGCGGGGCCATCAGCGGGCACGCCGTCGGTGACGTCATCCACATGCTCGCCGAGCTCATCGAGAACGCCACCTCCTTCTCCCCGCCGCACACCCCGGTCCAGGTCAACGGGCACGAGGTGTCCAACGGCTTCGTCATCGAGGTCGAGGACCGCGGCCTGGGGATGAGCCCGGAGGAGTTCCACTCCCTCAACGATCGGCTGGCCAACCCGCCTCCCTTCGACCTGTCGACCAGTGAGCGGCTCGGCCTGTTCGTCGTCGGCCGTCTCGCCGAGCGGCACGCCATCTCGGTGGAGCTCCGTCCCTCGCCCTACGGCGGCACGATGGCCATCGTCCTGGTGCCGGCCGCCCTGCTGCGCCAGCCCGAGGGCGACGGCGACACCCGTTCGGAGGGCACCGCGACCGTGCGGGCGCTGCCCGTCGCTGCCGTGCCCGCGCTCGACGGCCCGACGGTCGACGAGGACGGGTTCGGCGGACCGTTCGTCGACGCGGACGGCAATCTGACCGCCGCCCCCGCCCCGGAGCGGCCCGACGAGGCGCCGCGTGGCCAGGACGAGACGTTGATCGACGACCTGCCGGTCTTCGCCACGGTCCGGTCGAGCTGGTTCGTGGCCGACCGCCCCCGGCACCGCTCCAACGGCCGCCGCCCGGACGGCCCGCCGCGACCGGCCGGGCCGCGCCCCGAGCCCACGCCGGGCGGCGACCCCGGCCAGGGCGATGGCGACCTGCCCGACCTGCCGACCCGCCGTTCGCGCGGCAACCGGGGCGCCCCGGAACCGTTCCCGCCGGCCGAGACCGACCGGTTCGGGCCGCCAGAGCCGCCGGTGGACGATGCCGGGCGCCGCACCTCGTCCCTGTTCGGGCCGCCCCCCGCGATACATGACCTGCCCGGCGGCCCCCTGGCCCGCAACGACCCGTTCACCGCGCCGCTGAGCCGCCCAACCGGACCCCGCGGCGGCGACACCCCCGGCGCGGGCCAGTCGATCGTCCCGCTGCACCGCCCGGCGCCGCCCGCCCGTGCCGGCGGTGCTGGCGGGGCCGGCGGTATTGGTGGGGCGGGCGGGGCGGACCTGCCGGAGCGTGGCGGCCAGGCGCCCGAGGAGCACACCGAGGTGGGCCTGCCGCGGCGCACCCGGCGGGCCAGCCTCGCGCCCCAGCTCCGCCGGGACAGCCCGGACGACCAGCCGGGCAAGCTCGCCGCGCAGCGCAGCCCGGAAGAGATCCGCAGCATGATGTCGTCCTTCCAGAGCAACTTCGGTCGCGGGCTGGCGGACGGCCAGGTTTCCAACGACGGCGACGATGTGGGAAAGGTGACCTGAGATGCGTCCGCTGGGGCCGTCCGAGAACATGAGCTGGTTGCTCAACAACCTTGTCAAGAAGGTTCCGGAAGTCACCTATGTGATCGCCCTGTCCTCGGATGGTCTGCTGCTCGCGACCTCCTACGGGATGGACCGGGCGACCGCCGACCAGCTCGCGGCGGTCGCCTCCGGGTTCAACAGCCTCGCCCGCGGAGCGGGCCGGTTCTTCGGCGGTGGCAACGTCCGCCAGACCATCGTCGAGATGGACCAGGGCTTCCTGTTCGTCACGGCGGTCGGCGACGGCTCGTGCCTGGCGATCCTGTCCAGTACCGGGGCGGACATCGGGCTCATCGCCTACGAGATGGCCCTGCTGGTGACCAGGGTCGGGGAGTTCCTCACCCCGGAGCTGCGCGCCCAGATGCAGTCCGCGCTGCCGCTGTAGGCGGCGCCGCGGCGGTCGACGGGGGTGCGACCGCGAATCTGGCCCACCGGTCGACCCCTGCCCGAACCGACCGGACCGCAACGCTCACCGTCATGGCGGCGGAGCTCTCTCAGGCAGGAGGACCGGTATGTCGCACGACGAGGAATGGTTCGACGATGATGCGGGTCCGGTCGTCCGGCCCTACGCCGTCACCGGCGGTCGGACCCGGCCTACCAACCGGGCGTTGGAGCTGGTGGCGCTGGTGACCACCACGCCCAACGGACGGCTGATGGGCGCGACGCTGGAGGTGGAGCAGCGCTCGATCGCGCTGCTCTGCCAGCGGGTGCAGTCGATCGTCGAGATCTCGGCGCGGCTGGATCTGCCGCTCGGCGTCGTGCGGGTCCTCGTCGGCGACATGCTCGACGCCGGCCTGGTCACGGTGAACCGGCCGGGCCGTTCATCCGATCGTCCTTCCGCCGCCCTCATCGAAAAGGTGCTCGATGGACTACAGGCCCTCTAAGGACTACCGGCCCGACAAGGACTACCGGCCCGACAAGGACTACCGGCCCGACAAGGACTACCGGCCCGACAAGGACTACCGGCCCGACAGGACGCGGTCGTCGGAGACGGCGGCGCCACATCCGGTCAAGATCATCATTGCCGGCGGGTTCGGCGTCGGGAAGACGACGTTCGTCGGCTCGGTCAGCGAGATCCCACCGCTGACCACGGAGGCCGCGATGACGGCCGCCAGCATCGGCATCGACGACACCAGCTCGGTCAGCTCGAAGACGACGACGACCGTCGCGATGGACTTCGGGCGGATCACGCTCATCGACAGCGTCATCCTCTACCTGTTCGGTACCCCCGGGCAGGACCGGTTCTGGTTCATGTGGGACGAGCTGGTCCTCGGCGCGATTGGCGCGGTGGTGCTCGTCGACACCCGACGGCTGGCGGACTCCTTCCCCGCCATCGACTACTTCGAGGAACGCGACATCCCGTTCCTCATCGCGCTGAACCGGTTCGACGGCGCCCGCGAGTACCGGGTCGAGGACGTCCGCGCGGCGCTCGACCTCGACCCGCGCCGGCCGGTGGTGTTCTGCGACGCCCGCCAGCGCGAGTCGGTCCGCCAGTCGCTGGTCTCGCTGGTCCGTCACGCGCTCGACGTGGTCTCCGCCGAGTCGGCCGCCCGGCCGAGCCTGNCGCAGCGGTCCGGGTGAACGCCACGAACGACTGTTCGGACCTGACCAGCACGAGCGCACCGCCCGCGGCAGGACCGATCGCCACGCCCCCGGTCCGCCGGGAAGGTCCCGATCCGGCCCCCGATCCCGCTCCAGGGAAGGGCAAGGTGCTCGACATTCTCGGTCTGGACGACGATGCCCTGTCCGCCTACCGGCTCTGGTTGCGCCACGGGTCGCTGAGTGTCTCCGAGGCGGCGCAGATGCTCGGGGAACCGGCGAACGGCGTCGGTCGGGTCCGCGACCGGCTGGTCGAACTCGGCCTGCTGCTGGCCTCCCGGGACCGGCCCGGACGCTTCGTCGCCGTCCATCCCGAGGCCGGCCTGGATCATCTGCTCCAGGCCCAGCACGAGCAGCTCATCCGGCGCCACGAGCGGCTTGTGCGGGCTCGGGCGCAGGTGGGCGTCTTCGTCTCGGACTACCTGGAGGGCCGTCCCGGTCCGGACACGGTCGAGGTCCAGCGCATCGACGGCGTCGACCAGGCCCGAGCCGAGCTGCTCACCCTCGTCGGCCGGGCCGAGCGGGAGGTGCTCACCCTACGCACCCGCCGGGGCTGGTCGGCGGCGCTGTCCGCCGACGTCATGCCGGTCGAGCTGCGGGCCCTGCGGCGCGGGGTCGTGATGCGCAGCGTGCTGCCGCGGTCGCTGCGCCTCGACGAACGGGGCGCCGGCTACGTGCGCACCGTCGCCGCCCACGGCCTCGACGCACGCGTCACCGACGACCCGCGGCTGGACGCCACCACCGTCGACGGCCGCATCGGGCTCGTTCGGTTGGCCCGCGGCGGCGGCGCGGGCGGCCACACGCTGCTCGTGCGGACCCCCGAGCTCACCGCCGTCCTGCTCACCCTGTTCGAGCAGGTCTGGGAGATCGCCGAGCCGCTCGGCGGCGGGTCGGCGCAGACCGGCGGCGAGGAGTCGGCCGACGACCCCTCCGACACCGAGCGGCTGTTGCTGCGCCTGCTCAGCCTCGGTGTCAAGGACGAGGCGGCCGCCCGCCACCTCGGTGTCTCCGTGCGCACCGTGCGGCGCATGATCGCGGACCTGATGTCCCGCCTCAACGCCCGCAGCCGCTTTCAGGCCGGCACCCTCGCCTCCCGCCGCGGCTGGCTCTGATCCCGTCGTCGGCGGACTGTCCCCGCGCCCTTGGGGCCTTCGGCGCCGAGCGAGGGCGGGCGGCGTTCGCGGTCATCGCGGCATGCCGGTTCCACGGAAGGCAGCGGAATAGCGCGGCTCGGACCGGGGAATGACCACCTCCCCCGGCGGCGACGGACTCGTCGACGCTGCCGACCGGATGTGACGGCTCTCACTCGGGCGGCCGCGCGCCCGCCGGGCATCCGGTCGGTGGTCCTCCGGGTGGGCGTGGACGGCTGACGTTGAGGTGCATCGCTGCAGGTCATGGGTCCGACGTTCGGATCGTTGTAGCGGTGTTGTGGATCGGGTGCGTGCCAGTTGGCACATATGGCCAGGGCAGCTTGATGCCACGCCAATTCCAGGACACCGGCCGCGCCCGGCCGCATGCTCTCGATGAGCCGAACACTGACCATGTCAGGGGGTTGGCGGGCACGGCCGGCGGTCGCGAGTCGGTCGGAGTCCGCCTGCCCGCCCGTCGTCGACGGGCCCCGCAGGCCGCGCGGGCGCACGCGCGGCACGCGGCGGGCTCGCCCGTCCGCCGTCCGCCGTCCGCCGTGCCGTCGACCTGCCGGCCCGCAGGTCGCCATGCACGCCGCTCGCCTCTCCTGGAAAACGCCCGAGGAGTCCTTCCGTGCCCGCAGTTGCCGGATCGCAGCCCGCCGCCACGTCGTCGGGAAAGCCGACGCACCGCACGCTGATCGTGGCGAGAATGAACCCCGCCGACGCCGACGCCGTCGCAGAGACCTTCGCCGAGTCCGACGCGGGGGAACTCCCCGGCATCGTCGGCGTCACCCGCCGCGAGCTGTTCGAGTTCCACGGGCTCTACTTCCACCTCATCGACGCGCCGGCGGACATCGCGCCAACCGTCTCGGATGTGCGCGGGCATCCGCTGTTCGTGGACGTGAACACGAAGCTGGAGAAGTTCATCACCGCCTACGACCCGGCCACCTGGCGGGGGCCGCGGGACGCGATGGCGCGCAGCTTCTACCACTGGTCGGCCGGCTGACCGGCCTGGGTCCACGCCGCCGCGGGCCTCGGTCACCTGCGGCCCCGGCCCGCCCCCCGCGAGGGGCGCGCGCCGCCGTGGCCTGATCCGGGTGCCCGCCCGGCCGGCGTTGCCGGATCCGCAGCGACCGGTCTCGCCGACCGGTCTCGCCGACCCGTCCCGACCCGTGCCGTCGCGATGTCCCGCGTCCGGGCCCACTGATCGCCGCGGTGCTCAGGGCCGCCTCGACCTGCCCCGGTGACGCCGGCGCGGCGGGCGCCACGCCGGCCACCCGACTGCGTGCAACCGCCGGCTCCGTCGGGGTTCTGCCTCGGCGCCCGGCCTGCCGCCCGCCGTCGCTCGCCGTAACCCGCCGTTGCCCGTAGTAACCCGCCGTTGCCCGCCGCGACGGGCAGCTCCCTGCCCGCGGCGGATCCCGGCACAGACCTGACGACAACCTTCCCGCCGATCCCATCTGCGCCAACCCGAGGAGATCGTGACATGCCCCAGCAGTGGACGGCCGACGCCCTGCTCGACTTCCTCGTCGAGCAGGCCGGGCTGCCCCCGGAGGACCGCCCCATCGACCTGGCCGTGACGTTCCTGGACATCGGCCTGGACTCGCTGGCCTACCTCCAGCTCTCGGCGGAGGTGGCCGGTGCCTTCGGTGTGGACCTACCGGCCGAGATGCCGGACGGCTACACCCTCGCCGAGATTCTCGACACCGTGAACGCCGCGCTCGGCGAGCGCGAACCGGTCTGAATTCCCGCCGGGCGCCCGGAACCGCCGGCCGCCGATTCTCGATCCGCATCCGGATTTCCTTCACAAACCGGGGAGTAGCCGTGAGTGGGCATACCGACAACTCGATTCTGATCGACGCCGACATCGACACGGTCTGGACCATCACCAACGATCTGCCTGCGTGGCCCGACCTGTTTACGGAATATGCGTCGGTGGACATCATCGAGAGCAACGGGAACACTTTCAAGTTCCGGCTCACCATGCATCCGGACGAGAACGGCACGGCGTGGAGCTGGGTATCGGAAAGGACGCTCGACCCGGTGAACCGGCAGGTCCGCGCCTACCGCGTCGAGACCGGGCCGTTCGAGTACATGCACATCCACTGGACCTACACCCCGGAGGGCACCGGTACCCGGATGCGCTGGGTGCAGGACTTCCACATGCGCCCGGCGGCGCCGCTCAACGACGAGCAGATGACCGCCCGGATCAACACCAACACCGCCCGGGAGATGGCCGTGATCCGGGAGAAGGTCGAGCGGGCCGCCGCGGCCGCGCGCCCCGCCCCGCTTGCCGTGGCCGTGCCGGAACAGGTCTGAGGAGGACGCGACCGATGGCAGCTCCAGCGACGACGACCCCGAAGGTTCTCTGCATCCACGACATCGCGCCCAACCGGCGCCGCGGCGGGGACATCCGTGCCCTGCTCTCCCCGGCGACGGTCGGCTCGACCACCGGCTTCCTCGGCACGCTCACCCTCGAGCCCGGCGAGGTCGTCACCGAGCACTGGCACCCCTACTCGGAGGAGTTCCTGTACTGCGTGCGCGGCATCGTGACCGCCCGGCTGGACGGTGAGCACCAGGTCCTGGGCGCCGACCACGGCGTGTGCATCCCGATCGGGATGCGCCACCGCATCGTCAACACGGGCGAGGAGACCGCGTTCCTCGTGTTCCACCTCAGCCCACTGGCGCCCCGTCCCGACCTCGGCCACGTCGACACCGAGGCGGTGCTGAACCCGGACGCGCCGCACGCCCCCATCATCCGTTCGGGCCCCCACGCCCACACCGTGGCCGCCGACGCCCTGCCCGCCGGGGCCAGACGGTGAGCGAACCGAGGAGGACCGCGGTCACCGGGATCGGGGTGGTCGCCCCGGGCGGGGTGAACCGCAAGGAGTTCTGGACGCTGCTGACCGACGGGCGCACGGCGACCCGGCGGCTGTCGTTCTTCGACCCGTCGCAGTTCCGTTCCCAGGTCGCCGCCGAATGCGATTTCGACCCGGCGGCGGCCGGGCTGACCGCCCGACAGATCGCCCGGAACGACCGCTTCGTGCAGTTCGCGCTCGCCGCGGCGCTGGAGGCGGTCGAGGACAGCGGCCTCGACCTGCGCCCCGCCGGCACCGGCGGCCTCGGCGACGAGGGCGGGGACGGCCCGGTCGTCGGCGTCAGCATGGGCAGCGCGGTCGGCGCGACGACCCGGCTGGAGAACGAGTACGTCGTCGTCTCCGACTCGGGCCGCCACTGGGAGGTCGATCCGCACTACGCCAGCTCCTTCCTGTACCACGCGCTGGTCCCGAGCTGCCTGGCCACGGAGCTCGCCTGCCGCTTCGGCACGCACGGCCCGGCGTCGGTGGTGTCCACCGGCTGCACATCCGGCATCGACGCGGTCGGCTACGGTGCGCAGCTCATCGCCGACGGTGAGGCGGACATCGTGATCGCCGGCGCCTCCGACGCGCCGCTGTCGCCGATCTCGGTGGCCTGCTTCGACGCGATCCGGGCGACCTCGGCGCGCAACGACGACCCCGAGCACGCCTCCCGCCCGTTCGACGCCAGCCGCGACGGCTTCGTGATGGGGGAGGGCTCGGCCGTGCTCATCCTCGAGGAGTTGTCGTCCGCGCGGGCCCGTGGGGCGCACATCTACTGCGAGGTCGGCGGCTACGCGTCGCGGTCCAACGCCTTCCACATGACCGGTCTGCGTCCCGACGGTGTCGAGATGGCCGAGGCGATCCGGGTCGCGATGGACTCGGCGCGGGTCGGCGCGGACGACATCGACTACATCAACGCGCACGGCTCGGGCACCAAGCAGAACGACCGACACGAGACGGCGGCCTTCAAGCGCTCGCTCGGGCAGCGCGCGTACGAGGTCCCGGTCAGCTCGATCAAGTCGATGATCGGCCACTCCCTGGGAGCGATCGGCTCGCTGGAGATCGCCGCCTGCGCCCTGGCCATCGAGAACGACGTCGTCCCGCCCACCGCCAACTGGGCCACCCGCGATCCGGCCTGCGACCTCGACTACGTGCCGAACATCGCCCGTGATCACACCGTCGACGTGGCACTGTCGGTGGGCAGCGGGTTCGGCGGGTTCCAGTCCGCGATCGTCCTGTCGGCGCCGAACCGGTGAGCGCCGCAGTGGAGACCGCGGCTGCCACCACCGCTGCCACCGCGGCTTCGGCCGTGACCGGCGAGGACCGTTCGGTGCGTGGCGGCGGGCGCCCGCTGGGCGCGGTCCGGCCGGTCGTCACCGGCCTGGGGGTCATCGCCCCCAGCGGTCTGGGGGTCGAGCAGTACTGGGCGTCGACCCTGCGCGGGGAGCTGCGCGTCGCCCCGATCAGCCGGTTCGACCCGGCTCGTTACTCCGCCAGGCTCGCCGGCGAGGTCGCCGGGTTCGAGCCGGAGGAGCACGTCGACAAGCGGTACATCGTCCAGACCGACCGGTGGACCTGGTTCGGGATGGCCGCCTCCCGGCTCGCCCTGGCCGACGCCGCCTACGACCCGGCCGACCACGACCCGTATGCCACCGCGGTCGTGTTCGGCAGCGGTTCCGGCGGCAACGACTTCGGCCAGCGGGAGCTGCAGCGGCTGTGGACCCGCGGGCGGACCGCGGTGAGCGTCTACCAGTCGATCGCCTGGTTCTACGCGGCGACGACCGGTCAGACGTCGATCCGTCATGGCCTGAAGGGGCCATCCGGGGTCGTGGTCAGCGACGGCGCCGGCGGGCTGGACAGCCTTGCCCAGGCCAGACGGGTCATCCGTCGAGGCACGTCGACGGTGCTCGCGGGGGGCGCCGAATCGGGCCTGACGCCGTACGGGCTCACCTGCCATCTCAGCAGCGGCCGGGTCAGCACCGCCGCCGCGGCGGCGGACGGCTACAAGCCGTTCGACATCCGGGCGAACGGCTACCTGCCGGGGGAGGGCGGCGCGACCCTGGTCGTCGAGGATCCGGCAGCGGCGGCGGCCCGTGGCGCCCCGCACGTCTACGGGGAGATCGCGGGATACGCCGCGACGCACGACGCCGCCGACCACGCCCGCCCGGCGCCGGACGGCCGCTGGCTGGCCACCGCGATGCGCCGCGCCCTGGCCGACGCGGGCCTCGCCCCGGACGACGTGGACGTGGTGTTCGCCGACGGCGCCGGCTCCCCGGACCTCGACGCCCAGGAGGCGGCGGCGATCCGGGCCGTGTTCGGCGACCGCGCGGTGCCGGTGACGGCGCCGCAGGGCCTCGTCGGCCGGTTGTGCGCCGGCGGCTCGGCGCTGTCGGTGGCGACGGCGCTGCTGTCGATCCGGGACGGCGTCATCCCCGCGGTGGGCAACCTCGACACCCCCGATCCGGGCTACGGACTGGACCTGGTGCAGGCCCCCCGGCAGACCCCCGTCCGGGTGGCGCTGGTCAACGCCCGCGGCTACGGCGGCTTCAACAGCAGCCTCGTCGTCCGCGCCGTCGACCCCGCCTGACCGGACCCCGACCCGGCCTGCCCGACCCTCGTGAGCTGCTCGATTCGCCCGAGCTGCTCGATTCGCTCGACCTGCTCGATCCGCTCGATTCCTCGACCTAGGAGACAGTCAGCGATGTTCCCAGACCTGGCCGGGCGACGCGCCCTGGTTACCGGTGGCACCCGCGGCATCGGCCGGGCCGTCGTGCTCGGCCTGGCCCGCGCCGGAGCGACGGTCGTCGTCGGCCACCAGCGCCAGACCGAGGAGGCCGAGAGCCTGCGCCGCGAGCTGAAGGACACCGGCGGCGACCACCTGCTGGTCCAGGCGGACGTGGCCGACCCGGCCCAGATCACCGAGCTCATCGAGGCCACCGGCACGCACCTCGGCGGCCTCGACATCGTGGTCAACAGCGTCGGGACGATCAGCCACATCCCCTACGCGGACCTGCCGCTGGACGCCTGGACGCAGGTGCTCGCCACCAACCTCACCGCCACCCACCTGGTCACCCAGGGCGCGCTGNCGCTGCTCGGCGAGTCCGGTTCGGTGGTCAACATCGGCTCGGGCGCCGGGGTCGTCGGCGTGCCGCTGCGGGCGCACTACACCGCGGCGAAGACCGGCCTGATCGGGCTGACCCGTTCGCTGTCCAAGGAGCTCGGCTCCCGCGGCATCCGGGTCAACCTGGTCTCGCCGGGCGTCATCGAGACCGACCAGGCCGCCGGCATGCCCGAGGCCGCCCGAACGGCCTACACCAACCGCATCCCGCTTGGCCGTCTCGGCGAGGCCGACGAGGTCGCCGCGGTCGTCCTGTTCCTGGCCAGCGACGTGTCGTCCTACGTCAACGGCGCCACCTTCACGGTCGACGGAGGAATCTGATGGCATCGACCCCGCCCTTTCGGATCATGCTGACCATGCGGATCCACCCGGGCCGCGAGGCCGAGTTCGAGCAGACCTGGCTGCGCATCGGCGACGCGGTGACCTCTCACCCCGCCAACCTGGGCCAGTGGCTGATTCGTTCGGAGGACGAGCCGAGCACCTACTTCATTACCAGCGACTGGGTCGACGAGGCGCAGTTCCGCGAGTTCGAGACCAGCGAGCGGCACCTGAAGCACCGCAAGGAGCTGCATCCGCTGCGCGCCAGCGGCTCAATGGCCACCGGCAGCGTCCTGACGCACCTGGCCGGCGCGGCATCCCTGCCGGTGCCGGCGGCCGGCTAGCCGTGGGAGCCGGCGGCGAGGCGGCGGTCCGGGTGATGCTCTGGGCGGTCGATCCGCCCGATGATCCCGGGGCGGTGGAACGCGCCTACCACGCGATCAGCTCCAAGCTGCTCGGCACCCCGGGGCTGCTCGGCAACACGCTGCAGCGTTCGGCGGCGGACCCGGCCCGGTACGTCGTGGTGAGCGTCTGGTCGGGCATGACCGAGTTCAGCGCCTGGGAGCAGGGGGCGAACCACCGCGGGACGACCTCCCCGCTGCGGCCGCTACAGGATCCCGAGCGCCGCCCGGCGATCTACAGCGAGGTCGCCGCGTACGGCCCGCAGGGGCCGTTCAGCGAGGCACCCGCGGGCTGATCCGGCCGCCCGCGGGCTGGACTCACCGCCCGCGGGCGCCACAGTCGCATGGCGTCGGTCGCACCGTCTGGGGCAGGCGGCGCGGCCGACGCCATGCCATCTCCCGCCCTCAACCCCCGCGCCCGCCTCCGTGGAGCGCGTCTGGTCCGAACGGGCAGGCGGGGTTCGGCCCGGCCCACCTGTTCGGCCGGCTCCGCCTGTTCGGCCGGCTCCGCCTGTTCGGCCGGCTCCGCCCGTTCGACGGGGACCAGCCGTCGCCCGCTGCCCGGTGGGTCCGGGAAAACAGCGACCCCAGGCCACCTCGAGGCTCCGGCCCCGTGCCCGGACTGCGGCTCCGAGCCGGGGCCCGACCCTTCCCTGCTGTGACGGTCCGTGTCGGCTGTGAGATTGGTCGGTGCCGCTCGGTGGCGGTCCTGCCCCTCGGTGTACAAATGCGCGGTCCGGCCCGGATGCGCCCGCGGTGCCCGGATGTGTCCCGTGGCCCGCTGGAATCCGGGCAGCTCCGGGGCGGTGTCAGTGGTGGCGGGTGGCGAACTGGCCGTCGTCGGTGCGGTGGGGATCGGGGGAATCGGATGCCTGACTCGTCCGCGCTGGACGTTCTGATCGGCCTCGCGCTGCTGTTCGCCGCGTTCAGCCTCGCCGTCTCGCGGATCAACGAGGCGGTGCTCGGCCTCGTGCGTTACCGGGGCCGACGCCTCGAGTCGGAGCTGCGCCGGCTGCTCGGCGGCTGCCCGCCGGGCGGCGCACCGCCCGATCCGGGGGGCCCGCCGCCTGTGGACGTCGCTGCGGAGTTGCTCGACGGGCCCCTGCGGGCCATGCGTACCGCCGGCCGGGACGAGGTCTCCGCGGACATGGCCGCTCATCCGCCCGTGCAGCGAACCTGGGCCGCGGTGAGCCGGGCCCGCCGGCTGCGGTTGCCTTCCTACGTGCCGTCCACCGCATTCGCTCGGGCCCTGCTCGATCGGGTCGACCCACCCGCCCGCGCCATGTTGGCCCAGCTACGCCCGGACGGGCTGCCCTCGCACATCCCCGATGAGACCCGCGAGGCCTACCGGACCGCGTACGAGGCTGCCCGGCGCGCTCTGGACGAGGGGTCCGCCCGGGCGCTGTACGCCGCGATGCCGGCGGACCACCCGACCGGGCGGGTCGTGGCCGCCGCGCTGGTGTCCGCCGTCGGCGGCGGGACGGTCGGCACGCTGGAGGACGGGCTGGCCGTGTTGCCACCCTCCCTCGCGAAGGATGCGCTGACCGCGGCGGTGGTCCGGACGGGCGGTGACCGAGAGAAGATCATCACCGAGTTGGCGCGGTGGTACGACGAGGCGATGGACCGCCTGTCCGGGTGGTACAAGCGGCGGGTCGCGGTGTTCCTGCTCGCCTACGCGATCGTGCTGGCCGCCGTGTTCAACCTCGACGCGGTCGCCATCTCCCGTGCGCTGTGGCAGGACGGGACCGTGCGCGACGCGGCGGTGGCCGCAAGCCAGGGCCAGATTGGCCAGGCCGCTGATGTCGGCCCCACCACCGCGGGTTCGCGCGACGCGGGGTCCGGCGGCGCCGGGCCCGGTGACACGAAGGACGCTGCGCAGTCCGGCGACCAGGAGACCGGCGGTACCTCCGACGCCGGTGTGGGCGACGCCGTCGAGAGCGCGATCAGGTCGGTGCGGAATGCCTCCGGCCTCGCCCTGCCCATCGGGTGGGTTCGGACGAGCGACGACCGCGACGACCCGAGGGAGGTCCCGCACACGGTCGGCGGTTGGTTGCTGAAGATCGCCGGACTGGCCATCGCCTGCTTTGCCCTGACCGCCGGAGCCCCCTTCTGGTTCGAGCTGCTGGGCCGGCTGGTCAACATGCGCGCCGCCGGGCCGAAGCCGCGGTCGGCCACCAGCGGCTGACCGCACGGGGCGGTGGTCTCGTACCGCTGGTGGTCTCGTACCGCTGGTGGTCCCATGCCGCTGGTGGTCCCATGCCGCTGGTGGTCCCATGCCGCTGGTGGTCCCATGCCGCTGGTGGTCCCATGCCGCTGGTGGCCCGGCGCTCGCGTTGCTGGTGGTCCGGCTGGGCAGGTCGGGTAGTCCGCGCGGGCGTTGACCCGGCCGCCCGATTGGAGGAGCGTGGCGGACGATGACTGAGCCCACCGCGTTCCACGAGGCCGTGAGCGCGATCAGCTATCCGATGGTGATCGTGACCGCGGCGGTGCCCGACGGGGAACGCAGCGGCTGCCTCGTCGGCTTCCACACCCAGTGCAGCATCGAGCCCGCGCGGTACCTGCTGTGTATCTCGCAGGCCAACCACACCCACCGGATCGCCCTGGCGGCCAGCCATCTCGCGGTCCACCTCCTCGACGAGGCCGATGAGGGGCTCGCGACGCTGTTCGGCGAGCAGACCGGCGACGAGATCGACAAGTTCGCGCGCTGCGCCTGGCGGGAGGGCCCGTTCGGACTGCCCGTCCTCGCGCAGCCGCGCGCCTGGTTCGCCGGCCCCGTACACACCCGCGTCGGCGTCGGCGACCATACGGCGTTCGTCCTCGAGCCGGTCGACGGCGCAGCCGGCGGGCCGTTCACCCAGCTCGGCTTCCAACAGGTCCGGGACATGCAACCGGGCCATCCGGCCTGACGGCCTCGACCGACGCCGAACGTGGGCCCGCGCCGCGCGCAGGCCGCCGCGATGCCCCGCCGTCGGCGGTCCGGCAAGGAGGACCGCGCGATTCCGCGGCGCCGGGGCACTAGCGTCATCGTCCGTGAACACTCCTGTGCCCGGGCCGGCCGCGCAACCGGTCGGCTCCGACCCGCTCGCCGCCACCCCCAGCCCGGTCGGGGTAGACCTGCTCGCCGGTCTGGACGGC
The DNA here is from genome assembly GCF_001414035.1 of Frankia sp. ACN1ag. NCBI lineage: Bacteria > Bacillati > Actinomycetota > Actinomycetes > Frankiales > Frankiaceae > Frankia > Frankia sp. ACN1ag. The sequence goes on along the minus strand of NZ_LJPA01000035.1, from coordinate 31,517 downwards.
GTGGGTGGGCGGCGGGTCACCGACCCCGAAGNGGTGCTCGCGGACCTGCAAGCCGATCCGGAGGCCTTCAGTCCACTCGGGGGACGGCCCATCCTGGTCGTCGACGCCGCCTCCCCGGCGGCAATCAGGGTCGGCGAACTCGGCCGCCGGCTGCCCTGCGTCTGTGTCGCCGTGGCCGAGGATCTGCGGTGGGTTCCCGACGGCGTCGCCACCTGCGGCTTCGACATCCTGCTCACCGATGAGCCGGGGGCGCCGCGGCCGTGGGTGACCGCGCCGGACGGGATCGATGCCGCGGTGGACGCGCTGGTCGCCGCGACCGCGGCGAATCCCTACGCCGCTGTCGCGCTCGTGCAGTTGCTGCGCGTGAGTACCGGCATCGACGTGCGCGATGCGGTCGTCGCCGAGTCGTTCGCCTACTCGGCGTTGCAGGCCGGCCCGGAGTTCGCCGGTTGGCTGGCCCGACGACGGGCCCGGCAGAGTGCGCGCGCGGCGGCCCGGCCTGGGCTGGACCCGGCGGCTGCAGCCTCCGCGGCCGCCGTCCCGCCCGCCGACAGCGCTCCCGCGGCCGACGTGGCGACGGATCCGACGGCGGCGGCGACGGTGACGGCGGCGACGGCGGCCCGGGCCGCGGCCGCACCGGCCGTCCTGATCGAGCGGGACGGCGCGGTCCTCACGGTCATCCTCAACCGGCCGCGGGTGCACAACGCCGTGAGCATCAGCCTGCGTGACGGGTTGGTCTCCGCCTTCGGGCTCGCCGCCGCCGACAGCGAGCTCGCCGAGATCCGGCTGGCCGGCACGGGGCCGTCGTTCTCCAGCGGCGGCGACCTGACCGAGTTCGGCACGATGCTCGATCCGGTCGGCGCCCACGCCGTGCGAACCACCCGCAGCATCCCGCTGGGCCTGCTGGCCACCGGGCTGCCGGTGACCGCCTACGTCCACGGGCTCTGCATCGGCGCGGGGGCGGAGCTGCCCGCGTTCTGCGGCCGGGTCGTCGCCGCCCCCGACACCACGTTCCGGCTGCCGGAGGTGGCGATGGGGCTGGTCCCCGGCGCCGGGGGCACCGCGAGCATCCCGCGGCGCATCGGCCCGCAGCGGGCCGCCTACCTGATCCTCAGCGGGCTTCCCATCGACGCCGAGCAGGCGTTGGCCTGGGGGCTCGTCGACGAGATCGCCCCGCGGGCCGTCATGCCCGGCGCGAGCCGCTGACCGACCCGCCCCGGCCCCGGCCGGTCGTGTGACGGCGGCCGGCCTGCCGGGTTCGGTCGTCCTCGGGCGTGGCGCCGTGCCAGGCGCCAGCGGTCAGGGGCCAGCGGTCAGGGGGCAGGGGCCACGGGTCAAGGACCGGCGCCCACGTCCGGGTGGATGCCGAGCTCGTCCAGCCGGCGCCACAGGCCGTCGAGCGTGCGGGTGGGATGGCGGTAGAACTCCGAGCCGCGGATGCGGAGGAACGTCCAGCCGAGCCGCTCCAGGATCCGTTGGCGGCGCAGATCCGCCTCCCACTGGTCCGGGCCGTGGAACCGGTCGCCGTCGCACTCGACGGCGAGCCGGGGGCCGCGGACGCGCGCCGCGCCCGCGTCGGGCGCCGGCGGGCGGGGTGCTCCTTCGACGACGAGGTCGATGCGGTAGCGGCCGACGGGGTGCTGGGGGCGGACCCGGTAGCCACGGCCGAGGATCTCGCGCAGGACCGCGCGCTCGAACTCGCTCTCGCAGCGGTCGGCGAGCCGGCCCTCGGCCTGCGGGGTCGCACCGGCGTAGGTGTACTCGATGAGCTGGCGGCGGATGTCGTCCTCGCGCAGCGTCGCCGGGTCGACGGTGTGGAACACCCACATCTGGTTGCGGGCGCGGCTCGCGGCGACGTTGACACGCTGCAGGTCGCGGCGGCGGGTGGCGGCGGAGCGGTTGTCGTCGGCGACGACGGAGACGAACACGACGTCGCGCTCGTCGCCCTGGAACTGGTAGGGGTCGCCGACCCGCAACGCCCGCCGGGAGAACTCGCGCTCGCCGAGTCGCTCGACCAGAGCGTGCTCGATGAGCCTGGGCTGCCCGGCGCCGAGCAGGGTCACCACACCCATCGTCATCCCGTCGTAGGCGGGGTCGGCGCAGCAGGCGACGACCTGATCGACGATCGCCCGCGCCTCCACCGGGTTGGCGTCGCCGAACCGGGTCTGCGTCCGGGCGCCCTCGGTGACGCGCACCGGGCGCAGCGCGGCGCCGATCGCGAGCTCCGGATCCTCCCGCAGCGGCAGGATCTGATGGTCGTAGAAGCGGTTGGAGAACCCGATGATGTCGGGCAGGCAGCGGAAGTGCTCCTTGAGCACCACGGTCCGTGGGAACACCCGGGTGGCGGTGTCGTAAAGGCTCGCCTCGACGTCGAGCAGCGAGCGCTGGGCCACGTCGGGCAGGTGGGCGTCGATCAGCGCCCCGACCCGGGCCCGGTCGATCCCGACGGCCTCCGGGCTCGTCTGGGCGTCGTCGCCGACGACCACGGCGCGCCGACCCAGGCTCAGCACGCCGAGGGAGAGAATGTCGCACTGGCTGGACTCGTCGACGATCACGACGTCGAACAGGTCGTCGGAACCGGGGTCGAAGCTCTCCATCACTCGGTACGTCGGCATGATCCACACGGGTACGGCGCCCATCGCGGCCCGCATGTGCGCGCGGGCCTGCGCCCGCCAGTGCGGGGCGTACTTCCCGGTGCCCTTCCCCAGCCGGTCGAGGGCCTGCACCCAGCCGGTGAGCGCGCGGCGCTGCGGGTCCCCGAGCCGGGTGGCGAGCCCGAGGCGGGCGGCCCGACGGGCGGTGTCGAGCACGAGCCGGCGGGCCTGCTCGGAGGCGTCGCCGAGCTGGCGGCCGAGCAGCGCCAGGTCGCCGTCGGCGTGCAGGTCGTCGAGCCAGGTCTGCGCCTGCCGCCAGCGCCACGCCGCCGCCGCCCGCGCCGGGTCGCCGCAGGCGACGGCCTCGCCGGACCGGTCGAGGATGGCGTCGGCCCACAGCGGCGCCACCGCACCCAGGCGCTCCGACAGCCGCGTGCGCGCGGCGGCGTCGGGACGCAGCGCCGCCAGCCGGGCGGCCTCGTCGAGCAGGGCATCCCAGGCGGCGAGGTCGCGTCGGGTCAGTGCTTCGTGCAGCTCGCCCCACAGCCGGCCGGCCCGCGGGCGGCGGCGGCCCTCGTCAAGGGTCCGCGCCAGGGTCGCGAGCCGGTCGGTGACCTCCTGCTCGCGGCCCCGTCCGGCCGCCGCGGCCAGCAGGTCGGCGAGCCGGGACAGCGCGGCCGGATCGCCACCGTCGCCGGCGCCGGGAGCGACGGCGCCGGGAGCGACGGCGCGCAGCCGCACGGCGAGCTCCGGTCGGACCTGACGCTCCCAGTCGACGGCGTCGGCAAGGTCTCGGGCGGCCGTGTCGAGCCGGGTGAGGACGTCGGAGGCACCCGTGTCGACGGGCTGGCCGCCGAGCGCGGCGGCGATCGCGCCCTGGCGGGCCACCGCGGCGGCGAGGGTCTGGCGGCGGCGCACCTCGGCCTCGGCGACGGCCACGTCGTCCACCGTGTGCGGGACGAGCCCGTCGACGCGGACCGCGTCGCGCAGCTCCCGCAGCTCCCGCCCGCCGAGCCGCGGGATCCCACGGCCGGCGGCGTAGCGCTCGCGCAGCTCCGCGAGCAGGCGCAGGTGCACCCGCGGGTCGCCGTCCGGCACCTGGATCGGGTGGCCGAAGGTCCGTGCGGTGAGCCCGCGCAGCTGCGTGACCTCGGCGGCCAGCGCCGCGGCCTGACCGGCCCAGAACTCGGCCTGCGCGTCGGAGGCGGCACACTGCGCCCGGGCGGCGGCGAGCCAGCCGACCGACAGCCGCGCCGCCCGCTCGGCGCCGGCCCGCGTGTCGTCGACCAGCGCCCGCGTCGCGGACTCGCCGAGGGCGTCGAGCGCGGGCACCGACAGCCCCGCCTGTTCCAGGTCGGCGAGGCCGTCGCGGACCTCGTCGAGCTCGGCGTGCAGCCGCGCCAGGGCGACCGCATTCGGCAGGGCGGCGGCGTCCGGCTGCTCCTGGGCGAGTGCCCGCGCGTCGGCGGGACCGATCTGACGCGCCGTGCGGTACAGCACCGCAAGCTCCGCCGGGTCCAGCGGCAGCGCCCGGGTCGGGTCGAGCCGGTCGGGGATGAATGACAGCTCGCCCGCCCGTTCGGCGAGCCACGCAGCCACCGCCGGGGCCCGTTCCCGTCCGTGCGGCAGCTCGAACTCGCGGGCCTGGGCCGCCAACAGGTCGATCATGCGCAGTTCGAGGGTGCGGGCGTGGGCGCGGGCCGCGTCGAGTTCCTCGGCGAGCGCCTTGACGGCCGCCGTCTCCCGCGCGGGGTCGACGTCGCTGAGCGCCCCGGAGATCTCCACCACGGCGGCGCGTAGCTCGTCGAGGTCCGCGCGGCTCGATCCCAGCACGGCGACGCTCAGATCCCGCAGCTCCGGCGGAATCTTGTCGCGCAGCACGCCGAGTGCCTGCTCGTCCTGCGCGGTGACGAGCACGCGCTGCCCGTGCGCGACGAGATGGCAGATCAGGTTCGCGATGGTGTGGCTCTTGCCGGTGCCCGGCGGCCCCTGCACGGTCACCCCACGGGAGCCGGCGAGCTGGCGGGCGATCCGCTCCTGGTCGGCGTTGGTCGCCAGCGGCATGAGCAGCCGCTCGCCCAGGCCGACCGGCGTGCCGCCACCCGGCCCCGGCCGCGCGCTTGGATCGCCGTGATCCCAGCGCCCCGCGCCGGGCGGCATCCCGGTGCCGTCGCCGGCCAGCGCGTCGGCGACGAGCGCCTCGTCGGCGACCACGGACGCGATCGCCTCGGGAACGACGTCGCGATCGGTGAGGGCGGTGCGCAGGTCGGCGTAGAACTGCGCCTGCAGGGCGGGCCGCGGCCGCGCGTACAGCGCCCAGGTGTCGACGAGGACCGGCGCCGCGCCGGGCGACGGCAGCCCCGGCCCCGCGACCAGCCGGGCGTCCAGCCCGAGCGGCGCGATGACCTGGCGGAACACCTCCGCGCGGCCCGGGGCGTCCCACGGGTCGACCGGCGCGGCGCGCAGCCGGTCGCGCAGGGCGGAGAGCTCGTCGAGGCCGGGCAGCCCGAGGCCGTGCAGCGGCTCGGTCTCCAGGCTGGTCGGCCCGTCGGGATGCAGGCGGATGACGCCGGACTCGGGATCGAGTGTCGTCACCACTCGGGTGACGAGCAGCGGATGGCTGATCACGGCGTCGCCGACTCGCCAGCACAGCACGCCGTGCCCCCACACGAGCTCGGTGGTGGCGTCGTCGCGCTGCAGAGTCAGGCGCAGGTCGAACAGGCGCTGGTAGAGCGCGCGGGCGTCCCGCGCCGCGCGCGCCGCCGGCGCCCAGGGCCGCCAGACGTCGCGTACCCAGGCGTCCAGCAACGCCGCCCGGGGATCGGGCTCGTCCGCCAAGGGCGCCGCCCCGTGCCGGTCGGTGTCGCCCGGCTCGCCGGGTTGGGCCGTCGCCGGTTCCATCCCCGGTGACGCAAGGGCGCCGGCCGGCGACGCCGCCTCCACAGAGACCGCTGGCTGCGCCGGGACGGCTCCATCCGGAACATCGCCGACTGCGACGTTCGGGCCGATGCCGCCGATGCCGCCGATGCCGTCAGGGCCGCCCGCGGGCGCGGGGGAGGGCATCGTGGGTGGCGTGTCGGGGTTCACCCCGGTGGGGCCGAGGATCGCGTCGAGGGCTCGGGGCCAGGCGGGCGGCCGCGGCGGCGCCGTCCGATCGATCTCCAGCCACGAGTCCCGCCGGGTCGACGGGCCGAGGCGGACGTCCGCATGCGCGGGCACGGCGGCCGGGAGGATCGGGGCGGGGGAGTAGTCGGCGAGCTGACGGCGGGGGGCGCCGCGCCGCTCGGCGGCGAGCGCGGCGAGGTAGTCCAACAGTCGAAGCGACCGGCTGCGCACCAGGTCACGGGCAGACAACGGACATCGGCTCCTCGGACGGACGGCGGGGTCAGGGCGCGGCGAGCGCGGCCTGATGTGGTCCGCGCCTCCGCTTGAGCCGACACTACGGCCTGCGTCCGACAGCATCGCCGGTTTCCGACCGCCGAGCTGGCGTCGGACCCCGCCGCACCGCTGCGATCCCCTGGCCAACCTCTGGTTCGTCGAGCGGGCGGGTGCCCGGGGAGACGGGCGTCCTGGACGAGTCAGTCCTATCCGCTCAGTCGGGCATCAGCGCGGCCAGCGTGCCACCGCACCACGTGTCCGGACCCCGGCGCCGGTATTGGTTTCGGCGATCAAGGTGTGCCCTAAGGAACCGCGTCACGAGATGCGGCCCCGGCCCCGGACCGGCGCTCACAGTGTTCCGCGGAACCGCGCCACGCGTTGGGCGGATCCCCGGCCCGTGNCAGGGAGCGGGACGGCCGAAGCGCCATGATCCCCGGACTGTCCAGCCGGAGCCGGAGCGCTGCACCGGGTGTTATTTTGCTGCACTGTGAGTGTAGGGGGACGAAGCGTCACATTATTCGGTTTCACTGCCGGGCATCCGGGCACCGAATGCGCGGAGGCCGCCGCCGCATCCCGTTCCGGTTGGACGAGCGATGGGAGGTGGTTCGGGTGCGCGTCTTCCTGAGCCATACCGGCGAGCTGAGCCGGGTTCCCGCCGAGCGGTCCTGGGTGCAGGCAGCAGCCGATGCCGTCGGGCGGATGAAGTTCGCGGCGGTGGACATGGCATTCTTCGCCGTGGCCGACGCGCCGCCCGCCGAGGTGTGCGAGCGGGAGGTCGCCGGCTGCGACGTCTACGTGGGGATCATCGGTTTCCGGTACGGCTCCCCGGTCCGAGACCGGCCGGAGGTCTCCTACACCGAGCTGGAGTTCGACACCGCGACCCGGCTGGACAGGCCGCGCCTGATGTTCCTGCTGGACCCCGACCGCGTCCAGGGCGGCTACGAGCTGTTCATCGACCCGTCCCACGGCGACCGGCAGGAGGCGTTCCGTCGCCGGATCCTCGACAGCGGTGTCACCGCCGGCAAGGTCGCCAGCCCCGCCGATCTCGAGACGCAGCTCCTGCAGGCACTCGCCGTCCTCGCTGCGCGACCGGACGTCTCGCCCGGCCCCGCGGAACCAGCCGTCGAGGCGGAGATCCGCTGGTTGCCGGAGCTCACGGGCCGGGAGATCGACCGCACGGAGCTGGCGCTGGATGCCGCTCGCAGACTCGTCGAGCCGGCCGCGGACGGGCCCGCAGCGCCGATCGTCGCCCTGCACGGCGCCGGTGGCTTCGGCAAGACGACCCTCGCCCGGATGATCGGCCACCGCGACGACATCCGGGCCCGCTACCCCGACGGGGTGCTCTGGGTCGGCGTCGGCCCCGACCTGGCCGGGGTTCCTCTCGCAGAGACCGTCAACGGACTGTCGCGCCGCCTCGGCGACCGCTCGGTCGGCTCCTCCGATCCGGCGCAGGCCGGGATGCGCCTCGGCGAGCTGCTGGCCGAGCGGCGGATGCTGCTCATCGTCGACGATGCGTGGTCCGCCGATCAGCTCGCGCCGTTCCTGCACGGGGGGCACCGTTGCGGGCGGCTCGTCACCGGCCGTGACCGGTCCGTGTTCCCGTCGGAGGCGTCCGTCGTCGCGGTCGACGCGATGGNCCGGGAACAGTCGATCGGCATCCTGACCGCCGCCGTCCCCAACCTCGACGATGCCGCCGCCGACGCCCTCGCCGCCCGCTGTGGCGATTGGCCGCTGCTGCTGGGCCTGGCCGCCGGGGCGATCCGGACCCGCGTCGGCCGCGGTGTCCCCGCCGGCGAGGCCGTCACCGCGACCCTCGAGGGGTTCGCCGCCGCCGGACCCGGCGCCTTCGACGACGAACGCAACCGCGCCCGCTCGGTCGCCGCCGCCATCACGGCCAGCGTCGACATCCTTACCATCGGCAGCGACCCCGACCGGGTCGCCCGCTACCACGAACTGGCGATCTTCGCGGAGGGGGCGGTCATCCCGCTGCCGGTGCTGGAGCGGTTCTGGGCCGCCGGCGCCGGCTGGACCTCCTGGCAGACGGGCCGGTTCTGCGAGCTGCTCGACGAGCTCGCCCTGGCCCGCCTCGGCCAGGATCCGCCCGGCCTCGACCTGCACCAGGTCATCCGCGAACACCTGCGCCTCGCGTTGGGCGACGCGCTGCCCGCCGCGCACGGTCGCCTCGTCGACGCCTACCGCCGCGACCTGCCCGTAGTCGACGGCCGCACCGCCTGGTGGCTGCTGGCGGAGTCCGAGACCTACCTATGGCGTTATCTCCTCACCCACCTGCGCCAGGCCGCGGATCCCGGTCCCGAGCACGCGGCCGCGCCACGGGCCGATGCCGCGCCCCAGCCCGGCGACGAGGCCGAGGCCCTCGTACACGACTTGCGGTGGATCGCCGCCCAGTTTGAGCGGTCGGGCGCGGTAGCCGTCGAGGCCGACCTGGCTCGCTCCGCCGATCCGCAGCTCGGCCTGCTCGGGGACGTCATCGCCCGCTCGCTCAACGTGCTCACCCCGGCCCCGACCCCGGACATCCTAGCGCCTACCTTGCTCGCGCGGATGGCCTCGGACGAGCGCCTGAACAATTTGGCGACGGCGTTCGCCGCGACCGTCGACGGCGCCCGGCTTGTCCCGGTCTGGCCACAGCTCGATCGCCCTCATCCCGCGTTGAAACGTATCCTGTCCGAAGGACAGGCTAATGTCTCTGCCTTTGCCATCTCTCGCGATGGGCAGCGACTGGTAGTAGGGGAGAGTGAGGTGCTGTGGGCGACACGACCGCGGAATGTCTGGTTCTGGGACGTGGCCACCGGTGCCCGGCAAGGCGGGATCTCTGGCTATCCGTATGAGGTGGCTGCGCTCGCGGTCCACGACTCGGCTCGGGGATTGGTCGCGAGCGCGGATGGCTTGGGGCGCGTCCACGTCTGGGACATGGCTGCGAGGACGGTCTTGTTCTCAACCGACGACTCCGCCGGCAGAGTCGGTTTCCTGGACTTCACCCCCGATGGCCGGTGGCTGGTGGTGGGACATCGCGGCGGTCGGCAACTAGGCGATGACCGACCAGCTGCGACCGCTGCAGTACGGATTCTGGACAGTCGAACTGGCGAGCTGTATCGCACGCTCCCATATGGCCAGTCCGAGTTGGTCGGTTCTCGAGACGGGACGTGGCTGGCCGTGAGATCGGCGGATGGATTGCTCCGCCTGTGGAACATCGCCGACGACCTCGTGTTCGGGGTCCTACCGGCCGGAACCGGTGGCTCCTCGCGGACCGTGAACAAGTCCGTGTTCACGCCGGACGGCAGCAACCTCGTGGCGATCTCGCCGGACGGCCTGTTGCTCGCTACGGCGTCACAGCAGGCTGTGTTCGTCTGGGACATCGCAACAAAGTCCGTGCGTTCGAGTCTCACCGGCCACGATCACACAGTCTCCACCGTGGCATTCCTGCGGGACGGCGCGTCGATCGTCGTTGGCGAGTCGGTCAATGGCCGGGGGCCGGCGGCAGTCGGCTGCCTGTACGTGTGGAACATCGCGGACGGCTCGCTGATCGTCCGCCTGCCCGGGCACGCGAGTGGTGTGGGGGCGGTGGCGATTTCCCCGAGTGGCGACTGGATCGCGGCGGCCGAGGACATGTACCCGCAGGTTGGGGGCCGTGGCGGGAGGATCAAGATCTGGAACACGGCTGACTGGAGCCTGCGCGACGTCCTGACGGGACATCGAGAAATGATCACTGGTCTCCTGTCTGAACCTGGTGGCGGCTCGTGGCTCGCTAGCGTTGAGCGCAGCCCGACTGTGCGGATCTGGGACATCGGACGGAGGGCGACGGTAGACGCTCCGGGTCCCGATGCCGACGACGTCACGGATGTGGTGGGCGACGCTCTCGGCCAGTGGCTGGTATCCGGCCACGGGGATGGGAAGGTGCGCACCTGGAACCATGTCGGGGATGTCAGCGCGATTGTGGCCGCCCATGAGACCAAGGTGTCCGTCGTCCTGCTCTCTCCTTCGGGGGGCTGGTATGCCTCCACGACGCGATCGGACGAGGAGCAGATGTCTGTCTGGTCGGCGAAGACTGGTAGGCGGTTAGCGGGGATTCAGGCGAGGTTTCTCGACCGATCCAGACTGGCCGTGGCTCCGGACGGGAGCTGGCTCGCCATCCAATTCTCCAGGGAGGTCGGGCTCTGGAACCCGTACACCGGCGGGCTGATGGACGAATTCGAGACCGAGGGCCACACGAGGATCGCAGCCTCGGCAGTAGCCGGTGCTTCGAATGAACCCGCCGTGCTCGTCGTGGTGAGCTCCGGCCGCAGCGACGAAGAATCCTGTCGGATTTCGTTGTGGACCGCGGCTGCCGGCAGGGAGTTCGGGGTGGAGCGCCGCATCGACGGTGGAGTCGCTGACGTTGCGGTCAGTGCCACAGCCGGCGAGATCCTGCTACGAAGTGGCGTGGGGACGGTGACCCTTCTGGATCTACATACGCTCAGGCAGAGGGAGAATCCTGGCGGTCTCGGNCGGATCTCGGAGGCGGCCTACCTGCCCGACGGTTCAGGACTGCTCACCGTCGCGCATCGCGAGAGCGGAGACGACAGCCCGGTGACCATCACGGTCTGGGATCTGTCAAGCCGGTCGAGGACGAGTGTGTTCGACGGGCATGCGGGCGGGGTTACGGCGTTCGCGGTCAGTGGTGATCAGGCGATGCTCGCGTCCGTCGACGGGGCGAACGTGTTGCGGGTGTTCGATCTGCGCTCGGCCGAGAGGATGGCCGCCCTGCGGGTCCAGGGGCGGGTCGATAGCTGTGGCTGGCTCGGTGAGGCCGGGTCGCGCAGCGTGTGGACGTTTGGGCGGGGTGGCCTGCGGCTGTGGCGGCTCGACGTCCCGGGCTGAGCGTGCGCGCGGTCGCGGGTGGTCCGGCGGGTCTCCAGTCGGGACCGACTCATGGTTCGGACGGGGCTGGGGGATGCCGGAGGTCCGGGCACGGCGCGGCGGTCGGTCCCCACCGACACGCTCGCCATCGCGTCGGTGGCCGCCGCGCCGTGCCTGGTTGGCTCCGACCCGATCCCTCCGCGGGTCGCAGCCGTCTGCGTCGGGTGACGCCGCATCCTCGACCGCGGGTCCGTGCCGGACCCCGGTGGTGCGACGATCCCGAGCCCGGTGTCAGCCTGTCGCGCCCCCGTCCTGGTTCCGACCAGCAGGCGGCGTGAAGCCGGCGGCGACCGTCCGAGTGGGCCACCGCGGTGGGCGTTGCCCGCCGATCCGGCCGTGCCCGATGACGTGCACCGTGACCTCCCCGTCCGCTCCCGTGGTCGGCGTGAGCGTGGTTTGAGCTTCCCGGATCGGGCGGCGACGGGGCAGGGGCGAGCGGACCGCATCCGGGGCGCCGAAAGGCGCCGCCGCACCGGTCCGACCGGCCCCCGAGGAGGGGCCCGACGTCCTGTTGCCCAGCGGGATCGTCCTGCTCTCGACCGAAATCATCCTGGTGCCCGGCGAATCGTCGCCCGTTCCCGCAGCGGATCGGCCGATCGGCGGGCGGCGCGCGCCTGACAATCGGGCTCGGGCTCCGGCTCCGGCCGGCGGTGGCCTGCGTGTCGACGCCGCCCGTACGGGTGGTGAGGCGACGACACCCCGGGGTGTGATCCGGGTGGCTCGGTCGAGCGGGGGCCGTGGCTGCCCGGGCAGAACGCCCGTGTCCGGCAGATGCCAGCCGGATCGCCACCGGTCGTCGCCGTCATGTTCCTGACATGCCTCGGTGACGCCTGGCGGACCGTGAATCAGGCAGCTTTTGCAGCGAATGGTCTTCGGGCACGGTATTCCGGGTACGGCCCGATCGGACGGACGGAACGGGGGTGGACAGGAAGGTCCGCCGACGGGGCGGTCGGAGAACAGGACGGCCGGCGGACAAGACGGTCCGCGGACGGGGCGCTAGGCGGCCATGGGCTGCCCTCGGCGGAGGCTGGTGACGCTGGCCTCCGGTCGCATGGCGGGCGCCGTGAGCAGGGCAGTCGTGCTCCCATCCGCCCGTGGGGCCGGGGCCGGGTTCGCGCAGGTCCGACCGGTCGGACGGCCCTTGGCCGCGCGGGGACGGCCGCCGGCGCCGGGTCGGGCGGCCGGTTCTCCGGCGGGCACCGAGGTGTCCGCCGGGGACAAGTACAGGGCGGGTCCGAAGGGCCGTTTCGGCCGGTTTCCGGACGGTGAAGCACATGTTTCCGCCCGCTGGTGGCCGGGTTGGCCCGGCGATGCCCCCGTGACGGCTGGTTTGGCCCGGTAGTCTCGGTCTGGAAGAACTGGGATGATCGGCGGCGTCCGTCGCCGGCCCGCCCGGGGTATGTATGGAGCGAAGTCGCGAAGAGACGAAACGCCGAGCGAGACGTGAGGGCCGGGCAACGGTGGGTGCGCCACTGCTTGTGGATAATGCCGATCTGTCGGTGAAGACCCTGGGGGCCTGCCGGATAGATTCCCCTCTTATGCCCCTGTTGGGGGAACGGNCAACGACACAGCATTACATCGACGAGGCGGACAAGGTCCTCTACGACGACACCACGTCGATGATCGCCGCCCGGCAGGTCGATCTCGCGGAGCTACCGGGGTTCGAGCCGGCCGGTCCGCGTCGGAAGATCTACTTCGACCCCTCCAAGACCCGGGTCGGCATCGTCACCTGCGGCGGCCTGTGCCCCGGGCTGAACAACGTCATCCGCGGGCTGGTGCTGGAGCTGACCTCGCACTACCGGGTCCGGCGGATCTTCGGCTTCCGCAACGGGTACCAGGGCTTCATCGCCCGCTACGGGCACGACGTCGTCGACCTGACCCCGGAGAGCGTCGCGAACATCGACGACGACGGCGGGACGATTCTCGGCAGCTCCCGCGGCCAGCAGGACCCCGGCGAGATCGTCGACTGCCTCTCCCGGATGAACATCAACATTCTGTTCGTCATCGGCGGGGACGGCACGCTGCGGGGCGCCAAGGAGATTTCCCGGGTGGCCACCGAACGCGGCGAGAAGATCGCCGTCGTCGGCATCCCGAAGACGATCGATAACGATATCCCCTACATCGATCAGAGCTTTGGCTTCCAGACCGCCTTCGGCAAGGCCGCCGAGTCGATCCGTGTTGCGCATGCCGAGGCGACGTCCGCACCGGGTGGCATGGGCGTGGTCCGCCTGATGGGCCGGCATTCCGGTTTCATCGCCTGTTACGCGACCCTGGCGAAGAGCAACGCCGACGTCGTGCTCATCCCGGAGCTGCCGTTCAAGCTGGAGGGCGAGGGCGGCCTGCTGAACTACCTGCGCCACCGCGTGGTCGAGCGCGGGCACGCGGTCGTCGTCGTCGCGGAGGGCGCCGGCCAGGAGCTCATCACCGACCAGCCGGAGGGCTCCGACGCGTCGGGCAACCGCAAGCTGCACGACGTCGGCCCGGTGCTGTCCCGCCGGATCACCGAACACTTCGCCAACGAGGGCGTCGAGCTGAACCTGAAGTACATCGACCCCAGCTACGCGATCCGCAGCGTCCCGGCCAACCCGTACGACAACGTCTACACGATCCGGCTCGCCCACGCCGCCGTGCACGCCGCGATGTCCGGGCGCACCGAGATGGTCGTCGGCCGCTGGCGCCGCCGCTTCATCCACATCCCGATCGCCCTCGCCGTCAGCCAGCGCAACCAGGTCGACCCCGCCGGCGACCTGTGGATGTCCGTCCTCGAAGCCACCGGCCAGCCCCCCCACTTCGAGTAGCCCCCACCGCCTTTCCTTGTCTTTCCGGAGGGCTTGTCCTTCCAGCGGGACGAATCGGACACGAAGCCCTCTGGAAGGGCAAGGTTCCCGTCCATGGCCGGGGTCGACCCGGTGATCGACCTGTCGGGATGACCGGCAGGCTGGTCACCTGTTTCTGACAGCGAAGCCACGTTCGGAGAGCCGCGGCCGCGGCCGATCACCTGCGTCCTCGACGCCGCCGGCTCCGGCCGGACGCGGCAGGGTTGACGCCGGTTGCCCGCTTCTGACAGCGCGGTTATGTTCGGGATGCTCTGTTCCTCTTCCCGACGGGGGCGTACCCCGCCGGCCGGCCCCAGGCTGCGGTCCTCGAGGTTCCGCGTGCCCCGGGGCGGCGACGGCGCCGCCGCCGCCGCACGAGGACTCTCCACGCAGAGCCGCGATGACGAGGAGCCAGATGGACACGACCCCCACATCCTGGGACGAGACCACCGATGTCGTCGTGGTGGGCACCGGCGCCGCCGGGCTCACCGCGGCGGTCCGCGCCGCCGACGCCGGGGCGCGTGTGCTGGTGGTGGAGAAGACCGCCGTCGTCGGGGGCAGCACCTCGGTCTCGGCGGGGATCGTGTGGGTGCCGCTGAACTCCCACCAGGCCGAGTTCGGCATCTCCGACACCCGGGAGGAGGCGCTCGCCTACATCCGGCGGCTCTCCGGCCGGGTGGCCGACCCGGAGCTGCTGGAGCTGTGCGTGGACCGGGGCGCCGAGATGCTCGAGTACATCGAGACGCACACCCCGCTGAAGATGACGACCATGGCGAAGTACCCGGACTACTACGCCGCCTACGACATCCCGGGGAAGAAGTACGGCGGGCGCTCGTGCGAGCCGCTTCCCTTCCCCGTCGGCGAGCTGCTTCCGGACTGGGCCGCGCGCATCCAGACCAAGGTGGCCGTGCGCGGTCAGGTGGCCCGCAACATGCTTGCCGAGGACATCGGGCAGCGCGAGCGCACCCCGGAGGAGCTGGAGCGGCGCAACCGCGAGGACGTCCGCACGAAGGGCAGCGCGATCGTCGCGGGCCTGCTGCGCGGGGTCCTCGACCGTGGCATCGAGGTGCGCATGCAGACCCGCGCCGAGCAGCTCCTCGGCGAGGACGGCGTCGTGCGCGGGATCCGGGTGACCGCCGCGGACGGCACGACCTCCACCATCGAGACCAGGCGCGGCGTCGTGCTGGCCAGCGGCGGGTTCGAGTGGAACCGCGAGCTCGTGTCCGCGTTCATCGGCTTCGAGCTGTACCCGATCAGCCCCCAGCACGCGACCGGCGACGGGCAGATCATGGGCATGGAGGCCGGGGCGCTGCTCGGCAACATGCACTCGTTCTGGGGCTCCGGCGCGATGCTGGACCCGACCGACCTCACCCTCGGCGCCCCGCTGCCGACCTTCGACGACGCCCGGGCGGCCGGCGGCACCATCATCGTCAACTCCCACGGCGACCGGTTCGTCAACGAGGCTCAGCCGTACCACGACTTCGCCCACGCCTTCGGCGAGTTCGACGCGACGACGATCGACTTCCCGAACGAGATCGCGTGGATGATCTTCGACGAGGGTGTTCGCTCGCGCAAGCAGATCCTGTCGTTCAAGCCCGGCGACCCCATCCCCGACTGGGTCGCGACCGGCGAGACCATCGCCGAACTCGCCGAGAAGCTGGGCGTCGACCCGGAGCACCTCACCGAGACCGTCGCCGAGTTCAACAAGCACGCGGCCGACGGCGTCGACCCGCACTTCGACCGGCCGCGCGGGATGACCGGATCCAAGATCCGTCCCGTCGACCGCGCCCCGTACTATGCCGTGCGCATCTACCCGGGAACGCTGGGCACCAACGGCGGCCTGCGCACGGATGTCAACGGCCAGGTGCGCCGCGCGCGCGGCGGGGTCATCGAGGGCCTGTACGCGGCGGGCAACGCCGCGGCGAGCCCGCTCGGCTGGGGCTACCCCGGCGGCGGCACCACGCTGTGGACGGGCATGACCATGGCCTACGTCGCCGGCGAGCAGGTCGCCCACAGCCGGGCGCCCGTCGGCGTGGCCTGAACCGATCGACGGCGAGGCCGGGTCCGCACCGTGGGCCCGGCCTCGCCGCGCGTGGGGTCAGTGCGTCCGGGGGTCGTTCGGCGCAGAGTCGTTCGATGCGGGGTCGTTCGGCGCGGGGTCGTTCGGCGCGGGGTCGTTCATCGAGTCGGCGTCGAAGAAGGTGCGCAGACTGCGGATGAGACCGGCGTCGTCGAAGACGAAGTGCGTGGTGACGACGTTCTCGAGCCCGCCCCTGGCACCCGCGTCGATGACCGACAGCGTCGTGGCCACCGCCTCGTTGCCCACCACCGCGACGCGGTCGAGCCGGAACGCGACCGACCAGTCCGGCGGAATCCCCTCGACGAAGAACCGGTGCAGGGCTTCGGCCCCACGGGCGACGACATAGCCGGCCGGATCCTCCACGAGGCAGTCGTCGCTGAACAGCGCCTCGCGGCCCGCGACGTCACCCGCCGCGTAGCTGGCGTAGTACGCGGCGATCCGCGCGCGGGCGTCCGCCGGGCTGATGGTGGCCGGTACCGACGACACGAGCTTGGCCAGCAGGCGACCCGTGGATCCCTGGGCGGTCATGCGGCCACCGTCGACGGACCCACGGTCGTGTCATCGTTGCTCCACGCCTTGCGCACCTGCACATCCCTTCGACGCGTTCACCCTGAACGTCCCCGCTCGCGCGGCCTCTCCACCTTGCACCACCGCAGCCGCACGAGCACGTCAGGCGGTGCTGGGCGAGGCCGACGCGGACCGGATCGTCGCCGACCTGGAGGCGCACCGCGGAGAAGGGCGGGGGATCGGTCAGGGGCGGGTGAGGCGGGCGATGAGGCCGGCTCGCACGCCGGGCCATTCGGCGCGGACGATCGAGTAGTAGGCCGAGTCGCGGGCGGTGCCGTCGAGGGCGAGTACGTGGGTGCGGCGGACGCCCTCGAAGCGGGCGCCGAGACGTTCGATCGCCACGCGGGAGCGGGCGTTGCGCGCGTCGGTCTTCAGGCAGACCCGCAGGGCCGCCCAGGTGCCGAAGGCGTGGCCGAGCAGCAGCAGCTTCGCTTCCGTGTTGACGGCGGTGCGTTGGGCCGACGCTGCCAGCCACGTCGAACCGATCTCGGCCACCGACGGTGGGGCGCCCGCCGGGTCGGACGCCGTCGGAGCCTCGCGGGCCGGGGCGCTGGCAGCCAGGGTCTCGTGGGTGGGGGGGTGCTGGACCGGGGCTCCGGCAGCCGGGGTCCCGTCGGCGCTCGACGTGGCCACGGTCGTCCCGCCTGCCGCCGTCGTCCCGCCTGCCGCCGTCGTCCCGCCTGCCGCCGTCGTCCCGCCTGCCGCCGTCGTCACCACCGTGATCGTGGTCGCCGTGGCGGTCGTGGTCGTCGAGCTGTGGACGGCCGTCCCGGCGTCCGACGCCGTCGACCAGTGGAACGTGGTGGAGCGGCCTGCCGCGTCGGCGGGGCCCGATCCGGCGGGGCCTGGCGTCGGCCGCCAGAAGCCGAGGTCGAGGAAGCGGGTGGCGCCCACGATCCGGCCGGAGCCACCGGCGTCGCCACCCCGCTCCCGGAGCACGAGTGGGACCGCCAGGCCGCGGTCCCGTTCCGCGACGGCCGCCGCCACGTACCGGGCCATCGCCTCCGGGGTCGCCGGGACATCCGTGAACCCGTAGGTCCGCCGGTCCTCGGTGGCGGCGCGGACCAGACCGTCGAGGTGGCCGGTGTCCATCGGTTCCAGCCGCACGTGGCTGCCGGCGAGTATCGGCATGGTCCAGTCGGGGGGTGTCTCTGACATGGTGCCAGCATGGCGGTAGTCCGTCCGGGCCTACCACCGGTTTTTGGGCGTGGTCAGCGCAGCCCGGAGCGGACGAAGGCGTCGATGACCTGCCGCTGCATGGTGAGGTACAGCGCGAACACCGGCAGGCAGGCCAGGCCGGAGGCGGCCATCACCGCGCCCCAGTCGTCGCCCTCCTGGGTGAGGTAGCCGCGGATGCCGAGCTGGATCACCGAGTTCGCGCGCTGCAGCACGAGCGCGGGCCAGAAGTACTCGTTCCAGGCGGAGATGAACAGCAGGATCGACAGCGAGGCCAACGCTGGGCGCAGGTTCGGCACGACCACCGTCCACAGCGTCGTCCACGACCCCCGTCCGTCGATGCGGGCCGCGTCAAGCAGCTCGCGGGGAAACGCCTGCATGTGCTGGCGGAGCATGAGCACGGCCAGCGCCGAGCACAGGTTCGGCACGATGACGCCCGCGAGGGTGTTCAGCAGGCCCAGGTTCGACAGCACCAGATAGTTGGAGATCATCGTTACCTGGAACGGAATGAGCCAGGTCGCCACGAACGCCATGAACAGCACCGTCCGGCCGCGGAACTCCCAGGCGGCGAAGGCGTACCCGGCGAGCAGGCAGACGACGAGCTGGCCGGCGGCGGTGACGACGGCGATGACAAGGGTGTTGCCGAGCAGGCCCACGACATCCAGGCTGTCGAAGACCTGCCGGTAGTTACCGAGGCTCAGCGGCCAGGGCAGCAACGACTGGTCGAAGACGTCGCCGCGGCGGCGGAACGAGCTCGCGAACATCCAGTACACCGGGAAAAGGCTGATCAGGCTCACCAGGGCGAGCATGGAATGGCTGGTCGCGGCCCGCAGGCGGGATGTCCGCACGCTGCTCATCGGTCGTGTCCTCGTGTCGGCGGGTCGGCGTGTCGGCGGGTCGGTGGGGAGGGACGGGCGCCGGTTGGTGCGGCGCGGCACCGGTCAGTTGTCGGCGAAGCTGTAACGGTCGGCGAGTTTCACCAGGAACGCGGCGACGACGGCGAAGACGGCGAAGAACGCGATGCCGGCGGCCGAGGCGAGACCGGAGTCGAGGCTGCGGAAGCCGTACTCCCAGAGCAGGTAGTAGACGTTCGTCGAGGAGTCCGCCGGCCCGCCCTGGGTGAGCACGTCGAGGAGCGGGAATGTCCACTGACCGGACAGCAGCACCGTCATGAGCAGCATGAACAGCAGCGTCGAGCGCAGTAGCGGCAGCGTCACCCAGCGGGTCACCTGCCAGCGGGAGGCGCCGTCCATCTCGGCCGCCTCGGCGTAGTCGGCGCTGATGCCGGTCAGGCCGGCGGAGATGACGAGGGTGGCGAAACCGAGGATCTGCCAGGCACAGATCCCGAGGATGGCGAGCAGCGCCGTCCGCTCCTCGCGCAGCCAGTTGTAGGAACCGAGACCGAGAGCGTGGTTGACGATTCCCTTGGGGTCCAGCAGCCAGCGCCACACTGCGGCCGTGGCGACCGGCGCCATGAGCATCGGCAGGAAGATCAGTGCACGGTACGTTGCCCGCGAACGGTCGCCCAGGTTCCGGATTCCCAACGCGATGGCGGTGGGCAGGATGATCGAGAAGGGGATCAGGCCGAGCATGTACCAGAGCGTGTTCTCGGCGGCGCCGCGCAACTGGGGGAGGGTGAACACCCGCCGGTAGTTCTCGAACCCGACGTAGGTCCGCGGCGAGGTGGGCAGCAGGTTCCAGTGGTAGAAGGAGAGCTGGACGGCCTCGACGATCGGTTTGTAGGTCCACAGCACCAGGCAGACCAGGCCG
Source organism: Frankia sp. ACN1ag (assembly GCF_001414035.1). Taxonomy (NCBI): domain Bacteria; kingdom Bacillati; phylum Actinomycetota; class Actinomycetes; order Frankiales; family Frankiaceae; genus Frankia; species Frankia sp. ACN1ag. The sequence continues at coordinate 12,222 of NZ_LJPA01000035.1, read as the reverse complement.
GGCAGCAGGTAGAGATACGGCGGCAGGGCGCCCAGCGCCCGCTGGGCAAGCGGCGGGCGAGCGGCCTGGACCCGTCTGACCGGGACCGCCACCGCGGCCCCACCGCCGCCGGAGATCCTCGCGGCGCCGGACGGCGCGACTTCGACGAACACGATCTGGAACTTCCTCTCCGGCAGGCGGACGCCACCCCCGTGCGGGGTCCGACCGGGCCACGCTCGGGGGTGGCGCGCTCCCGCACGCTCGATGGGACGTCAGAGGGCGGCGTGGGCGGCCTGGGCGGCGTGGGCGGTGTACTCGGCGGCGTGGCGGCTGAGATCGTCCAGGCTCAAGTCATAGATCACGTCGGCGGTGCCGATCGGCACCGTGGTGGCCACCGCGCCGGCCGGGTAGACGTCGACCCGGGTGTATTCGCCGCCCACCAGCCCGGTCATCCGGTCTGCCGCCCCGATTACCTGGGCCCGGTAGGCGGTGGCACCCGCCACCCACACCGGGATCCCGCCGAGCACACCCGCCGACGCGTGGTGGGCATGCCCGGTCAGCACGATCTTCACGTCGCTGCCGGCGAGGACGGCCGCGAGGTTCTCCGGTTCGGTGAGCAGCAGCGTGTTGACCGCGGCGATCGGGGAGGGCACGGGCGGGTGGTGCAGGGCCAGCACCGTCCCGGCGGGAGCCGGCGTGGCCAGCTCGTCGGCGAGCCAGCCCAGTTGGGCGGTGCTGAGGAAACCGCCGTGCTGGCCCGGCTCGGTGCTGTCAAGAACGATGACCCGCAGGTCGCCGACCCAGTGCGTGTAGTCGTGCGGCTCGGTGGTCGGCTCCACGCCGAGGAGCCCTGCCCGGAACGGCCCACGCGCGTCGTGGTTGCCCATCCCGTAGAGGACCGGCACCCCCATCCGGGCGGCGACCGGCTCCACCAGCTCCCGCAGCCGTCGGTAGGCCAGCGGATCGCCGCTGTCGGCCAGGTCGCCGGTGAGCAGCAGGACGCCGATCTGCAGCGGGGATGCCTCGAGCTGAGCGAGGACGGCCGACAGCACGGCATGGGTGTCGACCTTGTCGTACAGCCGCTCGCCCGATCGGACGATGTGGGTGTCGCTGATCTGGATCAGGGTGTGGGTGGGCGTGTGGGCGTTCGGGGCGAGCTGGGGGAGCACGGGCATCCCTTCCGCGGGCGTGGCGGACATGTCCGTCGGGGTCACTTGGGCGGCAGGAGGGTGGTGGCCTGCTTCTGCGCGGCGGCCATCGCGGCGGCGGGGTCCTTGTCGCCGAAGACGGCGCCCTCGACCGCGGACATCATCGTGTCGCTGATCTGCAGGTAGTTGTCGCCGGGGAAGGATTCCCACGGCTGCAGCCGGGTGAGCTGGTCGAGGTTGGGCTTGATGAGCGGGTTCGCCTTCGCCCACGCCTGCAGGCCGTTCGGGTCGTCGATGAGCCCGGTGCGCAGCGGCAGGTAGCCGATCTTCGAGGAGATCTGGGTGTAGGCGTGGTCGCTGGTGAGGAACTTGATCAGCTCCCAGGCGGCGCGCTGCTTGGCCGGGTCCTTGCTGAAGACGGCCAGGCCGGAGCCCGAGTTGGTGGGGACAACCGGCTTCGACCCGAACGACGGCTCCTGCGAGGCGCCGAGCTCCCAGTTGTTCGCCTTGGCCCCGGCCATGAACAGCCCCTGCACGGCGCTGGTCTCCAGGATCATCCCGAGCTGTCCGCTGCTGAACGCCTTGAACGCCTGCTGCTGGTCCAGGTTGGGCATGGCGCCGCTGTGGGCCAGGTCAGCCGCGGTCGACACCGCCGAGACGGCCGGCGCGTCGCCGAACGACAGCGTCCGGCCGTCCGCGGACATCACCCGACCTCCCGAGGATCGGACCAGGCTCTGGAAGCACCAGACGGCGGCCTTCGTCAGGCAGTCGACGACGATGCCGTCCTTGCCGGTCCTGGCCTTGATGGCCAGGGCGGCGGTCCGGACGTCGGCCCAGGTCTTCGGCGGGTTGGCCGGGTCGAGCCCGGCCTGGGTGAACAGCGTCCTGTTCAGCCAGAGCACCGGGGTGGAGAAGACGTAGGGCACCGCGTAGGTCTTGCCGTCGACGTTGCCGAGGGGGCGAGCCGTGGGGGCGAACGGGTGGGTGCCGCCGAAGTTGGCCTGCACGGCGTCCCGTCCGACCAGGGTGTCCAGCGGCTGGGCGCCGAGGCTGCCGGCGGCAAACCGCAGCGCGTCGAACGTGACCTGGGCGACGTCCGGCGGGTGACCGGCCAGTACCTGGTTCTTCACGCTGCTGGTGTAGTCGCCGTTCGGCGTGGTGCCCTGCGGCGGCTGGCCCTTGACGGTGATGTTGGGATGCGCGGCCTCGAAGTCGTGCAGCAGTCCCTCGATGACCGGCTTCCAGGTGCCCGTGCTGGTGAGGTTGTAGCTCTCGAAGACGATGGAGACCTTCTGATCCGGGGCGAGTTCGGGGATCGTCGCGGTCGAGCCGGCGCTGGCGCCGGCGGCCGCGCTGGACGGCGTGGACGAGGACGTCGCACACGCGGAGGCCAGCGCGGCGATCAGCGCGAGGCCAGCCGCGACGCGCAGCAGGCGTGGTCGGGCCACGGGCATGCTCCCTGGGGGATCGAGTGGGCCTTGGCTCGGGTGTGGCGGGTGGCTCGGGTGGCTCGGGTGTGGCGGGTGTGGCGGGTCAGACGCCGGCGGTGGTCGGAGTCGCGGTGGTCGGAGTCGCGGTGGTCGGATCGGGGGGAGCCGGCGTCCCGGCGGCGAGGGCGACCGGCACCGCGGGCCGGCTGGCCGGCTGCTGCCAGGTCAGGCGGCGTCCGCTGGCCCGGTCGAACAGGTGGACGCGGGCCGGGTCGACGCCGAGCCGGGTCCGGTCACCGACCGCGAGTCCGATCGGCCGCGGACCGCGTAGCGCCACCGGCTGCCCGTGCACATCGCACCAGGCCACCTCCTCGCTGCCCAGGTTCTCGATCGCGGTGACGACACCCTCGATCTCCACACCGGGGTGGTCCCGCGCGGTGGCGTCGCCGGCCGGGATCCGGCGCAGGCTCTCGGGCCGGATGCCGAGGGTCACGTCGCGGTCCGGCGCCGTGCCCGGCCACAGGGGGAGGCGCAGCCCCGGTGCCTGCACCGTCAGCATCGGGCCGTCCGCCTCGATGCGGGCCGCCAGCAGGTTCATCGGCGGCGCGCCGAGGAAGCCCGCGACGAACACGGACGCCGGGGTGTCGTACACCTCCGTCGGCGTGCCGACCTGCTCCACCCGGCCGCCGCTGAGCAGCGCAACGCGGGTGGCCATCGACATCGCCTCGACCTGGTCGTGGGTGACGTAGACGAAGGTGCGTCCGAGCCGGCGATGCAGGGCGGTGAGCTCGGTACGGGTCGCGGTGCGCAGCTTGGCGTCGAGGTTGGACAGCGGCTCGTCCATGAGGAACGCCTGCGGGTCGCGGACCAGCGCCCGGCCGAGGGCGACCCGCTGGCGCTGGCCACCGGACAGCTCGCGGGGTCGGCGGGCGAGCAGGTGGTCGAGTTCGAGCTGCCCGGCGACCTCGCGGACCCGGCGGCGGATCTCGGCCCGGGGCACGCGGGCGGCCCGCAGTGGGAAACCGATGTTGCGTTCGACGGACAGGTGCGGGTAGAGCGCGTAGCTCTGGAACACCATCGCGAGGTCGCGTTGGCGGGCCGGCAGGTGGGTGATGTCGCGTTCGCCGAGCAGGATGCGGCCCTCGCTCGGCTCCAGCAGGCCCGCGATCATCCGCAGCAGCGTCGTCTTCCCGCATCCGCTCGGGCCCAGCAGCACGAGGAAGTCGCCGTCGGCCACCTCGAGGGAGATGTCGTCGACGGCGCGGACATCGCCGAAGGTCCTCGTCAGGCCCTCGATCCGGATCTCTGCCACCAGCACTCCAGGTAACGTCCGTTCCGGGGGCGGGGCTGCTCCCGGTTTCCTGTTACCTGGGCAGCGTCGAATACCGAGATGAACGGTCTTCGACGGACGGGAAACGGACGGTGGTCACTTATCGCAACGGTTCTCTCTGGCTTCTGGTGGCGAGGGGTGCCATTCGACCTGGTCAAGGCGCCGATTGTGCCGTCGTCGCCTGTTACCGAAAGTGAGAAGATCTGTGGGCTGTGTACCTGCAGTCGGATCCCCACCGTCGGATCCCCATCGTCGGGTATCCGCCCTCGGAGGAGCGACCGCCGGGTGCCTACCGCCGCCGAGGCCCGTCGCCGTGCTCGGTCCCCGCCGGCTCCGGCGGACTCGCCGGCTCGGCCCGCACGGAGTGGCCGAGGACGTCCGGGACCAGGGACGACGCTCGTTGCGGGTCGTTCTCCCGGCGCAGCCCGACGGCGAGCTGCAGCGCGTTGAGCAGCAACAGCGACGCCAGCCGGCTCGCGATCGTGTCCGTGCCGACCGGCCAGTCGGGCGTCCCGACGACGAGGGTGATGTCGGCGATCTCGGCCAGCGGGCCCGACGTGTAACTGGTGATCCCGACGACCGCGGCCCCGGCGGTGCGGGCGGCCTCGGCGGCGCGCAGCGTCGGCTCGTTCGCGCCGGACGAGGTGATGACCAGGCAGACGTCGGTGGGGGCGAGCAGCCGGGCCGTGATCTCCTGGATGATCGAATCACCCGGCGCCTCCGCCGGACGGCCGATGCTCAGGAAGCGCAGCGCCGCATCCTGGGCGACGGGCCCCGAACCGCCGTTGCCGACGATGAGCAGCCGCCCGGCGGAGTCCAGCAGGTCGACCGCCGGGGTGAGGCAGGCGCGGTCCAGCGGTCCCAACGCGTCGGCGAGCACCTTCGCCGCCGCCTCGAACACGGTGTCGACCAGCCGCTCGACCGGGTCCCCGGCGCCGGCGCGGCCGACCTCGCCGCGCAGTGCCGCCGCCCCGGCCTCGCGGGCCAGCTCCACCCGGAAGTGCTGGAACCCGCGGAAGCCCAGCGACTGGCAGGCCCGTACCACGGTGGCCGCCGACGTCCCCGCCGCCTCCGCAAGCTGGGCCGCGGACCACTCCACCACCTCCCCCGGACGGGCCAGGCACACCTCGGCCACCCGTTGCTCGCTCGGCACGAGGCTCGGCAGGGTCGCGCGGATGGCCGCGAACAGCCCGCCCGGACGGACGGCACCGGCCGGTCCGGTGAAGGGAGTCACCATGATGGAGGTCTTACACGCCTAAGGTGACGAGCCGGGTGACCCGGTCGGAGAGTCGCCGCCGCGCAGCGCCCCGAGCGCCTCGCGGACGAGCGCGGCGACCTGGTCGGTCTCCGTGAGGAAGCCGTCGTGACCGCTGCGGGAGTGGATGACGCGCAGCGGCGCGCCGGTGGACGCGGCGATCTCCTGCTGCAGCCGCAGCGGGTAGAGCCGGTCGGAGTCGACGCCCGCGACGGTGAACGGCACCGGGCAGGCGCGCAGCGCCGCGGCGAACCCGCCGCGGCCCCGTCCGACGTCCTGCGTCATCATCGCCCGGGTCAGGGTGACGTAGGTGCCGGCGTCGAACCGACGGGCCAGCTTGCCGGCGTGATGGTCGAGGTAGGAGGCCACCTCGAACTGCCCGTCCGGGCGGGTCCGGGCGGCGAAGCGGTCCTCCAGCTCCTCCTCGCTGCGGTAGCTGATCTGGGCCATCCGGCGGGCCAGGCCCATCCCCGCGGCGGGCCCCTGCGCCGCCGGCAGGCGGTGGTAGTCGCCGCCGTGCCAGCCCGGGTCGTCGATGATCGCGCGCACCTGCACCGCGTACAGCCCGATCTGCTCCGCCGTCGCGGTGGCGCCGCAGGCCAGCACCACGACCCGCCCGACCCGGTCGGGATGGCCGACGGCCCACTCCAACGCCCGCATCCCGCCCATCGACCCGCCGACCACCGCTGCCCAGCGCCGCACGCCCAGGGCGTCGGCGACCGCCACCTCGGCGGAGACCTGATCGGCGATGGTGATCTCGGGCCAGCGACCGCCCCAGGGATGGCCGTCCGGTGCGGTGGTGGCCGGACCGGTCGTGCCCTGGCAGCCGCCCAGGACGTTGGGGCTGACGACGAACAGCCGCTCGGTGTCGAGCGCCCGGCCCGGCCCGATCAGCCCATCCCACCAGCCCGCGCTCGGATGGCCCGGTTCGGCGGGACCGGCGGCGTGGCTGTCCCCGGTGAGCGCGTGCAGGACCAGCACCGCGTTGCTGGCCGCGGCGTCCAGGCGCCCCCAGGTCTCGTACGCCACCCGCACCCCCGGCAGCACCCCGCCGCGCTCCAGGCGCAGCGGGCCGGGCAGCTCGGCGAACCGCCGCCGCCCGACCGGGTCGACGCCCGCCCGCCACGCCCCGGAGACGGCCGGTGCCCGGTCACCCGCCGGCACGCCGCCACGTGGATCGGCCGTGGTCGGATCGGGGGAGGCCGGGCCGGGGGAGGCCGGTGGCGGCGCCGGTCCGGTCGGCGGGGCCGGACCGGCGCCCCCCGGCTCAGCTCTTGGCGGCACGGAACCCCGCGTCGAGGTCGGCGAGGATGTCGTCGATCCCCTCGATGCCGACCGACAGCCGGATCAGGTCGGGGGTGACCCCGGTCGCGGCCTGCTCGGCCTCGGTGAGCTGGGAGTGTGTCGTCGTCGCCGGGTGGATGATCAGCGAGCGCGCGTCGCCGACGTTGGCCAGGTGACTGAACAGCTCGACTCCCTCGACGAACTTCCGCCCGGCCGCGGCCCCGCCGGCGATGCCGAACGACAGGATCGCCCCCGCGCCGCGGGGCAGCACCTGCTGCGCCCGGGAGTACCACTTCGACGACGGCAGCCCGGGATAGGTCACCCAGCTCACCTCGTCGCGCGCCTCGAGCCACTCGGCCACCCGCTGGGCGTTCGCGGTGTGCCGCTCGACCCGCAGCGACAGCGTCTCCAGCCCCTGCAGCAGCAGGAACGAGGNGAACGGGGAGATCGAGGCGCCGATGTCGCGCAGGAGCTGCACGCGGGCCTTGGCGATGTAGGAGCCGTGGCCGAGCGCCTCCCAGTAGACCAGTCCGTGGTAGCTCGGGTCGGGCGTGGTGAAGTTCGCGAACCGGCCGGACGCGCCGAAGTCGAACCGGCCGCCGTCGACGATGACACCGCCGATCGCCGTGCCGTGGCCGCCGATGAACTTCGTCGCCGAGTGCACGACGATGTCCGCGCCGTGCTCCAGCGGGCGGTACAGGTACGGGGTGGCCAGTGTGTTGTCGATGATGAGCGGGATGCCGTGGGCGTGGGCGACCTCGGACACCCCGGCGGTGTCGAGGACGTCGCCGCGCGGGTTGCCGATCGTCTCGCCGTAGAACGCCTTCGTGTTCGGGCGGACGGCGTCGCGCCATTCCTCCAGGTCGTCCGGGTCCGCGATGAAGGTGACCTCGATGCCGAGCTTCGGCAGCGTGTAGTGGAACAGGTTGTACGTCCCGCCGTACAGGCTGGACGACGACACCACGTGGTCGCCGGCCTCGGCGAGGTTGAGGATCGCCAGCGTCTCGGCGGCCTGCCCGGACGCGAGCGCCAGCGCCCCGACGCCGCCCTCCAGGGCGGTGATGCGCTGCTCGAACACGTCCTGCGTCGGGTTCCCGATCCGGGTGTAGATGTTGCCGGGCTCGCCGAGCGCGAACAGGGCGGCCGCGTGGTCGGTGTCGCGGAAGACGTAGCTCGTCGTCTGGTAGATCGGCACCGCCCTGGCGCCGGTCGTCGGGTCGGGCTGCGCGCCCGCGTGGATCTGCTGAGTCTCGAACGACCAGCTCTCGGCACTCATTGGGTGACTCTCCCCGTGTCGGTGTGGTGCGGCTGCACTGCGCTGTGGCCGCGTTGCGGCATTGGCTGTGGTGGAACATCGGCTGTGGTGGAACGCCGCCGGCGGGTGGAACGTCGCCGACGGTGGGTCGTCGCCGACGGTGGGTCGTCGCCTGCGGTGGGTCGTCGCCTGCGGTGGGTCGTCGCCTGCGGTGGGTCGTCGGGTGCGGGCGGCATGATGCCGGGCTTGGCGGGCCGCCGTCCACCGTCAGGGACGTGACGCGGTTGTGACGCGGACGTGACCTGGGTATGCGGCGGCCCGTGGCCGGACGCGGGCCACGGCGGTCACCGGAGCCGGCGCGGCCAGGGCTGGTGGGCGGGATGCCGACGAACGGTCGCGGCGAAAGGGCCCGGTCAGCGACCGGAGGACGCCACGACGGGGGCGGCGCCGCGAGGCCGGCGGACGGCCGGGACGCCGGATTCCGGGCACCCCACGGAACATCGCACGGCGGCGCGAAACCGTCCCCGATGTCCGACGTGTGACCTCACAGTTGACGACGCTAGCAGCGCGACGCCCCGTTGTCTGCGCCCGGCCGGCCGAAATGGCGCTGGTATTCATGATTGCTGATCTGGAGCGCACCCGCCACCGGTGGGACGGCCGGGACGGGCGACAGTAGAAGGATGGCTGGACTCCTCCTTGGCCCCATCCAACGCCACCCGGACGTCTCCCGCGTCGCCGTCTGGGTGGAGACCGACGCCGCGTGCGAGGTGCTGGTCGCCCTTCCGCCGCAGGTGGTGGGCGAGGGAGAGGGGGGCCCGGGTCCGGGCGACCCTGGTCCACTCGGACGGGTCGCGGGCCGCGCGTCGACGTTCGAGGTGGCCGGGCACCACTACGGCCTAATCGTCGCGGACGGTCTTGTGCCCGGGGAGCCGGTTCCGTACGAGGTGTGGCTGGCCGGGGCCGCGGCGCCTCCCCTGCGGGTGTGGCCCGAGCCCGGGGCGCCCCCGAGCCTGCTGCGGCCGGTCGGCGGCGGCGAACCGGTGCGCATCGTCTTCGGCTCCTGCCGGGTCACCGCGCCGCAGGAGCCGCCGTACACCCTGAACGCCGACGACGACAGCCAGGGCCTGGGCACGGACGCGCTGCACGCGCTCGCGCTGGAGCTGCCCACCCGCGACCCCGCCACCTGGCCCGGCGCCCTGCTGCTGCTGGGCGACCAGGTCTACGCCGACCACGTCTCCCCGCAGACCGCCGCGCGGATCCGGCGGCGACGCGACGTCACCGCTCCCCCGGGGGAGGAGATCGCCGACTTCGAGGAGTACACCTGGCTCTACCAGGAGGCCTGGTCGCAGCCGGAGATCCGCTGGCTGCTGTCCACGGTCCCCACCGCCATGATTTTCGATGATCACGACGTGCGCGACGACTGGAACATCTCCGCGGCGTGGCGCGCGCAGATCAGGACCGAGCCCTGGTGGGACGCGCGGATCACCGGCGGGATCATGGCCTACTGGCTGTACCAGCACCTGGGCAACCTGACACCGGACGAGCGTGACCGCGATCCGGTTCACCGAGCCGTCATCGCGGCCGGCCAACCCGGCCCAGACGGCCTCAGCGGCCCCGGCCCGTCCGCGGAGGACCTGCTGCGCGCCTTCGCCCGGCGTTCCGACGCCGACGCCGACCGAGCCGTCCCCGACCACCCCCACCCCACGGACCCCCACCCCACGGACCCCACCGAGCCCGAGCAGGCCGAGGTCGACGCCCAGGCCGAGGCCGACCTGGGCGGCGTCGAACCGCGGGAGCGGTCGGTGCGGTGGAGCTTCCGCTGGGATCTGGGCCGGACCCGGCTGGTCGTGATCGACTCGCGGGCGACGCGGGTCGTCGCGGCGGACGGCACGCGGGCGATGGTCGACGCCGCCGAGTGGGCCTGGGTGTGCCGGCAGACCGAGCACACCGGCGAGGTCGACCATCTGCTGCTCGGCACGTCGGTGCCGTACCTGCTCAGCCCGCTGATCCACAACGTCGAGGCGGCCAACGAGCAGATCGCGGCGGGCCGGTGGGGCCGCCGCGCCGCCGAGGTGGCCGAGCGGCTGCGCCAGGCGCTCGATCTCGAACACTGGGCGGCGTTCGGCGCGTCCTTCGACGCGATGACGGAGCTGCTGCGCGCCGTCAGCGCCGGCGAGCACGGCCCCGCCCCGGCCAGCGTCGTCGTGCTGTCGGGCGACGTGCACCACGCCTACCTCGCCCGAGCCGACCTGTCGAAGGTCGGGCCGGCCGGGGTCGACGTGCCGGTGTGGCAGGCGGTCTGCTCGCCGTTCCGCAACCCGCTCGGCCCCGGGATCCGCCGGATCGACGCCCTGTCCCGCCGGACCCCGTTCGCCGTGGCGTCGGGGGCGGTCGCGCGACTCGCCGGCGTGCCCCGGCGGGCGCTGCGCTGGACGGTGACCGACGGCCCCTGGTTCGACAGCCAGCTCGCCGTGCTGGAGCTCGAGGGCCGCACCGCGCGCCTGACCGTGTCGAAGACCGAGCCGGACGGCACCCCCGGCGGCCTCGACCCCGTCCTCGTCGCCGACCTCACCCCGTGACCCTCACCCCTGGACCCTGGAAGGGCTGCTGGGTGGTGGTCGCCCGAGGGGAGCCGACCACCCCCACCCTCATTTCTGGCGGAGATCGGGAAACGGCACGACGACCACGGCTGACCGGTCGTGGTCGATGGCGAGGCTGGCGCAGGGCAGACCGCGCGCCCATGGCCGGCCGAATCCGCTGTCGTCGACCGACCATGAGGAAAACCCGTAGGAATCCAGTGCTCGCCGGAGATCGGCCACGATCTCCGCGCGAGGACGGCAGCGATCCGCCGCTACCAGGCTGACCGCGTCGTGCTGGAAGGCGGCGAACCGCCGCCCCAGGTCAGAAACACCCGCGAACGGTCGCAGTCCCAGGGATCCGCAGGCGTCCTTGCGCGGGAACACGGCGATTCCCCCGTCGTCGCGCAGGCAGGCGGCTGCATCGCCACCAGACTCGAGCCCGGAGCGCCGCCACATCTCGAGACAGGCACCGACAGGATCGGCCGCGGCAGCACCACCGATGACAGCGGTATCGCTCTGAAGGCTGACGGCGGAATAGCAACCAACGGCGCTCGCCCGGTCGGCCAGGCCACCCGGTCGCAGGCCCCAGCCGGCCGCGGCTAGGCAGGTGACGACCACCACAGTGCCCGGGAGCAGCACCCGCCGTCGCCGCCACCACCGTTTCGGCGACGACCGCAGCGAAGCGGCGACGTAACGTTCGAGCAGAATCCGACGCTGCTCCAGCCGCTCCCCGGGAATCGACCGCGGCGGCGGAAGTTGCCCAAACTCCAGATCAGACATCTCGCGCCATTTCCTGACCGGGTAGGTCTCCCGTCGGACCGGCTACACCGGCAGGGAGATCCCAGGAGTCAGCCGCCGTCCGCACCTTTTTCAGCCGGCCGCGCGCCCGCGCCAACCGTGACCGCACCGTCCCCACCGGGATACCAAGCGCCACCGCGGCCTCCGCATAGGTCAGACCCTCCATCGCCACCAGTACGACGGCCTCCCGCATCCCGCGATCCAGCACCGCGAGCTCGTCCAGGACCGCCCGCATCCGCCGCTCGTCATCCAGCCGCGATACGACGTCGTCGGCATGGTCCGGCTCCGCGCGCGCCGGCGGCAGCCGGTACAGCGCCGCGTCGTACCGACGGGCGGCGCGCCGCTGGTTGCGCATCACGTTCGTCGCGACACCGAGCAGCCAGGACCGCAACGACCCCGACACCACCACCGCGTCGGACCGCCGCCGCCACGCCTCCAGGAAGACCACCGACGTCGCGTCCTCAGCCTCGCCCCACGACCCGAGACGGTGGAAGCAGTACGAGTGCACGACGCCCGCATGCGCCCTGAACAGCCGCCCGAACGCCGCGCCGTCCCCGCGGGCGGCCCGCGCCAGCAGTGCCTCGTCCGACTCGGACTCACCCGTCATCGCTGCCCCATACCGGTTATGTGTCCGCCCGGCGCCGTCCGGTTCCCGCAGCCCCACGAGAAGTGCACAGCAGCCCGGCGGGCGACCAGCCGGCGGTTGCGGTGCGTGCTGCACGGTCTGAACCCTGTAGGCCGTGCGTGTCGCACCGCAACGCGCGCCGCAACTGTGCGAAGGACCTGCTTGTCCAGGAGTGTCTAGAAGATCACTGAAAATCTTGCGGGGTGCTGGTGGGGGTGGATGGCCGTGGTTTAAGGGGGTGCGGCGGTCAGGGNCCAGCCGTTGGTGCTGGTGTGGGNGAGTCCGAGGTTGATCAGCCGGCGGAGGNTGAGTGCGGCGGCGCGGTGGTGGAGCCAGGNGTCGTTGCGGGTCACGCCGCGGTAGGGCACGCGGCGGTTGCCGTGGGCTACCAGCCAGGCGATTCCGCGTTCTACCGGGGGACGCCAGCGGCGGTACTCGTCCTGCCATGCCGGGTTGGTGGCCTCGCGGCGGGCGGCGGCCAGCTGGGTGTGCTGGGGGTGGATGGTGAGGGTCCGTCCGGTGGTGGATGTGGTGCAACG
>NZ_LJPA01000034.1:0-81485 GCF_001414035.1 Frankia sp. ACN1ag | reverse complement strand
AGCCAACCCCGAATAGCAGCGTTTCCACGCGGTCTGATACTGCTTCAACACCTGCTGGCCTGCCTGCGCAGGCAGCACGGAAAGCCACTCGAAGCCTTCCGGTAGATTCTTCCGCGCTTCCCGCATCTGCCGATCAACCTCGGCCACGGCGAGCATGGGACGGCGATGCTCGCGGCACGTCGTGTGCCATTCGTGTAGCAGATTCCACAACCCCCGCGCCGCATGACCCTGCCCGTCCAGTTTCCCTGCCTGACCCGAATCCGGGTACAGACGGGCGACGTGAACCGACCGGGGCATGGCTGTAATTCTACCCGAATACACGGCGATTCACCTCCCGACTAAAGGCGGAAGCCCTCTCACCGAAGCTTGGTAGACTGGCGATCATGAGTACAACGGTGCGCGTGAGCGAGAGGACGCGGCAGCGGGTCGCGGCCTTGGCGGCGTCCACCAACCAGCAGATGCAGACCATCATCGACGAGGCCGTCGAGGCCTACGAGCGCGAGCTGTTCTGGCGCGGCTTCGAGCAGGGCTACGAGCAGCTCGCCGACGATCCGGACGGCTGGGACGCCATTGAGGCCGAGCGGTCGGCCGAGTCGCCGGCCCTGCGGGACGGGCTGGAGCGATCTCACCTCGCCGCAGCGAGGTATGGATAGTTGACTTCGGCGAGCCGATCGGCCACGAACAGGGGCTGCGCCGGCCAGTGATGGTCGTGTCCGCGGATCGGCTCAACCGCAGCCGCGCGGGCCTGTCCATCGTTGTCCCCGTCACCAGGACCCGGCGGGGTCTGCCCTCCCACGTCGAGCTCGCGCCCGGCGGCACGGGACTGCACCAGACGAGCTTTGCCAAGGTCGAGGACGTCAAGTCGGTGTCGCAGCAGCGGTTCACCCGCCGCCTCGGGGTCGTGGGCCCGACCACCTGCTCCGGATGACCGAGGCGCTGAAGTTCCTGCTGGACATGTGACCGCGACGGGCCCACGGAGCCCGCGAACGCAGATCCCGGGAACGAGCGAGGGCGCGTCCCCCCGCAGGGAACGCGCCCGTGACTGCCTCGGTCGGCCCGGCCAGGCCAGGTCTGTTCGGGGGCCCGGCGGGGCCCCGCAAAGCTCAGCTCAGCGTGGCCGTCTCGGCCAGAATGCTGACGCCCTGGTGGGTGACGGAGATGAAGCCGCCGTCGACCTGCGCCGAGATCTCCCGGCCGCCGGTCTTGACCCGCACCGTGCCGCCCGGGACCAGCACCCCGAGCAGCGGCACGTGGCCGGGCAGGACGCCGAGATCACCTTCGGTGGTCCGGGCGACGACCATGTCGGCGTCGCCGGACCACACCTCCTGCTCGGGCGAGACGATCGCCACCCGGATCGGCATTACAGGTTCTCCGCGTTCTTCTCCGCGTCCTCGATGCCACCGCACATGAAGAACGCCTGCTCGGGCAGGTGGTCGTAGTCGCCCTGGGAGAGCCGCTTGAACGAGTCGATGGTCTCGTCGAGCGGGACGAACTTGCCGGGAATGTTGGTGAACTGCTCCGCGACGAAGAACGGCTGCGACAGGAACCGCTGGATCCGCCGGGCCCGGTTGACGAGGATCTTGTCCTCTTCGGAGAGCTCGTCGATGCCGAGGATGGCGATGATGTCCTGCAGGTCCTTGTAACGCTGCAGGATCCGCTGCACCTCGCGGGCCGTGTCGTAGTGCTCCTGGCCCAGGTAGCGGGCGTCGAGGATCCGGGAGTTCGAGTCGAGCGGGCTCACCGCCGGGTAGATGCCCAGGTCGGAGATGGACCGGTCGAGCACCGTCTGGGCGTCGAGGTGGGTGAACGTCGTCGCCGGCGCCGGGTCGGTCAGGTCGTCCGCGGGCACGTAGATGGCCTGCAGCGAGGTGATCGAGTGGCCGCGGGTCGAGGTGATGCGCTCCTGGAGCACACCCATCTCGTCAGCGAGCGTCGGCTGGTACCCCACGGCGGACGGCATCCGGNCGAGCAGGGTGGAAACCTCGGAGCCGGCCTGGGTGAACCGGAAGATGTTGTCGATGAACAGCAGCACGTCCTGCTTCTGGACGTCCCGGAAGTACTCGGCCATGGTCAGCGCGCCCAGCGCCACCCGCAGCCGGGTGCCGGGCGGCTCGTCCATCTGGCCGAACACCAGCGCGGTGTCCTCGATGACGCCGGCCTCGGTCATCTCCAGGAACAGGTCGTTGCCCTCACGGGTGCGCTCGCCGACTCCGGCGAACACCGACACGCCACCGAACTCCTTGGCGACGCGGCGGATCATCTCCTGGATGATGACGGTCTTGCCGACGCCGGCACCGCCGAACAGGCCGATCTTCCCGCCACGCACGTACGGGGCGAGGAGGTCGATGACCTTGATGCCGGTGGTGAACATCTCGGTCTTGGACTCGAGCTGGTCGAACGCCGGCGCCTGCCGGTGGATCGACCACCGCGTCTCGGCGTCGACCTTCTCGACGTCGAGCGGGGTGCCGAGCACGTTGAACACGTGGCCCTTGGTCGCGTCGCCGACGGGCACGGAGATCGGGGCGCCGGTGTCCCGCACGGCGGCGCCGCGGACCAGACCGTCGGTCTGCTGCATGGAGATGGCGCGCACCGTGTTGTCGCCGATGTGCTGGGCGACCTCCAGCGTCAGCGTCAGCGTCTCGCCGCCGATCGTGCGGTCGACCTCGAGGGCCTGGTAGATCTCGGGAAGCTCGTCCGGCGCGAACTCCACGTCGACGACCGGTCCGATGACTCGGGCGACCCGGCCGATCCCCGGGGTCCGGCCCTCCGCCGTGGCCGGCGAGCTGGTGGTGACGGTCATGGCGTCCTCAGTTTCCCTCATTGCCCGTCGCCGCAGCCTCGGGCTAGCCGTTCTCTGGCACCTCCGGCGCCGCCGGCATGGTGGGCGCGTCCCCGCCCGCCGTCCGTCGGCGCCGTACTTCTACGTTGTGGTCAGTCGGTGTCGTCTCGCCCGGGCACTCGAGGTGAGGTGGGTGCTCGTCCCCCGAAGGTGTCTCACCTCGACGATGCGCCCTCCCGCGTGAGGACGCCCCACCCTTCGGTGATGCCCCACGCACCAGTGTCACCCAATGTGTCCGGCGACGCGACGACATGGCGGATGTCCTCGCCGAATCGTGCGCCGCCGGTCCACGTCAGGAGGCCGAAGCCAGGGCGTTGGCGCCGCCGACGATCTCGGAGATCTCCTGGGTGATCGCGTCCTGCCGGGCCCGGTTGGCCTGCCGGGAGTAGCTGCGGATGAGGTCCTCGGCGTTGTCGGTCGCGGACTTCATCGCCCGCTGCCGCGCCGCCGACTCCGACGCCGCCGACTCGAGCATCGCCGCGTACAGGCGGCTCTCGACGTACCGGGGCAGCAGCGCGTCGAGGACCGCCTCCGCGGACGGCTCGAACTCGTACTGGGGCAGCGGACCGCCGGCCGGTGGCTCATCGGTCTCGGTCAGCACCATCGGCAGCAGCCGGCGCGCGACCGGGTTCTGCGCGATGGCGGAGACGTACTCGGTGTGGACGACGTGGATCTCGTCGACCCCACCGTCCTCGGGGGCGGCGACGAACGAGGCGATCAGCGCGTCCGCGACCGACTTGGCGTCGGCGTAGGACGGCTGCTCGGAGAAGCCGGTGTACTCGCCGCTCATCGCCCGGCCACGGAAGCGGTAGTAGCCCACTCCCTTGCGGCCGATGACGTGCAGCTCCGGCTCCTTGCCCTCCAGGCGCAACAGCTCGATGAGCTCGTTGGTGCGCCGCAGCGCGTTCGAGCTGTAGCCGCCGGCCAGCCCACGGTCACTGGTGATCACCACGACCGCGGCCCGGGCGGGCTGGGGTCGCTCGGTGGTCAGCGGGTGGCTGATCGTCGTCTGCGACGCCACCGCCTCGATCACCCGGGTGATCTCCTCGGCGTAGGGGCGGGCCGCGGCGACCCGTGCCCGGGCCTTGGCGATCCGGGAGGCCGCGATCAGCTCCATCGCCCTGGTGATCTTCTTCGTCGACTGCACCGAGCGGATGCGCCGCCGGTACTCGCGAAGCTGCCCCGCCACGGATCAGCCCTCGTCGTTGGCGCGTGCCGGAGCCCGGTGAACCGGGATGGACTCCTGACGGACCGCACCGGGGTCGAGCGGGCTGGCGGCGGGCTCGTTGACCAGCGGCTTCCCGTCGGACAGCGTGAACTGGTTCTTGAACGCGGCGATCGCCGAGTTCAGCTCCTGGATCGTGTCGTCGCCGAGCTTGCCGGAGCCGAGGATGGCGTCGTAGATCCCACGGTGGGACCGGCCCACGTAGTCCAGGAACTCCGTCTCGAACCGCCGGACGTCGGCCACCGGCACGTCGTCGACCTTGCCGGTGGTGCCGGCCCAGATCGACACGACCTGCCGCTCGATCGGGTACGGCTGGTTCTGCGGCTGCTTGAGCAGCTCGACGAGGCGCGCGCCCCGGGCGAGCTGGTCACGCGAGGCCTTGTCCAGGTCCGAGCCGAACGCGGAGAACGCCTCCAGCTCGCGGTACTGGGCGAGGTCCAGGCGCAGCCGGCCGGCGACGGACTTCATCGCCTTGGTCTGCGCGCTGCCGCCGACGCGGGACACCGAGGTGCCGACGTTGATGGCGGGGCGGACGCCCTGGTTGAACAGGTCCGACTCCAGGAAGATCTGGCCGTCGGTGATCGAGATGACGTTCGTCGGGATGTAGGCCGAGATGTCGCTGGCCTTCGTCTCGATGATCGGCAGCCCGGTCAGCGACCCGCCGCCGAGCTCGTCGGAGAGCTTCGCGCAGCGCTCCAGCAGGCGGGAGTGCAAGTAGAACACGTCGCCGGGGTACGCCTCGCGGCCCGGCGGGCGGCGCAGCAGCAGCGAGATCGCCCGGTACGCCTCGGCCTGCTTGGACAGGTCATCGAAGACGATCAGCGCGTGCTGGCCGTTGTACATCCAGTGCTGGGCGATCGCGGAACCCGCGTACGGCGCGATGTACTTGAAGCCGGCCGGCTCGTCGGCGGGGGCGGCGACCACCGTGGTGTAGGCCAGCGCGCCGGCCTCCTCCAGGGTGTTCACCACCTCGCGGATGGTCGACTTCTTCTGGCCGATCGCCACGTAGACGCACTTGACCTGCTTCGACGGATCGCCGGAGGCCCAGTTGTCCCGCTGGTTGATGATCGTGTCGATGGCCACCGTCGTCTTGCCGGTCTGCCGGTCACCGATGATGAGCTGGCGCTGGCCGCGGCCGATGGCGGTCATGGCGTCGATCGCCTTGATGCCCGTCTGCAGCGGCTCCTTGACCGGCTGGCGCTGGACGACCGTCGGCGCCTGCAGTTCGAGGGCCCGGGAGCCCTCGGCCTGGATCTCGCCGAGGCCGTCGATCGGCCGGCCGAGCGGGTCGACGACCCGCCCGAGGAAGCCGTCACCGACGGGGACAGCGAGGATCTCGCCGGTGCGGCGGACCTCCTGCCCCTCCTCGATGTGCTCGGCCTCGCCCAGGATGACGGTGCCGATCTCGCCGATCTCGAGGTTCAGCGCGAGGCCCAGCACGCCGCCGGAGAACTCCAGCAGCTCGTTGGTCATCGTGTGCGGGAGACCCTCGACCCGGGCGATGCCGTCACCGGTGACGACGACCCGGCCGACCTCCTCCCGGCCGGCGGAGGTGGCCTGGAAGGAGTCGACGTACTCCCGTAGGGCGTCGCGGATCTCCTCCGGCCGGATGGAGAGCTCAGTCATCGCTTACGTCCTTCGTCGTTCATCGCTGGCAGGGCAGGTCGCCTGGGCGCCGCCATGGTCATGACCGCCACCCGGCTATCGAAGCAGCGCCCGGCGCGCGGCGGCCAGGCGGCGTAGCACGCTGCCGTCGACCACCTCGTCGCCGACCTTCACCACGATCCCGCCGAGGAGCTCGGGATCGAGATCGACCTGAAGTTGGATCTGGCGGCCGAAGTACCGGCTGATCGCCGCGCCCAGGCGGGCGATGACCTCGTCGGTCAACGGCACCGCCGTGCGCACGATCGCGACGACCCGACCCCGGCGGGCCGCGGCGATCCGGCTGAAGTCGGCCAGGCGACGCTCGACGTCACCGTGGATCCGGTCGGCCGCGGCCTGCTGGGCCAACCGCAGGGTGACCGGGTGGGCCCGACCGGACAGCAGCCGGGCCAGCAGCGCGTTCTTCACCGACGCCGGCGCGGCCGGGTCGGTCAGCGCCAGGGCGAGCTGCGGGTGCTGGCCGAGGATCCGGGCGAACCGGAACAGCTCGTCCTCGACCTCCTCCAGCGCGCCGTCCCGCTCCGCCTCGACCAGCAGGGCCTCGACGCTCAGTTCAAGCAGCGCGTACTGCAGGTCGACCGGCCGGGACCAGCGCGCCGAGACCGCGGTCTGCACGATCCGCAGGCTCACCGCGTCGAGCTGGCGGCCGAGCAGCCTGGCCGCGAGCTCGGTGCGCGCCGTCGGGGGCGCTCCCGGGTCGGTCAGCGCGCGGCGCACGGTCGGCTCCCGATGGAGCAGGTCGGCGACGGCCCGCAGATCGTCGGCGACCCGACTGGCATCCACCGAGGTGACGGTGGCGCCCGGCGGCGTCGCCGTGGCCTCGTCGAGGGTCGCCCGCGCGGTGGCGAGCCCGTGCCTGCTGGCTCCCTCCACCGTCAGCCTCCCGACCCCACCGGCGCGGGAGTGCTGCCCGCACCCTCGGCCGAGTTGTCCAGGGCGGCGATGAAGTCGTCGACGAGCCGGGCCTGGGTGGCGGTGCTCTCCACCTGGTAGCCGACGATCTTCGACGCGAGATCGATCGCGATCACGCCGACCTCCCGACGGACCTGGGCCACGATCTGCGCCCGGTCGGCCGCGAGCTGAGCGTCGGCGCGCTCCTTGATGTCGGCGATCTCCCGCTGCGCGGACGCGCGGAGCTCCTCGACGATCTGCCGGCCCTCGGTGTGCGCATCGTCCCGGATGCGCGCGGCCTCGGCCCGGGCCTCGGTGAGCTGCGCCCGGTACTGCTCCAGCAACGCCTGCGCCTCGCGCTGCGCGGACTCGGCGCGGGCGATCCCGCCCTCGATGCGCTCGGTGCGCAGCGCGTAGGTCTTCGCGATCTGCGGGCGGATCTTCCAGAAGAAGAAGGCCACCAGCAGCCCGAAGGCCAGGGTGCCGATGAGCAGTTCGCTCAGCGGCGGGATGAGAACGTTCTCGTCGGAGTGCCCGCTCTCGCTCGCGGCGAGAAGGATGGCGGCTGATGCGCTCATGGTCGCGTCGCCGGTTTACGGGAAGACGAAGGGAACGACGAAGCCGATAAGCGCGAGCGCCTCGGCGAGGGCGAAGCCGATCAGCATGTACCGGAAGGCGACCTGCTCCGCCTCGGGCTGCCGGGCGATCGCCTGGACGCCGAGACCGAAGATGAGACCGATACCGATACCCGGGCCGATGGCGGCCAGACCGTAGGCCACGGCGCCGAGGCTCCCGGTCACGGCGTCCTTGGAGGCGAGAACGATCGAGGGGTCCATTACGGTGCTTTTCCTATTCAGTCGGGCACCGGGACTCGGCCGGTGCTGGGGGGAGTTGTTCAGAACTAGGCGTGCGCCGCTGCCGGCACGCCCACCGGGGCGTGCTCGGCGAGTTCCTCGGACGGAGCAACCTCGTGCTCTCCGTGCGCCATCGCTCCGCCGATGTAGGCGGCGGTGAGGATGGTGATGATGTACGCCTGGAGGGCATCGATGACGAGCTCGAACGCCGTGAGGACGATCGCCACGAGCAGGGACGCGACGCCGAATACGAAGGGCGGCTTGGGCAGCAGGTAGTCCGCGCCCAGCGAGAAGACCAGCAGCAGGAGGTGACCGGCGAACATGTTCGCGAACAGTCGGATGGCCAGCGTGAACGGCCGGACGATCAGTGTCGACAGGATCTCGATCGGGCCCAGCAGCAGGCGGATCGCCAGCGGCGCGGTGGGCGCCGGGTCGATCATCTCTTTGAAGTACGCGCCGGCGCCGTTGGACTTGATGCCCGCGTAGATGAACATCACCCAGGTGACGACGGCGAGGACCATCGGGACCGCGATGCGCGAGGTCGCCGGGAACTGGGCCGCCGGGATGATCGCGAGGACGTTGCTGACCAGCACGAAGCTGAACAGGACCAGCAGGTAGGGCGTGTAGCGCGCGCCCTTCTCCCCGATGACCCCGCGAGCGATCTGCAGATCGACGAAGTCGTATGCGGACTCGCACAGGTTCTGGATCCCGCGAGGTATGATTTTAGCTCGACGGAAACCCAGCCAGAAGATCACGCCGACGAACAGCGCGGCGAAGATCGTGAGCGCGGTGGCCTTGTTGAGGTAGAGATTGACCGAGCCGATCCCGACATCGAACCAGTGCGGAGTCTGGAAGACCTCCTTCGTGGGGCCTTCGAAGCCCTCATCAGCGAGGACCGGCACGACAAACACCTCCATGATCGATTAAGTAACGCGTCCACGGCTCAGCGAGGTTGCCGTGCCGGCGGCAGATTGCCCCCACCCTACCGGGTTCGCACGACACGCTCACACCGAAGAACGACCCGCAGCCAACCGGCGGCAGCGCTTCGAGGGACACCTCGACAAGCCCAGGCCCTGGTGGGTGTCGGCAGGCCGACGTCCTGTTGCCCGCGATACTATCCACACCGGCGCGCCACAGGCACCAACTCGCTTCGAGGTTCACCCTGGCTCATGTGCGCGTTGTCCGGAGGTTTCGCTCCGTTGATGACGATTCCACATTGCGTGACCACCTCATGACGTCCAGTTCGCGCTGACGCCCGCCCGCGGGCCGTCGCTCGGCATGGTGCCGGGACGTGCACGGGTTGCGGTCATCTCGCCACTCCCTCCCGGCGGTCCGCCGCTTGCGCCCACTCTTGCCTATTTCGCCCGCGACGTCGATGACCTGGCAGGTCATGGTTGCGCCGGTGGGACCGGTGCGCGGTCGCCGCGAGTTTTCCCGATGACCGGTGAGATCGCGGCGAATCGGACCGGCCGCACCCATGGAACAGCCGGGAATGGTCGGATAGACAGGTCCACGGGCGCGAACGCCCCGGTCCATTCGGAACGGGACGGCCGGGACCATCGGGATGCAACGAACGGGACGACCGGAACGTCCCCACCAACTCCAGCAAAAAGGGGCGAACGGCCCCCGACCAACCGGCTAGCGCTGAGTCAGCCGGTAGATGACCAGGTACATGGCGGCCCCCATGCCGACCGCGAGGCCGATGGGCAGGAACAGCGCCCGAAAGCCGAACAGCCGGTCGGCACCAAAGCCCACCAGTCCCCAGAACGCCATCCCGGCGATCAGAGTTCCGAAGACGTTCCACGCCTCGCCGGGATGCTGCCCGCCCCGGGCGCGCTGCCGGGGCGGACGACCGGACGCGCGCGGGGCACCGGCACTTTCGGGTGGCCCACCCTCGGGCCCGCCCCGCCGTGCGCCGCCGCTGGCGGCCCCGGGGTTCCGGTCGCTTCCGGGGTTCCGGTCGCTCCGGTCGCTCATCGCGTCGGCGGCCGCCGCGCGGCGTCCCAGGCGCCGGGGCGATCCGGGTCGAAAAAGGGCACCCGGGTGTGGGTCGCGACCCAGAGTTCGGCGCCCATCCAGGCGAAGACGCCGCCGAAGATCGACCAGGCGAAGGACGGCAGGTCGAGCGCCGAGCTGTCCTGGAGCCCCAGCAGCACCACCCCGAGCACCGCGATCTTCAGCGCGTAGGTGCCGAGGGCCGCCGGCAGCAGCAGGTGCGGCGCCCGGCGCGCGACCGCGCCCACCGCCAGCTTGCTGATGGTGAAGAACGCGACGACGATCACGAGCCCCAGCACCACGCTCAGCGCGCCGGTCCCCCCGCGCAGCCCCGCGGAGATCGCCACGGCGGGCACTGCGAGCGCGAGAGTGAGCAGCAGGCCGAGTCGGATCACCCGGGCCGCCGGCACGATCACGCGCGTGCCGACTTCTGCGTGCGGACCAGCAGCGCGAGCAGCGCCGCGAGCCCGACCCCGACGGTGGCGACGAGAATCGGCAGGGGGGAGGCGGAGAACGACGCGGCGACACCGCCGAACCCGACCAGAGCCGCCCAGAAATACATGAACAGAACCGCCCTCACGTGCGAATTGCCGATCTCCAGCATCCGGTGGTGGAGATGCATCTTGTCGGCCGCGAACGGCGACCGTCCCGCCCGCGTCCGCCGGATGACCGCCAGCCCGAGGTCGAGGAAGGGAACAGCGAGGACGGCCACGGGAATCGCCAGCGGGATCAGCGACGGATACGACCGCGAGGGTCCAGCGTAACCCCCGTAGGCGACCTGCCCGGTAACGGAGATCATCGAGGCGGCGGACAGCAGGCCGATCAGCATGGAGCCGGAGTCGCCCATGAACAGCCGGGCCGGATTGAAGTTGTGCGGCAGGAACCCGACGCACACCCCGGCGGTGACCGCGGCGAGCAGGGCCGCGGGCGATGCCCGGTAGAAGCCGTCGATCACCGCGATCTCGTAGGCGAAGTAGAAGGTCGCCAGCGACGCGATCGCCGCGACCCCGGCGGCGAGCCCGTCGAGCCCGTCGATGAAGTTCATCGCGTTGATCAGCAGGACGGTGGCGAGGATCGACAGCGGGACGGCGGTCTCCGGCCCGAGGCTCAACGTGGTCTCGCTGTTGCGGTCGATGGCGAACGACCACTGGACGCCGAGCAGCACCATGATGCCGGCGGCGGCGACCTGGCCGGCGAGCTTGGTCAGCGAGTCCAGCTCCCACCGGTCGTCGGCGACCCCGAGCAGGCAGATCAGCGTGCCGGCGATGAGCACCGCCCGCGTCTCCGACCAGTCCTGGGACACCACCGACAGGAACGGCAGCCGGTCGGCCACCTCCAGGCCGGCATAGAGACCGGCGAGCATCGCCAGGCCGCCGAGTCGGGGCGTCGGGATCGCGTGGACGTCGCGGTCGCGCACCCCGGCGACGGCGCCGATGCGCATGGCGAAGGTCCGGGCCAGCGNCGTGGCGAGGAATGTCACCGCCGCCGAGACCACGAAGACGAGCAGGTACTCGCGCACCGTCGGGTATCTCCCACTGCCGACCCGGATGTGGTGGAACGCTGTGATGGAGAAGCTGTCATGGAAACGCTGTGATGAAACGCTGTGATGAAACGCTGTCGTGGAACGCTGAGGTGGAACGCTGAGGTGGAACTCGGAACGGCCCGCGGCGGCTACCGCGGGTACGCGGGGTACCGTTCGACGAGCGTGGCGACGCCCGCGGCGATGTCCGCGGCGGCGGCGGGATCACGCACCGCCCGGGCGATCAGGGCGGCGATCTCCTTCATCTCGCCCTCCCCCATTCCCTGGGTGGTGACCGCCGGCGTGCCGACCCGGATCCCGGAGGAGATCGCGGGCGGCTGCGGGTCGTAGGGGATCGCGTTCTTGTTCAGGGTGATGCCGGCGGCGTCGCAGCGGGCCTCGGCGTCGCGGCCGCTGACCCCGAGCTCGCGCAGGTCGAGCAGCGCGAGGTGGGTATCGGTGCCCCCGGCGACCGGCCGGATGCCCTCGGCGGCNAGGCCCTCGGCCAGCACCTGCGCGTTGGCCACCACCTGGCGAGCGTACTGGGCGTAGGCGGGGGTGGCCGCCTCCCGTAGCGCGACGGCCTTCGCCGCCACCGCGTGCATCAGCGGTCCACCCTGGCTGAACGGGAACACCGCCTTGTCGATGCGCCCGGCCAGCTCCTCGCGGGCGAGGATCATGCCGCCGCGGGGGCCGCGCAGAACCTTGTGCGTGGTGAAGCTGACGACGTCGGCGTACGGCACCGGGCTGGGGATCGCGCCGCCCGCGACCAGCCCGATGAAGTGGGCCGCGTCCACCATCAGCCACGAGCCGACCTCGTCGGCGATGGATCGGAAGGCGGCGAAGTCGATCAGGCGCGGGTAGGCCGTCGCCCCACAGATGATCATCTTGGGGCGGTGCTGGCGGGCGAGGTCGCGTACCTGGTCGTAGTCGATGAGCTCGGTATCCTCGCGCACGCCGTAGGCGACGACGTCGAACCACTTCCCGGAGAAGTTCACCTTGCTGCCGTGGGTGAGGTGACCGCCGTGCGGCAGCGACATCGCCAGCACCGTGTCACCCGGGGTCAGCAGCGCCGCGTACACGGCGAAGTTCGCCGACGCGCCCGAATGGGGCTGCAGGTTGGCGTGCTCGGCGCCGAAGAGCTCCTTCGCCCTGGCGATGCCGATCTCCTCGGCCCGGTCGACCACCTGGCAGCCGCCGTAGTAACGCCGGCCGGGATAGCCCTCGGCGTACTTGTTCGACAGCGTCGAGCCCAACGCCGCGAGCACCGCGGGCGAGGTGAGGTTCTCGCTCGCGATGAGCTGCAGGCCCCCGCGCAGCCGAGCCAGCTCGTCGAGCACCACCCCGGCGATGTCCGGGTCCGTGTCGGCGAGCTGGTCGAAGTCCGGGCCCCAGAACGGGGTGCTCATGGCGTACCTACCTTCTGCGCTCGTGCCGCCCGATCGGGACCAATGGTCCTCCGCGCCGGCACGGCCCTCCACTCGGGCCGGGCCAGGACCGGGTCAGGACCGACTCAACGGCCGGCGGGTTCCCGCACGAGGGGCAGGACCTCGCGCAACGCGTCGAGGCCGACGGCGCCGCTGCGAACGACGACCGGCACCTCGCCGGTGCAGTCGACGATGGTCGAGGGCACGGCCGCCGGGCACGGGCCGCCGTCGAGATACACCTCGGCGGCACCGCCGAGCTGGTCGACCGCCTCGTCCACCGTGGTCGCCGGCGGCTGGCCGCTGATGTTCGCACTGGAGACGGCCATCGGACCCGTGCGGCCCAGCAGCTCGATCGCCACCGGGTGCAGCGGCATGCGCACCGCCACGGTGCCCCGGCCCTCGCCGAGATCCCAGCGCAGCGACGCCGCGTGCCGGACCACGAGCGTCAGCCCGCCCGGCCAGAACGCCGAGATCAGATCCTTCACCTGCGGGGTCTTGCGGTCGATGAGCCCGTCCAGGGTCCGCCAGGAGCCGACCAGGACCGGGACGGGCATGTTGCGCCCGCGCCCCTTGGCGGCCAGCAACGCGGCCACCGCGTCCCGGTCGAACGCGTCGGCCCCCAGGCCGTACAGCGTGTCGGTGGGCAGCACCACCAGCCCGCCGCGACCCACGGCGGCGACCGCCGCATCCAGCCCACGGGCCCGCTCGGCCTCGTCGGAACAGTCGAAGCGCTGCATCACCCCTCCTCCCCTGTCGCTCGCTCCCCGGCGCCGGCCCGGCGCCGGCCGCTGACGAACCGGTCCCGCCCGGCCAGGTCGGGATGGTCGGCCACCTCCGCCCACCGCCCGTCGGCCCGCAGCAGACCCGGTGCGGCGACACCGTGACCATCGGCGTGTTCGACGACGAGCAGGCCCCCGGGGCGCAGCAGCCGGGCCGCCAACGCGACGACGGCGCGCACCACGTCGAGGCCGTCCGCACCGCCCCACAGCGCCCGGGGCGGATCATGCTCGCCCACCTCGGGCTCCACCTCGTCGCGGTCGGCATCCGGAAGATACGGCGGATTGCTGACGACCAGGTCGACCGACCCGGCGAGCCGGGCAAGCGACGCGGTGGGCGCGGCGGTGATGTCGGCCTCGTGCACCGTGACCGGAAGTCCGCTCGCCGCAACGTTACGCCGCAGCCAGCCCAGCGCCGCGGGATCCACCTCCACGGCGTGCACCCGGGCGCCGGGCACCTCCGCGGCCAGGGACAGCGCGATCGCCCCGGACCCCGCGCACAGGTCCACACACACCGGGCCGTCCGGCGCCGCAGACGCTGACGCTGCGGACACCGAGGTCACCACGGACGCCGAGGTCACCACGGACGCCAAGGTCACCGCGGGCGCCGAGGGCAGCGCGGCGAGGGCCCATCCGACGACCGACTCCGTCTCCGGCCGGGGGACGAACACCCCGGGGCCGACGGCGAGGTCGAGATAGCGGAACCCGGCGAGGCCGGTCAGGTGCTGCAGCGGCTCACGCCGGGCACGCCGGCCCACGAGCTCGTCGAGGCGCTCGACGGCCGGCGGGGGCAGCTCGTCGACGAGTGCCAGCCGGGCCCGGGAGATCCCCAGGGCGTGCGCGGCCAACTGCTCGGCGTCGGCGCGGGGGCTGGCGACCCCGGCCGACCGCAGCCGTTCGGTGGCCCGCGCGAGCCAGGCCGCGAGCGTCACGGCGGGCCCGCGGGTCACCGACAGGCCGGTCATGACGCCTGGGCGGCCAACCGGGCCTCCAGATCGGCGGCGGCGAGCGCGTCCAGCACCTCGTCGAGCTCGCCGTCGAGCACCTGGTCGAGGTTGTGCGCCTTGTATCCGACCCGGTGATCGCTGATCCGGTTCTCGGCGAAGTTGTAGGTACGCACCCGCTCCGAGCGGTCCACGGTGCGAACCTGGCTGGCGCGCGCCATCGACGCCTCCGACTCGGCCTTCTCCCGGGCGACGCCGAGCAGCCGGGCGCGCAGGATCCGCAGCGCGGACTCCTTGTTCTGCAGCTGGCTCTTCTCGTTCTGGCAGGACACCACCAGACCGGTCGGGACGTGCGTGATCCGGACCGCCGAGTCGGTGGTGTTCACGCTCTGCCCACCGGGTCCGGACGAGCGGAACACGTCGATGCGCAGGTCGTTCGGGTCGATCTCGACGTCGACCTCCTCCGCCTCGGGAAGCACCAGCACCCCGGCTGCGGAGGTGTGGATGCGCCCGGCGGACTCCGTCACCGGCACCCGCTGGACGCGGTGCACCCCGCCCTCGAACCGCAGGCGGCCGTACACGCCGTCGCCGGGCGCCGAGCCACGGGCCTTCACCGCCACGCTGACGTCGCGGTAGCCGCCGAGATCGGACGGGTTGGCGTCGAGGATCTCGGTCTTCCAGCCGCGGCGTTCCGCGTAGCGCAGGTACATCCGCAGCAGGTCGCCGGCGAACAGGGCCGACTCCTCGCCGCCCGCGCCGGCCTTGACCTCCAGGATGGCGTCCCGGGCGTCGTCGGGATCGACCGGGACCAGGTAGGCGCGCAGCCGCTCGTTGAGCCCGGCCAGTTCGGCGTCGAGATCGTTGACCTCCCCGCGGAACGACGTGTCCTCCGCGGCGAGCTCGCGGGCGGCGGCGAGGTCGCCCTCCACCCGCTCGAGCTCCCGGGCCAGATCGACGACCGGGGCGAGCTGCGCGTAGCGGCGGCTCAGGGCACGGGCCTTCGCGGGGTCGTTGTGCACCGCCGGATCGGCGAGCTGCCCCTCGATCTCGGCGTGCTCCGCGACGAGGCCGTCGAGCGGGGACGTCATGGTGTTTCCTCTTCGCACATCATGGTCCCGGACGCCGCACGGCTCCGGAGCCAGGGTCGGCGGGGCGGCGCTGCCTGCGGCGCCCCGGACGCAAACGGCGCCCGCCCGGGGATCCGGACGGGCGCCGTGGCCGCACTACTTCGCGCCGCCGACCTTCTCGCCGGGGCGCCGCCGGCCGAACCGGCGCTCGAACTTCTCGACCCGCCCGCCGACGTCGAGGATCTTCTGCTTGCCCGTGTAGAACGGGTGGCACTGCGAGCAGACCTCGGCGTTGACGACGCCGTTCTCCTTGGTGCTGCGGGTGGTGAAGGTGCTCCCGCAGGTACAGTTCACGGTCGTCTCGTGGTAGGTCGGGTGGATATCAGCCTTCATGGTCCCTCTTTCGATGTGGCCGCCGGGTCGCCGTCCGGATGGAGGGCGTGAACCGGAGCCGTTCTGCCACCAGTCTGCCAGAGGCGGACGCCACGTCCGCCGGTGACTTTCCCAGCTCGCTCAACGTCCCCACGAGCCAGCCTGTTCCGCCCCGGTTCCGTCCCCCGCCAGTCCCCCGCCCTCGCTCAGCCCCCCGTCCAGCCGTCACGTTCCGTGACACGAGGTGGCGCGACCGAGGCGGGGCGCGAACCGGGCGAAGACTCCCGCGTCGGCGCCGGAGGCGCGGGAGAGCGCCTCCATGGTTCTTCTGTAGGGTTCGGCGTCCAATTTGTCCCTACGTAAGAGACAGGTGGCACCGCTCCCCTGCACAACCGCTTGCGGGACAGCGCCGGTGGGCCAGCCGGGAGGCGAGAGGCTGGGCGGGGCGCCGTCTGCCGTCGCACCGCCTACCGCCTACTCCAGAGGCCTGACGAGCGGCCGCACCATGAGACCGAGGTCCCCGAACGTCGCCGCCCCGCGGCTCCCCCGGTCGGACCGCCGAAGGCGATCCGACGTCACCCCGAACGTCGCCGTAGGACTAATCCTGCGGCGGCGCCGTCTTGGCGATCTGCATGAGGAACTCGTAGTTCGTCCGGGACTGCTTGAGCCGGTCGAGCAGGAGCTCCAACGCCTGCTGGTTCTCCCGGGTGTGGAGCACTCGGCGCAGCTTGTGCATGATCGAGAGCTCTTCGGGGGCAAGGAGGATCTCTTCCTTGCGGGTACCGGAGGCGTCGACGTCGACCGCCGGGAAGATCCGCTTGTCGGCGATCTTGCGGTCGAGCTTGAGCTCGGCGTTGCCCGTCCCCTTGAACTCCTCGAAGATCACGGTGTCCATCGTCGAGCCCGTCTCGACCAGCGCCGTGGCGATGATCGTCAGCGACCCACCGTTCTCGATGTTGCGCGCCGCGCCGAGGAAGCGCTTCGGCGGGTAGAGCGCCGTCGAGTCGACACCACCGGACAGGATCCGGCCCGAGGCGGGGGCGGCCAGGTTGTAGGCGCGGCCCAGCCGAGTGATCGAGTCGAGCAGGACGACGACGTCGTGGCCGAGTTCGACCAGGCGCTTGGCCCGCTCGATGGACAGCTCGGCGACGTTGGTGTGGTCGGCCGGCGGCCGGTCGAAGGTGGAGGCGATGACCTCACCCTTGACCGAACGCTGCATGTCGGTCACCTCCTCCGGCCGCTCGTCGACGAGGACGACCATGAGGTGGACTTCCGGGTTGTTCGTGGTGATCGCGTTGGCGATGGACTGCAGCACCATCGTCTTGCCGGCCTTGGGCGGGCTGACGATGAGGGCGCGCTGCCCCTTGCCGATCGGCATGACGAGGTCGATGACCCGCGTCGTGAGCAGGTGGGGCTCGGTCTCCAGGCGCAGACGCTCCTGCGGGTACAGCGGCGTGAGCTTGGTGAACTCGGGCCGCCCGCGCGCCTCGTCGGGTTCCATCCCGTTGATCGTGTCCAGCCGGACCAGCGCGTTGTACTTGTCCCGACGCTGCTCGCCCTCCTGCGGGGCGCGCACGACGCCGGTGATGGCGTCGCCGCGGCGCAGCCCGTTGCGACGCACCTGGGCCAAGCTGACGTAGACGTCGGTCGGGCCGGTCAGGTAGCCGCTGGTCCGGACGAAGGCGTAGTTGTCCAGAACGTCGAGGATGCCGGCGACGGGCACGAGGACGTCGTCCTCGCGCAGCACCGGCTCGTTCTCGGCCGGGCCGGCCGGCCCGCCGCGACCGCGGTTGCGGCCACGCTCACGGAAGCGGCCCCGCCGGCTGCGGCCGGCGAAGTCGTCGTCGCCCTGACCGTTCTGGCCGGAACGGTCACTACCCGGACGGTCACTACCGGAACGGTCACCGCCGGAACGGTCACTACCCGCACGGTCACTACCGGCACGGTCACTACCCGAGCGGTCGCCGCCGGAACGGTCACCGCCCGAGCGGTCATTGCCGGAACGGTCACCCTGGGTCCGGTCGGCGCGACCCGATGAACGGTCACCGGACTGCCGGTCCTGACGATCCCCGCCGGACCGACGATCCGTGCCCTGACGGTCGTTCGTGGGCCGCTCGCCGTCGCCGCCGCCGGAACGGCCGTTGTCGCCGGCCCGCCCGCTGTCGCCGGAACGGCCGCTGTCACCGAAGCGGCCGCTGTCACCAGAGCGGCCGTTGTCGCCAGAGCGGCCGTTGTCGCCAGAGCGGCCGTTGTCGCCAGAGCGGTCGCGGCGGTCCTCACGGCTGCGGACAGCGCCTTCGCCCTGTCGGCCGGGGCTGGTCGCCGGCTGGGTCGGGGCGGACTGGGCGGAGGCGGCAGCGGCGGCCGGCGGCGCGGAGATGGCCGCGGGCTGCGCCGGGGCCGCCACGACGGGGGCTGGACGGGTCTCGACGACGGTGTCGCCGGCCGAGTCCGGCAGGGTCGGCTGCTCGAGGGCGGGGCTGGCCACGCCGCGCGACGCGCCGCGGCGGGAACGGGTGCGGGTGGTGGTGCTGGAGCCGCCGCCGTCGCCGGCGGGCTGACGGGTCGCCAGGGGCGCCGCGGCGGGCGCCTCACTCGGCGCCGGGATGGGCGCCACCGGCGCCTGGTCGATGACGGAGGCGGCGGCGGAGCCGCCCGCGGCCTCGCCGTTCTGCAGGTTCTGGATCGCGGCGATGAGCTGGCCCTTGCGCAGCCGGCCCACCCCCTGGATACCCATGGACGAGGCCATGGACTGCAGCTCGGGGAGCAGCATCGCGGACAGCCCGGTGCCCTGCCGGCGCCGCCGGGTCGCGGTGGCGCCCTCGGCGGTCGGGGCCGCGGTCGCGACGGCGGCCCGGGAGCCGCGGCTGGCGCGCGCGCTGCCGTTGTCGGCGGCGGGCGCGGTGGTGACGGCGTCTGCGGACGAGGTGCCGGCCGCCGGCCCGCTCTCGTGGGGCGGCGATGCAGGCGTCGCAGGCGCCGCAGACTCACGTGCGCTCACTGGCAGCACGTTGGTGGTGTCGCTCAAGGTTTTCCTTCCCTGAAGGAACTGGCTCCTGATGAGCCGGGCGTAGCTTGTGAACCTTCTTCGCCTGCACAGATGCCGGGTGAAGGGGATGTACAGCACCGGATGGGCGACGTCGCGCCCGTCTACGGCGCCAGCGGCCGACTGCCGCGAGCGAACTCGCCGATCCCGCCCAGGTGTGCCGGTGTGGAGCCGAGGCAACGACGACGAGGCCGAAACACCGGAGTCCCGAACCACGGCCCATCTGGCACTGCCAGAGCGGCACTGCGGGAGCGAGCACGCGCCGCGGTGGCAGCGGGTGCAGTCACCAGACTATCCAGCGGCAGACACCTCGGCAACAACCTTGAGACGTCAGGACTTCCCGATGTGACCCACGACCGCGAGCCGCGGCCCGACCGCCCCACCCCAGCCCGACAATATTACGTTATAAATCCGTTCGACTACCTTTCGGGGTCGAGGCGGGTGACCTGCGCCCCGAGGCGGTCAACGCTCAGCGGCGCGACCGAGAACTCGGAGCTCGCCGCGCCCACCGCCGCCGCGGCCTGTTCCCCGCCGACCGCGAGGGCGAGTACGGACGGTCCGGAACCGGACAGGGTCGCCGGCACCCCCAGCGCGCGCAGCCGGGCGACCAGCTCGCCGGTGGCCGGCGCGGCGGGCAGCCGGTAGGGCTGGTGGAGCAGGTCCTCGGTCGCGCTGAACAGGGTGCGGGCGCGCTGCGCCGCTCCGGCGGGCTCGGCGGCGGACATCGTCAGCGCCAGCAACGCGGCCCGGCCGAGGGTCCGGGCGGCGTCGGGCAGCCCGACGAGCGCCGGCAGCGCGCCCCGCGACGCCTCGGTGGACTGGCGCACCGTCGGCACGAAGACCACCGGCCGCAGCTCGGCGAAGGGGTCGACGCGCAGGCAGCGGGCCCCCTCGACGTCCTGCCAGGCGACGGTGAAACCACCCGACAGCGCGGCGGCCACATTGTCCGGATGGCCCTCGATGTCATGCGCGAGGCGCAGCATCCACGCGGCTTCGGCCGGCGCCGAGGACCCGGGACCAGCCGCGATCGCGGCCGCGGTCACGTCGGAAGGGACGCCGGGACGGGCTACGCCGGGGGCGCCCTGGTTCGCCGCGGCGCCGGCCTCGAACTCCGGACCGAGATCGGCCCGGGTGAGCGCCGCCGCCGCCACGATCCCCGCCACGATCGCGGCCGCGGACGAGCCGAGCCCGCGGCCGTGCGGGATCCGGTTCACGCAGCGCAGAGCGAGCCCCGGCTGCGGCCGGCCGAGCAGGTCGAACGTCGCCCGGATCGCCCTGACCACCAGGTGCGTCTCGTCCTGGGCGACCTCGTCCGGGCCGACCACGTCGACCGTCAGGCCGGACGCGGTCACCTCCACGTCGACCTCGTCGTACAGTCCGAGGGCGAGTCCGAAGGCGTCGAAACCCGGGCCGAGGTTCGCGCTCGTGGCGGGAACCCGCACCCGGACCCGTCGGGCGGCGCCGGCGGCGGCCGTCCCACCGGCGCCGACCGCCGGCGAGCTCCCGTACTCTCCCCGCGCGTCACGGTCACCCGCGCCGGCGCTGCCGCGGTCACCCGCGCCGGCGCCATCGCGGACAGCCTCGCCGGCGCCATCGCGGCGGTCACCCGCGCTGAAGATGTCGCGGACAGCCTGGCCGGGGACCGCTTCGGCCCCCGGGACCGCGCCGGACAGGGCGGTCACGAAGTCTGCAGCCCGAGCGCCTCGGCGGCGCCCGCGACGGTCGGCCGGATCGTCTCCGGTCGGGCCGCCCCGCTGATCGCCCAGTCGGGGTCCTTCAGGCCGTTGCCGGTCACGGTGCACACGACGCGCTGGCCCGCCTCGATGCGGCCGTCCTCGCGGGCCATCAGCAGCCCGGCGACACTCGCCGCGCTGGACGGCTCGACGAAGACGCCCTCCCGGCGGGCGAGCAGCCGGTAGGCGGCGAGGATCTGCCGGTCGTTGACGGCGTCGATGAGGCCGCCGGAGGAGTCCCGCGCGTCGACGGCGAAGGCCCAGGAGGCCGGGTTGCCGATGCGGATCGCGGTGGCGATCGTCTGCGGGGAGGTGACGATCTCGCCGCGCACGATCGGGGCCGCGCCCGCCGCCTGGAAACCGCACATCCGCGGCCGGCCGGCGCCGACGCGGGCGTCCTCCTCCAGGTNCCCCCGCCAGTAGGCGGTGATGTTGCCGGCGTTACCGACCGGCAGGCAGTGCACGTCCGGGGCCCGCCCGAGCGCCTCGACGATCTCGAACGACGCCGTCTTCTGGCCTTCCAGGCGGTACGGGTTCACCGAGTTGACCAGGGTGACCGGTGAGGTGTCGGCGAGTTCGCGGGCGACCCGCAGGCAGTCGTCGAAGGAGCCGTCGAGCTGAAGCAGCCGGGCGCCGTGCACGAGCGCCTGAGCGAGCTTGCCCAACGCGATCTTCCCGCTGGGGACGAGGACCGCGCAGGTGATGCCGGCGCGGGCGGCATAGGCGGCCGCCGAGGCCGAGGTGTTGCCCGTGGAGGCGCAGATGACCGCCTGGGAACCCGCGCCGACGGCCCGGCTGATGGCCATCGTCATCCCGCGGTCCTTGAACGAACCCGTCGGGTTCGCACCCTCGACCTTGAGATGAACCTCACACCCGGTGAGCTCGGACAGGTGCTCCGCGTACAGCAGCGGCGTGGCGCCCTCCCGCAGGGTGATCACCGGCGTGTCGTCGTCGACCGGCAGCCGGTCGCGGTACTCCTCGATGATCCCCCGCCACGGCCGGTGCGACCGGTCGGGCTGGGTGGACGCCGCCGGCTGCGCCGGCCCGCCCGGGAACGACGCGGACTGCGCACGAGCGCTGGACTCGGTAGCGCTGGACTCCGCACGAGCTGTGGACGTCGTGGTCACGGCTCACCTCCCTCGACCCGCATCACGCCGGACACCGCCCGCACCCCGGCGAGGCCGCGTAGCTCCTCGACGGTGGCCGACAGCGCCGCGTCGGGCGCGGCATGCGTCACGAGAACGAGGCTCGCGTCGTCGCCGCGGCCGTCCTGGCGGACGCTCCTGATGGACACATCGTGACGCGCGAAGGCACCGGCGACCGTCGCGAGCACGCCGGTCTTGTCGGTGACGTCGAGATTCACGTGATACCTCGTCACGGTACGGCCCATCGGCAGGACGGGCAGCGCCGCGTAGGACGACTCGCCGGGTCCGCGCCGGCCCGCGATGCGGTTGCGCGCCACAGCGACCACATCGCCGAGCACCGCCGACGCGGTCGGCGCCCCGCCCGCCCCCTGGCCGTAGAACATCAACTGCCCGGCGGCCTCCGCCTCGACGAACACGGCGTTGAACGCCTCCCGCACCCCGGCCAGCGGGTGGCTGCGCGGGATCATCGCGGGATGGACCCGGACGCTGATCCCGTCGGTCTCGACGGAGCGTTCGGCGACCGCCAGGGCCTTGACGGTGCAGCCCATCTCCCGCGCGCTCGCGATGTCGGCGGCGGTGACGTCGCCGATGCCGACCCGGTAGACGTCGTCGATGGTGACCGGCGAGTGGAAGGCGAGCTGGGCCATGATCGCCGCCTTCGCGGCGGCGTCGTAGCCGTCGATGTCGGCGGACGGGTCGGCCTCGGCATAGCCGAGCGCGCCGGCCTCGGCCAGCGCCTCGGCGAAGGACGCGCCGGTCTCGTCCATCCGGGTCAGCACGAAGTTCGTCGTGCCGTTGACGATGCCGAGCACCCGCCGGACACGGTCGCCGGCCAGGCTTTCGCGCAGCGGGCGGATCAGCGGGATCGCCCCGCCGACCGCGGCCTCGTAGTACAGGTCGGTGCCGGCGGCGGCCGCCGCGTCGTGCAGCGCGGCGCCCTCGGAGGCCAGGAGCGCCTTGTTCGCGGTGACCACCGGTTTGCCGGCCCGCAGGGCGGCCAGCAGCCAGTCTCGGGCCGGCTCGATCCCCCCGACGACCTCGATGACGAGATCGACATCGTCGCGGGCGACGAGTCCGGCGGCGTCCGCGGTGAACAGGTTCGCGTCGATGTCGAGGTCACGGACCCGCTCCGGGCGGCGTACCCCGATCCCGACGAGGTCGAGCGGCTCGCCGACCCGGGCGGCGAGGTCGTCGGCGTTGGCCCGCAGCAGCCGGACGATCTCGCTGCCGACGACGCCGCAGCCGAGCAGCGCGATCCTCACGGTGTCACCGCCGCGGCGGTCTGCCCCGCCTGCCCCGCCGGGCCTGCCTGGCCTGCCTGCCCCGCCGGGCCCGCCTGGTCCGCCGGGTCGATGTCGAGGCGCAGCAGGTCCTCCTCGGTCTCCCGCCGGACGATCAGCCGGGCGACGCCGTCGCGCACCGCGACGACCGGCGGGCGGGTGACATGGTTGTAGTTGCTGGCCATGGACCGGTGGTAAGCCCCGCTGGCCGGCACCGCGACGAGGTCGCCGGGGCGCACGTCGTCGGGCAGCGGCACGTCGTGGGCGACGACGTCGCCGGACTCGCAGTGCCGGCCGACCAGCGTGACCACGTGGGCCGCGGCCGAGCCCGCCCGGGAGACCAGCCGGGCGGTGTACCGGGCGTCGTAGAGCGCCGTGCGGATGTTGTCGCTCATCCCGCCGTCGACGCTGACGAAGGTGCGCAGCCCGGGCAGTTCCTTGACCGTGCCGACCTCGTAGAGGGTCACCGTCGTCGGGCCGACGACGGCCCGGCCCGGCTCGACGCCGAGGCGCGGGACGGCGAGCCCCGCGGCCGCGCACTCCTTGCCCACGACGGCGGTCAGCCGCTCGGCGACGTCGGCCACCTCCAGCGGGGCGTCCTCGCTGGTGTAGGCGATGCCGAGCCCGCCGCCGAGGTCGAGCTCGGGCAGTTCGAGGTCGTGGGTGTCGCGGATGCGCGCCAGCAGGCCGACCATGCGATGCGCTGCCAGGCCGAACCCGGCCGTGTCGAAGATCTGCGAGCCGATGTGCGCGTGCAGGCCGACGAGGTGCAGCGAGCCGGCGGCGAGCACCCGCTCCACCGCCTCGGCCGCCGCACCGTCGGCCAGCGAGAAGCCGAACTTCTGGTCCTCCTGGCCGGTGGAGACGTAGTGATGGGTGTGCGCCTCCACCCCCGGCGTGACCCGCACGAGGACCCGCTGGCGCACCCCGGCCTCGGCGGCGACGGCGGCCAGGCGGTCGATCTCGGCGAAGGAGTCGACGACGATCCGCCCGACGCCGTAGGCCACCGCCGCGCGCAGCTCGGCGACCGACTTGTTGTTGCCGTGGAACAGCAGCCGCGCCGCCGGGAAGCCGACCGAGCGGGCCACGGCGAGCTCGCCGCCGGTGCAGACGTCGAGGTTCAGCCCCTCTTCGGCCACCCAACGGGCGACCGCGCGGCACAGGAACGCCTTACCGGCGTAGTAGACGTCGCAGTCGGAGAACGCGCGCCGCCAGGCGGCGCACCGGGCCCGGAAGTCGGCCTCGTCCAGGACGAACGCCGGGGTACCGAACTCGGCGGCCAGCTCGTCCACCCGGACGCCGCCGATCCGCAGCACGCCGTCGGGGTCGAGCCGGGCCGTCGCCGGCCAGAGGTTCTCCTCCAGTGCCACCACCGGGGCCGCCACCGCCGCGGCTCCCACCTCCGGGGCCGCCGCCGCCGGGTTGTCGGTCTCGCTCATGTCGCCTCTGCCTGTCTCCATGCTGCGGACTGTCCCAACGCCGCGGCCTGTCTCAACGCCGCGGCCTGCCCCAACGTCGCGGCCACTGTCCGCCATCCGGTCACATCCGCTCGGGTGCGCTGACGCCGAGCAGGCCAAGGCCGTTCGCGAGCACCACCCGGGTCGCGGCGACCAGCAGCAGCCGGGCCCCGGTGAGCGGACCCGCCTCCTCATCCCCCTGCGGGAGTACCCGGCAGGCGTCGTAGAACCGGTGGTAGACCCCGGCGAGTTCCTCCAGGTAGCGGGCGACCCGATGGGGGCCACGCAGGCTGGCCGCCGCCTCGATCACCCGCGGGAACTCGCCGAGCCCCCGCAGCAGGTCGACCTCGCGCGGATGGGTCAGCAGCGCGACGTCCGCCGTCTCGGGCGCGGTCGGCAGGCCCAGCGCCTCGGCGTTGCGCAGCAGCGAACTGATCCGGGCATGCGCGTACTGGACGTAGAACACCGGATTGTCGCTGGTCTGGCGGGTCACCAGGTCGAGGTCGAGGTCGAGGGACGAGTCGAGCGAGGACCGGACCAGCGAGTAGCGGGCCGCGTCGACCCCGACGGCGTCGACGAGGTCGTGCAGGGTCAGGAAGGTCCCGGCCCGCTTCGACATCTTCACCGGGGCACCGCCGCGCGACAGCGTCACCAACTGCCCGATG
Source organism: Frankia sp. ACN1ag (assembly GCF_001414035.1). NCBI lineage: Bacteria > Bacillati > Actinomycetota > Actinomycetes > Frankiales > Frankiaceae > Frankia > Frankia sp. ACN1ag. The sequence goes on along the minus strand of NZ_LJPA01000034.1, from coordinate 56,588 downwards.
ATGACGTCCAGGTTGGTCGCCGGGTCGTCGCCGAAGCAGGCGGAGATCGCCTTCAGCCGGGCGACGTAACCGTGGTGGTCCGCCCCGAGCAGGTAGATGAGCTGGTCGAAGCCGCGGCCCCGCTTGTCGCGGTAGTAGGCGGCGTCGGCGCAGAAGTACGTCGGCTGGCCGTCGCTCTTGACCAGCGGGCGGTCCTTGTCGTCACCGAAGTCGGTGGTGCGCAGCCACACCGCGCCGTCGGCGTCGTAGACGTGGCCCTGCGCGCGCAGGTCGTCGATCGCCTTCGTCAGCGCGCCGGCGGTGTGCAGCGCCCGCTCGGAGGCCCACCGGTCGAAGTGGACGCCGAAGCCCTCCAGCGTCGAGCGGATCTCGGTGAGCATCAGGGCCAGGCCCTCTTCGGTGGTCACCGCGAGCGCCTCGTCGTCGGGCAGGTCGAGCAGCTCCGGCCGGGCCGCCAGCACCGCCGCGGCGATCTCCGCGACGTACGCCCCGTGGTAGCCCTCCGCCGGGATCTCCCGGCCGGCGGCCGCGGCCAGCACCGACGCGCCGAACCGCTCGATCTGCACGCCGGCGTCGTTGACGTAGTACTCGGTGCCCACCGAGTACCCGGCCGCGGTCAGGATGCGGCCCAGCGCGTCGCCGACGGCAGCCCACCGGGCCGAGGCGAGCGTCACCGGCCCGGTCGGATTGGCGCTGACGAACTCCAGGTTGACCCGCACGTCGCGCGGCTTCGCCGCCTGGCCGTAGCTCTCACCGGCCCGCACCACCGTGCGGGCGATCTCGCCGAGAGCGTCCCCGGCCAGGGTGAAGTTCAGGAATCCCGGCCCGGCGATGTCGACGCTCGCAATCCCGCGCTGCGTGACCAGCCGACCGGCCAGCACCTCGGCGACCTCGCGCGGCTTGCGCCGGGCCGCCTTCGCGAGCTGCAGCGCCACCGGGGAGGCGTAGTCGCCGTGCCCGGCGGTCTTCGGTCGCTCCACCGTGACGGTGGTCGGCACAGTCACGTCCAGGTCGCCGTCGGCGACCGCGCGACCAATGGCCGCGACGATGGCGTCGGCGAGATCGGCGGGGGTCATGTCGCGATGCTATCGGCGCGACGCCATCCCACGTCCGCCCGCCGATCCGACCGTCCAGGCCGCCACGCGGCGAACCGGCGAGCCGAACGGCGCGAACCCGGTGATCCGCCGGCTGGACCTGGCTAGGCCGGCTGGCCGGCGGCGAGCTTCTGGACGACGGTGATCAGCTCGTCGGGGTCGAACGGCTTCGTCAGGTAGTAGTCGACGCCGATGCGAGCCCCGCGCTTGACGTCGGCCTCCTGCGCCCGCGCGGTGAGCATGATCAGCTTGATGTCGGCGGTCGACGGGTCCTCCCGCAGGTGAGCGGCCACGTCCCAGCCGTTCATCCGCGGCATCATGATGTCGAGCGTGATCACCTGCGGGTCGACGGCCCGCACCATCTCCAGCGCGTCGACACCGTCGACGGCGGTATGGACCTCGAAGCCTTCCAGCTCAAGGTTGACGACCACGAGCTGACGGATCACCGCGTCGTCGTCGACGACGAGGACCCGGGGGGCGGCTTGGTACACACCGGAAGCTTACGGCCGACCCGGGTGCGCGATCCGGTGTTCCCGCCTGGTAACGTATGCCGCGTTGCCCCAGAGCCCCCGTAGCTCAGGGGATAGAGCACCGCCCTCCGGAGGCGGGTGCGCAGGTTCGAATCCTGCCGGGGGCACGTACAGCATCCTTGCGGTGAAAGGGCCGGGCGGTTGCTGTACGGGGTGCGGAGGTGCCGACGACCACTTCCGCCAGATCCACCACCTGATCAAGATCCATGATCGGGATTTTTATCATTATCTTTACCTCCCGAGACTCAGGGTTGACATGAACGGTGAGCTGCGTGACCTCGTAGAGACGTCGCTGTAGCGCCTCCGGCGTCTTGTCGAGCTTGAACCGAAGCTTCGGCAGCGCGTCGAGAAGGGTAAGGCTGTCGGGTCCGGGCCGGTCAGGCTCAGCCTCGTCAGCCGCATCAAGATCTTCGAGCTGAGCGAGGGCGGCGGTACGCTGCGCGTCGAGCTCGTTATAGCTACGGCGTAGCCCCTGGGTGAACGGGTCCGCCGGGTCGCCGTCCTGCGCCTGACGCAGAACGTTGCCCTGCTTCCGTGTGAATTCGTCGATCGCGCGTTGAAGCCTGCCCTTCTCGGCTGCCCGCTCCTGGGCAGCTCGATCATCGTAGGCGTCGAGTTCAGCGGCCAGCAGGGCCACCCGACTCCGACCAAATACGCGTTCGGTATAGAAGTCCGAGACGGCTCCTAGCAGGATGTCCTCACGGATGCGGACCGTCTTGGGATGGTCGGCCAGCTTGTCATCGCGCCCCCGGTTGTTCGCCTTCGGCCAGCAGATGTAGTAGACGGGGTCCCCGGCTCGGCGGAGGTNACCGGCCATGCGCCGCCCACAGGAGCAGACGATCATCCCGCGGAAGACGTAGGTACGCAGTGTGGCCGGATGGCTGTTGAGTGCGTTGCCCTCCCGAGAGCCCCGCCTGGTCTGCCGCCGGGCGTTGAACTCGTCGAACATCCACTTGGGGATGAGCGGCTCGTGGACGGGCTTGGGTGACCAGACCCACTTCTCCGGGGGATTGACCGCGCCGCGCCGAGAGCGGCTTGCGCGACGGTTGAACACCTGGTAGCCGGTGTACTTGGGATTGCGGAGCAGGTCGGACACCGTGGACTTGGACCAGGCGCCGCGCGCCTGATGCGCCCCGCCGACAGGCTGGGGTGGGGGGTAGCGCTCAAGATCGGCATTGAGCTGGTCCGCGATCGCCCCGTACCCGAGCTGCCGGTGGTAGCGCCAGTGCGCGATCTGGGTAACTGTCTCCCCGCGCGCCCCGTCCGGTTCGAGCCGGTTCTTCGTCGCGCCGCGGTCGGCCTTGGCCGGGTTGGGATGCCGGTAACTCTTGGCCCGGTAGCCGTAGGGCGGCTTGCCGATGTTCCAGCCGTCCCGGACGTGGGTGCACAGTCCACCCCACGAGCTCTCCAGAACCTGCCATGCCTCGTACTCGGCGACGGACTGGTTGATCCNCCGCTGCAGGATCTGCGAGGCCCGCGGCCCGTCGATCTTGATCGGCTCGTTCCAGGCGAACAGCGGAACCCCGGCGCGTTCGAGCGCACGCTCGATGGAGAGGTTCTCGAACATCCGCCTGGCGATCCTGGACATCGACTCGCAGATCACCGCGTCGAAACGGCGGTTGGGATGAGTCGCTTCGGCGAGAAGATCGTCGATGCCTCCGTCGCGGGGGATCGGGATGTCGAAGCGGGAGACGTCGGCGCCGTGGCCGCGCTCCCCCAGCTCCTTCCGCCCGGACTCCACGTCGTAGAAGTGGGACACGATCATCCAGGATTCAGGCAGCGCCGACTTCGCTCGGCCGAGCTGGCGCATCAGCGACTGGCGCGGATCCTGCTGCTCCTCGGTGGAAGTACGCCCAGCGAAGGCGACACGGACCTCCCCTTGCAGGAGCGCCAGCGGCAGCCCGAACGGGGAGACCGCCAGATCCGACAGCGCCGGGTTCGCCGGGTCGGTTGCCTGATTCGCTGCTCCGGGCCCCGGACGGCCTGATCCAGCCGCCCGACGACCATGATCAGTCATGCCGCCTCCTCACCCAGTGCTCCACCATCGGCCGCGCCTTCCCCAGCAGCCCACCGCAGAAGATCGCGAATGACGTCCGCCAGCTCGGCCCGGATCCGGTCAGCTTCCGGGCCGCTGATCGTCTGGACCTCGCCGTAGAACACCCATCGCCGGCCAGTCCGCCCGCCCCCGCCGTCCGCCTCCGTCCGGGAAGGCAGCGCACGGACATCCGCGCCCGGCGCCTCCCTCGGCTCCTCNACCGGGGCGGGTGGCTCCTCGACCGGGACGGCTCCCGTCGGCCCAACCCGCTCGCTCGCCTCGGGGCGGGTGGCATCGCCTCGGGTGGTCTCGCGCGGGTCGTGGTCGTCCGGGCTATCGAGGGGACCGGTGGTGCGGGTAACCGTCATAGAGCCTCCAGAGGTCGGCGGAATGGGCGAGACCGAGGCAGAGGAGGCCAGCAACGGGCAGCCGCTCCCGGCAGGGCACGGGGCAGTATCCGGCTCATTGACGGAAAGAGTAACACCCGGACGGGCCGAAAGGTAACCCGCGAAGCACGGAAAATGCTCCGATCCGGGAATTGATCGCGGGCACAGGCCCGACTGGGAAGGGTGCGGATTACCGCCCGCCGAGGAGTCGGAGGAACGACCGGGAAAAGAGCCGGGTCCGGACTCGGACTCAACCGCCGACAGTCCGAGGGGATGCGGCGGGTCGACGGGCGCCGCCGGCGGCTCCGAGGGCGAGGCCGCAGGCTGCGGGCCCTCTGGCTGCGGCGCCGCAGGGGATGCCGGACCTATGAGGTGTGGGCGCTGTCCGGAGTCAGGGTGGTCAGGGCTGGTGTGGGACGGGTCGGTCACGGGGCGGGTCTCCCTTCCACGCGGCGCGAAACGCCGCTATAGAGGAATCCGCTTCCTGGGCCCAGTTCTGTCAGTCGATCTTCATCGTTGTTGGAGCGTTGTTCTGTACATAACGAGGGGATTGGTGCCCAGCAGGCCGCTGGGCACCAGCGTTTTCGCTTCCCGACTAGTAGGAATGGGGCCCACCCACCGGACCACCAGGTTGAGAGATCAAAATATGGCCTGACATGGATTCACAGCGAAAAATAGTCTGCATGAACTAGTTCATTCGAGTGGTGATCGCTGGGCACGGCGAGCAGCCCAGATGGAGATCGCTGGCAGCCCCGAGCTCAAGCCCGCGGCCCGCACCCAGCAGACGGGCCACACGAGCGCGACGATCATCTCGTAGGCGCCCAGGGACCGTTCGCAGCCGACGGATAGAACCCGGCGCGGCCGGACCACGGACTCGCTGTACGGGCCGGCCTGCGGCCTACGCGAGGGGCGGTCCACCGGCCGAGCCAACCGCAGGCCCCAGCCACGAACAGCGCCGGAGCCAGGCGGCTTGACCGGCCGCCGATCGAGGCCCTATCCAATGACGGGCGGCCCGCAGCCTCAACCGTCCGCAGGGATGAAGTCAGGCATGGACATCGGTCTGCCCGCAGACCACGGAGTCCGGGTCCGGACCCGGACTTTCACGATCGGACACCGGACCGAGCCGTGCCCAGACCGTCGCAGGCGCGGCACGGACCCACGCCGAGCCGCCGATCAGCCGCCGGCTCCGCAGCGAGTCGGCAGCTCCGAGAAGGCCTCACAGCGCCAGTGGAGCCCGAGCCACTGGCGCCACCGAAGGGAAGCAGCTCGGCCGCCGCCGCGGCGACGAGGCTGCGCGATCGCCCACGGCGGCTCGCCACGCCGATGGATCTGGGACCCGGACGCCAGATCCCGCCCTTGGTTGGGCCTGTCGCCCGGCCGCGCTCAGGTGTCGGAGGTCCAGGTCCGCAAGCGCGAGCGATTGTCGATCCCGGTGCGACGATGTGTGCACGGCGATGCGGGTGCTCTTGGCAGACGCTCCTACCCGTTCCGCACTCGGGCAGCAAGGACTGGAGGAGCTGTCACGCACCCTCAGCGAGAAGGCCGGGCGATGCCGGTGGCCGGGCGAGGCTGCCAGCCGATTTCGGCGTAGGTGCTGTTGCCCAGGATGGCGGTGAGCGCGTTCGCGTCCCAGGCGGCCAGTGGCTGTGGGGGTTCTCCTGGAGCGCACCATCGCCGCCCTGTCGACCCGCCGGAGCGAACGTCCGAGGGGACGGGGTGGCCCTGCCAGTGGCCGATGCTGATGATGAGGCCGAGACCAGCGTGGGTGGTGTCGCGGTGGGCGCTGACGTGAGCGAGGAGGAGATCGCGTTCGGCCACCTCGATCCCGAGGACATCGTGGGCCATTCGGACGATCTGCCGGTAGGGCGAGACCTGGAAGGTCAGCACGGTCGATGGCAGCGCCCACGCCCCCGCCGTGGTCCGGACGAGGAGCACCCGGCCTGCAGGGTCCAGCAGCAGTGCATGCGCGGTCATGCGTAGCCGCAGGCCGGACGGGTTCACCGGGCCCTACCCGGCCCGGCACCGCCAGCCGGCCCCTCGTCGGCGGAGGATGCGACGCCGCCATGGCTGGGGCGATGCCAGGCGTCCAGGGCGCGAAGACCGTTGACCACTCGCCGGAGAAGCGCCGGCTCGTCCGTGAACGTGATCGCGACGGCCGGCGGCGGCACCTCACGCGGGGACCGCCTGGGCAACGTCATCGGCGCGTCGCGTGTGGTTTCGAGGCGCGGCCTCTCTGTCCTCTCGATGCCCATTTCCGCCCAGACGATCTTTCCGCGGTCGCGTGCCCGAAACCATCCCCATCGAGTGCTCAGCGCCTCGACGAGCGCGAGCCCCCGCCCGTGTTCCTCATCTGCCTGCGGGGAGATGGGGACGGGCCGGGCGTCGTTACCGTCCCAGGCTTCGATGAGCAGGTGCCTGGCGGTCAGGGTCAGGCGCGTGGCGATGACGTCGCCGGGCGGGCTGGCCTGCACGGCGTTGGTGATCAACTCACAGGCCACCAGCTCGGCGTCCTGGACCTTCGGAGGGTCGAGGTGCCAGCCGCGGAGCGTACGGACGGCGGCGGAGCGCGCCGCCGGTACCGCGGCGGCAACGGCGGCGTAGTGCTCCACCGCAACGAGGACGGGTGAGGGCGAAGAAGAAGAGGTCATGCCGACTCCGGCAGATCGGATGGCGTCCGGCAGGCCCCTCGCAGCGGCGGTGGGCGGCCGATGGATACCGTCAGGATGCGACCACGAACCTCGCATACGCAAGTACGTATGGAAAATACGCCATGGCTTTGGTCTGCTGGCTGTGAGGCAGAGCGCGGAGCCGACGCCCAGGCGAGGAGTAGGGACGACGATGACGACCACACCGGGTCCGACCGTGCGGCGACGGCGCCTCGGCGCCGAGCTACGACGCCTTCGCGAGGCCAGCGAGCTAACCGTCGAGCAGGCCGGCACACACATCCACCGCAGCGGACCAACGATCAGCCGGATGGAGACCGGTCAGTTCCGGTTCATCGCCCGCAACGTCGCCGATCTGCTCGACCTCTACGGCGTCACCGACTCCGACCAGCGCCAGGCACTGCTCGCCCTGGCGAAGGAGACCCGCACCCCGGCCTGGTGGCACTCCTACGGCGACATCGTCCCCCGCTGGTTCCAGGTCTACATCGGCCTGGAAGCCGAAGCCTCAACGATCAGCACCTTCCACGCCCTGCTCGTCCACGGCCTGCTCCAGACCGCCGACTATGCCCGCGCCGTCATCCGCGCCGCCTCCCCCGACATGCCCCTGGCCGACGTCGACCGGGCCGTCGAACTCCGCCTCACCCGCCAGAAGATCCTCGCCACAGACCCACCGACCACCCTGTGGATGATCGTCGACCAAGCGGTGATCCACCGGCACGTCGGCGGCCCACAGGTCATGAAGGCCCAGCTCGAACGACTGATCGACGCATCCGAGCAGCCCGGCACTACGATCCAGGTCGTGCCCTTCGCCGCCGGCGCCCACGCTGGGATGATCTCCAGCTTCACCCTGCTCGGCTTCGCCGACACCGGCGGCGCACCCGAAACCGCCTACCTCGAAGCCCCCACAGGCAGCCTCTACCTGGAGAAGCCCACCGAGGTCCGCCGCTACGAGCACTGGATGAACCAGCTCCGCGGCACAGCCCTCGACCCCGCCGGCTCCCGGCAGATCATCCACACCGCACGCGAGGAGCTGTCGTGACCGACGACCATCCCCAGCCGCTGACCTGGCGCAAGAGCAGCCACTCCGGCGGCACCGGCGGCGAATGCGTCGAGGTCGCCCTCCTCCCCGACGGCGGACGAGCCATCCGCGACAGCAAGCACCCCGACGGCCCCCGCCTGCACTTCACCGCCACCGAATGGGCCGCCTTCCTCGCCGGCGTCCGCGACGGCGAGTTCGACCAGTAGCTGACTCGTCGCGACCGCAATCGAACTCGGAGTGTCCGACCGATCACGACCCTTCAGGGGCTCACCGCTCGTGTGACTGATCGACTCCGACGGCTCCGAGGACCTGTCTTCGACCGGATCACAGGAAGACACCATGTTACCTCGTACTCAGACCTAACGAGCCACACGTGCGAGCAGCCCCGACCCCCTAAGTGCGCGTGACAACGCATCCCGCAGATGCCCCCACGTCAGCACGGGGAAGGTATTGCGGGGAGCTGACGCAACCGGGACGGGGTGGCAGCGTTGAGATGGGGCAAACGGGACGACATGGTGGTCCACGGGTGGGAGCCGTTCAATGTCGAGCCGCCGCCCGCGGCGCTGGCCGATGCGCCGCTCACGCCGGTGGAGGCGTTCTACAGCCGTAACCACGGACCTGTCCCGAGCACGGATCGGGACACCTGGCGGCTTGCCGTGACCGGGCTGGTGGACCGTCGACTCGCGCTGTCACTGTCCGATCTACGCCGCGGTTTCACGACGTGCACGCTGGCGGTGACGTTGCAGTGCGCCGGCAACCGGCGCGCCGGCATGACGGCGATCCGGGAGATCCCCGGGGAGGACCCGTGGCGGGATGGCGCCACCTCCACGGCCGAGTGGACCGGGGTCCGCCTCGCCGATGTGCTGGGCGCCGCGCGCCCGACGGAGCGAGCCGCCCACGTGGCCTTTGAGGCTGCCGACGTCTCGCAGCTCGCCGAACCCCCACAGCCCTACGGCGGTTCGATTCCCTTCGCCAAGGCGATGGGGCCGGAGGTGCTGCTGGCCTGGGCGATGAACGGCCGCCCGTTGCCCGCCGTGCACGGCGGGCCGCTACGGGTCGTCGTACCGGGCTTCATCGGGGCGCGCAGCGTCAAATGGGTCCGTCGTGTCACCGTCCAGGCCGAGCCGTCGGACAACTACTTCCAGGCGGTCGCCTACCGGCTGCTCCCCCCGGGCACCGATCCCGACCGGGCCGGCCCGTCGGACGGCCTGCCCCTGGGGCCCATCGCGTTGAACTGCGCGATCCTGTGCCCCGCCGATGGAGCGACGGTGCCCTCCGGGCGGACGATGGTCCGTGGCTACGCGCTGGCCGGGGAGCACCGGCGGGTCATCCGGGTCGACCTGTCCGCCGACGGTGGAGCGAGCTGGCAGCAGGCGAATCTTGCTCCGCCGGCGGGTGCGTACACCTGGCAGCTCTGGCACACCGACGTCATGCTTCCCCCCGGGGTGGACCCGGAGCTGGTCGCCCGGGCCTGGGACGACACGGGGGCGCTGCAACCCGAATCGGCGGCGGCGCTGTGGAACCCGAAGGGCTACGCCAACAACTCCTGGCCCCGGGCCGCCATCCACACCCTGTCCGAGACCTGAGCTGCCAGCAGGCACCTCACACCGCGATCATCCTCGTGCTCGAGTTCACCCACACCGGCCTGACTCTGCTTGTCCCCACCACCCTCGCGGTTGCCACCGCGACCCTCGCCGTCCACGCACTGCAGCATTCGCCCGCGGGTCGAACGCCAACCGGTGACGTCGAAGGGCTCCTCGTCCAATACGGNAGCCCCCAATACCCCCGGGGGTATTATCGAGTCTGGAGGTGGGCCACATGGAGATGAACGCCGCGATCCTGTCAGACGCGCTGGTGCGCCTGAAGCGCGCACACGGCCAGTTGGGCGCCGTGATCGGCATGATCGAGAGCGGCGACGACTGTGAGCGGGTGCTGACGCAGCTCGCGGCGGTGTCACGCGCACTGGACAAGGCCGGCTTCAAAATCATCTCCACGGGGATGCGCCAGTGCCAGGCCGCGCGCGAGCGGGGCGAGCAGCCGCCCCTGACCGAGGCCCAGCTGGAGAAGCTGTTCATGGCCCTGTCCTGAGCTGATCGGCACACGCGCGGCGCGGGGCGACCCCCCTGCCGCGCCGCCGCGGCAGACCCTCCATATACCCCCCCGGGTATATGGAGGGAATGAGGACCTTGGGGATCGGTGTGGTGGATCCGCGGGAGTGCCCGGTGGGCGGCCATCCCAGGGCAGCCAGGTCCTGGCGAGAAGGGGCCGGCTCCGTGCCCCAGCGCCGGGCCGGCAGGAACGATCAGAAGGAGATCGAGCAGATGAGAGCGGAAACCGACGTCCGGATCGACGTCGAGGTCGTGACGACCTCGACGCTGGGTGACCGCAGCTACCTGGCCCACGACGGGCGGGTCGCGGTCGTGGTCGATCCGCAGCGCGACATCGACCGCGTCCTGGATCTGGCGGGTCGGCTCGGAGTGCGGATCACCCATGTGGCCGAGACGCACCTGCACAACGACTACGTTTCCGGTGGGCTTGCCCTGGCACGGGTGACTGGCGCCCGGTACCTGGTTGCCGCCACCGACGATGTGCGCTTCGACCGGCTACCGATCACGGGCGGCGACGAGATCACCGCGTCGGACACGATGCGGCTGCGGGCGGTGGCCACCCCCGGTCATACCTTCCACCATCTGTCCTACATCCTCGCCGGCCCACGCGGACCGGTCGGGGTGTTCACCGGTGGGTCGCTGCTGTTCGGCACCACCGGCCGCACCGACCTGCTCGGCCAGCGCCACGCCCACACCCTCGCCGAACAGCAGCACGCCTCGGCGCGCCGGCTCGCCGACCTGCTCCCCGACGGCGCGCAGGTCTGGCCGACCCACGGGTTCGGCAGCTTCTGCTCCGCCACCCAGTCCGATGCCACCGCCTCGACGATCGGCGAGGAACGGCAGGTCAATCCGGCGCTGCGGCTGGAGACCGACGCGTTCGTCACCGAGACACTGGCGGGTCTTGACGCCTACCCCGCCTACTACGCGCACATGGGTGCCCGCAACGCCGATGGTGCCGCGCTGGTGGACCTCACCCCGGCCCGCCAGGCCGACCCGGCCGACCTGCGTGCGCGGATCACCGCCGGCGAGTGGGTGATCGACCTGCGCTCACGCAAGGCGTTCGCACACCGACACCTGGCGGGCACGCTGAGTTTCGGCCTGGACGGGCCGATGTCCACCTGGCTGGGCTGGCTGGCCCCCTGGGGAGCACCCATCACCCTGCTCGGCGAAACCGAGCAGCAGGTCACCGACGCCCAACGCGAACTCGCCCGCATCGGCATCGATCGGCCCGCCGCCGCGGCCACCGGTCACCCCGACAGCTGGGCCGCGGGCGAAAAGCAGCGCCTCGCCACGCTCCTTACCGCCACCTTCGCCGACCTCGCCGCCGCCCGCGCCGGAGACCTCCCACCCGGGCTACCGGCGTCGGAGGTCCTGCTCGATGTACGGCTGGGTAACGAGTGGAACGCCGGCCACATCGACGGGGCGATCCACCTTCCCCTGCCCGACCTGCCCNCCCACCTCACGGGCATTCCCGCCGGCACCGTCTGGGTCCACTGCGGCTCCGGCTACCGCGCCGCCGTCGCGAGCAGCCTGCTGCAACGCGCCGGCCGCCGGGTCGTGCACATCGACGACACCTTCACCCAGGCCGCAGACGCCGGCCTGACCGTCACAGATGACGGCACGACCTCGTGACCAGCCCCGCCCCGGCCACACCCGCCACCCTCGGCTCCGGGGCTGACGACGCCGCCCCGACCTGCCCCCACCCATGATCGCCGCCCTGGGTCTCGGCGCGGCGATCGGGATCCTGCTCGGCCTGCTCGGCGGTGGCGGCGGCATCCTGGCCGTCCCCGCCCTCGTCTACGGAGCCGGCCTCACGGTCAGGGCTGCCGTACCGACATCGCTGCTGGTCGTCGGTATCTCCTCAGCCACCGGACTGCTGCCGCGGCTACGCGCCCGGCAGATCCGCTGGCGCATCGCCGCGGTGGTCGGCGCCGCCGGGGCGCTCGCGGCCTTCGCCGGCGCCGCCGTCAACCGGCTGCTCGAACCCCGCGTCGTGCTCATCAGCCTCGCCGCCCTCATGGCTGTCGTCTCAGTCCGCATGCTGCGCCCGGACGGCCAGGCCCGCAGCGACTGCGCCCTGCCAGACGGCGGGATCAACTGGCACGGCTGCCTCCCCAAAGCCATCGCCACCGGCATCATCGTCGGATTCCTCACCGGCCTGTTCGGCGTCGGCGGCGGCTTCCTCGTCATCCCGGCCCTCGTCCTACTCCTCGGCCTGCCCATGCCCGTCGCGATCGGCACCTCCCTCGTCATCATCGTGATCAACTCCGCCGCAGGGTTCGCCGCCCACGCCGGCGACACCGCACTCGACTACCGCATCACCGCCGCGTTCACCGCCACCGCGATCCTCGGCTCCCTGGCCGCCGGCCGACTCGCCACCCACATGCCCGCCAAGCACCTGCGCGGAGCCTTCGCCTACCTCGTCCTCGCCGTCGCGGCCTTCGTCGCCATCCAGGCCGGTATCCACCCTCCCATCAGCTGACCCCAGCCCCGCAGGGGCGATAGCACACGGTCCACGCCGTCGCGCCCAGCATCAGCTACCTCGCGCCTCCGACCAGAAGACTGGCGAGCACTTCGGGAGTCGGTTCAGAGACGCCGGGCGAACCAGACCTCCTCGGCCGGCCAGCGCTGAATCCATGCGTGCGGAAACTCCGGGAAGTCGTCAGTGACCGCATTCGGCGGCACCTCGACCTCGATCAGGTCCTCCACTGCCAGACCGCNCCCCGCCATGAGCCGGATCCATTCGCCGTGCGGCAGCGTGAACTGCCGGTACTTCATGCCCGAGCCGCCGCGCCGTATCAACCGGTGCAAGCCGAACGAGGCGTGCACCAGTCGATCGGTGACCGGCCCCTCCTCCGGCATACACAGGCGTGCCAGGACCGAGTAGGTCAGAAACACCAGCCGGCCGCCCGNCCGCAGCAGACGGGCCGCTTCCGGGATCCACCGGTACGGGTCGCACCAGACCGCCGCACCACACTCGTTGATCACCAGATCCGCGCAGGCGTCGACCAGCGGCACCTGCTCGGCGTCCCCCTGGACCAGCGGGAAGCACGGACCGTACTCGTCCTGCATACGGCGGGCGATGGCCAGCTGCCGAGCCGAGACATCCACACCAACCGGACGCGCGCCGCGGCGGGCGAGCCACGCCGAGACGTACGCACTGCCGCAACCCACCTCAACCGCCATCGCACCAGCCACATCGGCCGGTAGGACCGGCAACCGAGACTGGGGAACGCGCCACATACCCCAGGAAGGCTCGTCCGCGGCCCACCGAGGACGCACGTACCGCTCGATCCAGGCAGTCGGATACTCGTCCCACTGCCGTTGGGTAACCAATACGTGACCATCCATCGCATCCGCCATGGCGGTGATCGTAAGGCGGTCCGCGCTCGGCTGACCGTGGCCCACTGTCATGATCCACCGCCGGGTTTCGCGACCATCGGCCACCCGCGTCTGGGACTTGTGCGGTCGTACCCGGCATGCCGCGGTCTGTATCCTTCGGGCAGGTGTGCCGGGAAGTCTGGTCGGCAGTGCGGTTCTCGTCCCCTCGACCATTGCGCGATCTCGCAGCAGCGGGTGCAGGGCCGACGTGTCCAGCAGGCTGACCGGAGGAGGTTCCCCATGTCCGGCGCGGCGCGTCGTCCCCCCGCGCGCTCTCGTGCGAACAGGGCCGCGTCATCCGCTCGTCTCCGGCTCCTGACCAGACCGTCACGGCCGCAGGCGCAGGATGTGGCACAGGCCCTGCGCAATGAGACGGTCGGCGGACTGCTCCTGCTCGCCAGTGCGGTGGTCGCGGTGGTCTGGGCGAACTCCCCGTGGCGGGACGCCTATCGGTCCTTCACCGGCACGACCTTCGGCCCGCATTCTCTGCACCTGCATCTCGACCTGGCAGGCTGGGCCGCCGACGGCCTGCTCGCCGTGTTCTTCTTCGTGGCAGGACTCGAACTCAAGCGCGAGTTCGTCCTGGGCGACCTGAGATCACCCAGCCGCGCCGCCCTGCCCGTCGTCGCGGCCGTCGGGGGGATGGCCGTGCCAGCTGGCATCTACACACTGGTCAACATTCTCGCCGACGACGGCTCCCTGGAAGGGTGGGCGGTGCCGACCGCGACGGACATCGCCTTCGCGGTCGCCGTCCTGGCCATCATCAGCACCCACCTGCCCGCGGCGCTGCGGTCGTTCCTGCTGACCCTGGCCGTCGTCGACGACCTGCTGGCCATCATCGTCATCGCCGTCTTCTTCAGCGACGGGTTCCACCCGGCGCCGCTCGCCGGCGCCCTGGCCGTGACAGGGCTGTTCGCCCTGGCCGTCAACAAGGACGTCACGAGCCGATGGATCCTGCTTCCGCTCGCCGTCGCGGCGTGGGCGCTCCTGCACGCCTCCAGACTGCACGCCACCATCGCCGGAGTCCTGCTGGGCCTCGCCGTACCCGCCCGCCCCCGGGAGGGCGAGACGACGGGGATGGCCGAACGGTTCGAGCATGCCTGGCGCCCGATCTCGGCGAGCCTCGCGGTGCCGATCTTCGCGCTGACCGCCGCCGGCGTCCACCTCTCCGGTGGCTTCACCGCCTTCGTGCACGATCCCGTCGGACTGGGGGTGGCGCTGGGCCTCGTCGTCGGCAAGCCAGTCGGCGTGCTGGTCGCCACCGTCGGACTGGCCCGCTTCACCCGCGCCGAGCTCGATCCCGCACTGTCCTGGTGGGACCTGCTCGGAGTCGCCCTGCTCGCCGGCGTCGGGTTCACCGTCTCGCTGCTCATCGGCGAACTCGCCTTCGGCGCCGGCAGCGACCGGAACGCCCACGTCAAAGCCGCTGTCCTGGGCGGATCTGTGCTGTCCGCCGCGCTCGCCACGGTCGTACTGCGGATCAGGAACCGCGTGTACCGCGAGATCGAACGGGAAGGGGACCTGGACCGCGCCACAAGCGGCACTCCCGATACCTTCTGAACATCGGGCCCTGGGAATCCGCTGCTGGGCCCGAGGGCCCGCCAGATCGGTCGGGAAGGGCGGTCGGACGCCAGCCCCGCGTCAGGTCGTGCCGTTCGCCTGTTTCCTCGCCACCGGGTCGAGTCTGGCCAGCCAGTCGTTGTAGGCCTGCCAGCTTGCGTCGTCGTCGTCGATGTCAACCTGCCGCGTCGCCGCACCTCCGACGCGGTCGGCGGTCGGTGTTGTTCCGGCGGGTTCGTGGCCGGTGTGGGTGGTGAAGGTGGCGGTGCGGACCTGTTCCATCCAGCCGCGGCGGGCTCGGCGTACCGCTTCGGGTTTGCGGTACCAGGTCCGGAACACCAGGACGATCATCAGGACCATGATGCCGTCGCCGGCGACCCACATGACGCCGCCGCCGGTCTGGGTGTCCAGCAGGGGGCTGCTGCCCCAGCTGTGCGGGGCCATCATGATCGGCGTCCGTGACTGCAGCAGGACCAGGCCGACGAAGGTGTCGACGCCCATGGACAGCACGAGCAGCGCGAGCCGGCCGGGCATGGACAGCCGGCGGCGGATCGGCTCGTCGCCGAACAGCAGCACGAAGAACTGGTATCCGACGACGAGGTACAGCAGATGCTCGAGCTGGCCGAGCNAGGGCCGAGCCATCGCCTGGTCCATGAACCCGGTGAGATGGGTGCCCACGATGGTGATCGTGTAGCAGGTGAACGCGGCCGCCGGGGAGAACAGCACACCGAGCGCACGGGAGCGGATGACGGCGCGGGCCCGGGTGTGAAGCGGGTTGCGGGTGCTGTGCAGCAGGAGGGTCAGCGGCCGGCCCGCGACGAACAGCGACGGCGCCACCATGATCAGCATCAGGTGTTGGGCCATGTGGATGCTGAACAGCGTCTGGTCGTAGACCCCGACGACACTGCTGGTGGACAGGACGACGACGGCGACGCTGGCCAGGAACGCCGCCGTGCGCGGCCACGGCCAGGGTCGGGCCGGGTGCCGCGCCCGGACCCGGGCGACCCCCCACAGGTACAGGGCGGTGACGGGCAGCAGGAAGGCCAGCGCGACCGCGTCGAGCTGCCAGGTGTCCAGCAGCCGGCCCGGGGTGAGTGGGGGCAGCGTGCCGCCCTGGCCCCAGCGGCACCAGGACACCGGCAACACCGGTCCCGGTCGACGTTGCGCGATCCAGGCGGCCAGCGCAGCCACCAGGATGAGGACTACGACAGCCGCCGCACCCGCGACGCCGGCGTGGCGGCCCTTCCGGCGGCGCGCTGGCGCGCCCATGCCGTGTGCGTCAGGCGCCGCCAGGAGCTGCGAGCCCTCGGCCGGGGCGGGCGAGGGGCCGGTGCGGCGGGTATCTCCCGTCATGACTTCGCCGCGGTCACGCGTCGGATCGTCCGGGCCTGATGGCAACGCGTCCTGACCCTTCCCTCGGCGAATCCGCCCCGCTCCCAGGGCATGGCCTTGGACGACGCACGTGGATCGATCACCTGATCGGATGAGTACACACCAAAGATTGTATGATGCAAATATTGCCTAGGTGGTCGTGGGTGAGACCTGACACGGCCTACGCGTTCTCACCGGAACCNCCGGGCGGAGAGGTGCTGCGATGAGCGCAAATGTGATCATCGACGAGGTCCGGTTCCGGTTCGTGTGCCGCCGCTGCCAGACGGCCTGGTGTCGGCGGTACCGGGTGCGGCGATGGCGGGACCACGAGGGCACCCCGTATGAGCTCTACGAGCAGCACGGGATCGCCATGCCCGCACCGAACAGCGGCATCGCGTGTCCCTCGTGCGGGGGTCTGCGGGTGCACGTGGACACGCTGGTCGACCTCGTTCCGCCAGCCGCGGTCTCCCGGCCGTCTCCTCGGATCCGGCTCCGGCGCCGTCCCCCCATGCTCGTGCCGCGGGTGCGCCGCTTCCCCTGAGGGCACGCCGCTGCGGTCGGAGGGTCTCAGCTCCAGCCGCGGGGGTCGTGCCGATCGGAGCCGAATCCTGGATCGGAGTCGGGATCGTCCGGCGCCCACGGTCGATCCGCGGCGTCGGCGGCGACGCAGAGATCGTCGATCTCGCGAGCCAGCGCCAGGAATCCCTCGAAGTCATCGGGCTTGGCCATGGGCACGCACCCCGCGTCCACCAGGCCAGAACGCTGAACCACACCGAGGGGCAGATCCTGCGTGCCGGACGCGGTGAGGACGATGATGAGGATGTTCCGCAGGCGGCGCCTGCGCCGTGCCTGGACGACGAAGCCCTCGGCATCGCCACCCGGGGAGTGCAGATCCAGCAGGATCGCGTCCGGTGGAGCGGGCAGACCCGCCAGCAGGTCGAGGGCACGTTCGGCGTTGCGCACCACGTGAACCTTCCAGGGATACCCGCCCTCATGCAGGGCCTCGTGTAACAGCGCGACGTCGACCGCGTCGTCGTCGACGAGCAGCAGCCGCCGGGACGGTTCCCGGCCACACTCGCTGCTCATGCGCCATCCGGCGCCAGATCCGCGCCAATCCGGTCCGCGCCGTCCTGGGCCACGCCGACGGCTCTCGGTCGGGCGCGGGATCGATGGCCGCCGGTCCGTGGCCTGTCCTCGGGCGGGATCGGAGGTGCCTGTCGGGCGGCGGGCAGGGGGTGGGTGGCGGCGAGCATCGACTGGTGGGTGATCCACCCGACGACATCGTGGTGGCGGGAGTCGAGGACGGCGACACCGCTGCCCGGGGCGTCCTCCAGTGCGTCGAGGCCGTCGGCGAGACTGGCGGCGGTGGTCACCTCCTGCGGCCAGACGGCGAGGTGACCCGCGCTCTGGCCACGTCGGTCGGGATCGTCGAGGGCTTGGGCGACCGCCAGCGCGGTGAGAATGCCCTGGTAGCGGCCGGTGTCGTCGACGAGTGGCAGGCAGCCGTGCGGGGTGCGGGCGAGTGCCGCCGCTGCGCTGTCCAACGGTGCCGCGACGGGCAGGGCCTCGGGTGGCGGGCCGAGCGCGTCGGTGATCGGCCGGGTTCGCAGCCGGCGGGAGCGGTGAGAGGCGCCCAGGTCGACGCC
This sequence comes from Frankia sp. ACN1ag, assembly GCF_001414035.1. Lineage (NCBI taxonomy): Bacteria > Bacillati > Actinomycetota > Actinomycetes > Frankiales > Frankiaceae > Frankia > Frankia sp. ACN1ag. Next base: position 38,775 of record NZ_LJPA01000034.1, on the reverse strand, counting down.
GCGGCGGGTGAGCTTGAGGGTGTAGATCGTGTCGGGGGAGAGCAGAGCGCTGGTCAGCGTGGCGAGTACAACCGCGGCCATCAGCGGCAGGATGATCGTGTACTCGCCGGTGAGCTCGAACAGGATCAGCACCGCGGTGATGGGTGCCCGCGCCGCGCCGGCGAAGACCGCGCCCATGCCCACCAGCGCGTAGGCCCCGACCGGCGCCACCAGATGCCCGCCGGCATCCTGCGCGATCAGGCCGAACGCGGCCCCGGTGGCCGCGCCGACGAACAGCGAAGGAGCGAACACCCCGCCCGACCCGCCGATGCCGATCGTCAGACTCGTGGCGACCATCTTGCCGACCAGCAACAGCGCGAGCATCGCCAGCCCGTACCGCCCGCCCACCGCCCGCTCGAGAACGGGATAGCCCACGCCGTACATCTGCGGCAGCCCCAGCAGGAGAGCGCCGAGAAGCAGCCCGCCCGCCGCCGGCCGCAGCCACTCCGGGCCCCGCCAGGCCAGGTCGCAGCCGTCCTCCACCGCGTAGAGCACACGGGTGAACACCACCCCGACGACGCCCGCGACGACACCGAGCAGCGCGAAGAATGGGTAGTCCAACCCGGTGCGCACGGTGAACGGCGGCAGCGTCAGAAACGGCTGCGAGCCGAGCAACGCCCGCCCGACCACGCTGGCCGACACGGCGGCCAGCACCACGACCCCGAACGCCTCCGCGGTGAACGACGCGAGAATCACCTCACAGGCGAACATCACCCCGGCCAGCGGAGCGTTGAACGTCGCCGCGATCCCACCCGCGGCGCCGCAGGCGACCAGGACAGGCAGCCGCTCGGCACCGACCCGCGCGACCTGACCGAGAGACGAGCCGAGCGCGGACCCGATCTGCACGATCGGCCCCTCCCGACCCACCGAGCCACCCGCACCGATACACAGCGCCGACGCGAGCGACTTGACCGCCGACACCCGCGGCGCGATCCGACCGTCCCGCTCCGCGACGGCATACATCACCTCTGGCACACCGTGCCCGCGTGCCTCTCGCGCGAACCGGTTGATCAACGGGCCGTAGAGCAGGCCACCGGCGACCGGAGCCAGCAGCAGGAACCAGGCGCCCAGACCGGGCACGTGGGGATTGGCCGCGTGGCCGGTGACCGAGCAGTCCGCCCGACCGCAGAACACCTCGGTGAACAGCCTGATCAACCAGCGGAACCCGACCGCCGCAAGCCCCACCCCCGCACCCACCAGAACCGCCAGCACGACCAGGCCGCCCCCGCCGCGCCCCACACCCGTCCCCGCGCCGGAGGGCCACCGGGACCGCATCCATCGGACCAGCACGTTCCGTTCGTCGACCACCCAGCACATATTTGCAGAGTACAAAAGTTGCGGTGCGCGGGTGCGGTGGTGTGGTGAGCACGGGTCCCTGGGATGGTCGCCACGGGCGGTACAACAGAGTCATGAGCGGCACGCCGGACGCCCCCACTCCAGCCGGCACTCCAGACGAGAGCGTGGACGAGGTCACCGACGCCGTCCTCACCGCGTCCCGCCTTCTCGTCGCGGTGTCCGCCCGCTCGCTGACCGCCGTCGGCGAGGACGTCACTCTCCCCCAGTTCCGCATGCTCGTCGTCCTCGCCAGCCGCGGCACCCTACGCGCCGGCGACCTCGCCGACCACCTCGCCGTCCACCCCTCCACCGCCACCCGCATGGCCGACCGCCTCGTCGCCGCCGGCCTCATCGACCGCCTCGGCAACCCCGACAACCGCCGCGAGGTCATCGTCACGCTCACCGCGACCGGCCGACAGCTCGTCGAGGACGTCACCCGCCGCCGCCGCACCGAGATCGCGGCCATCGTCGGGAACATGGACCCCCACCTGCGCGGCAGCCTGGTAGCGGCGCTACGCGCCTTCGCCGCGGCGGGCGGTGAACCAGGAGTCGACTCCAGCCGCGACGCCAGCGCGTTGGGCTGGAGCTGACCAAAGCGACGCCCGATGAGGACCCAGCCGCCGGCGGACCATCCAGAACGGGAGGCAGCGGTCCACGCTGCGGCATGCGACGATCGGCCGGCCGCGCAGGCTGGCGGCCATGACCGTCACGACGCTGTTCCCGCACCGGCTGTCCGGCACCTGGATGGTGCCATGGGCTCGCATCCCGGTGGCAGGCTCCACTCGGGGCCTTGCCCGTGGATCGGGCTACTCGTCTTTTCTGGGGCTTAGGTTGGCGAGGACCTGCGCGGTTCTGAGAGTGGCGGGATGCTGTTCGCCCAGAAGCCGGCTCCGGCGGGTGAGGGTGTCCTCGAGCAGCGTTCGTGCCGGTGCCAGCCGGCCGGCGGCGGCCAGGTCCATTCCGAGGTTGTGCGCGGCCGCGAGGGCGGTCGGATGGTCCGCGCCCACCGTGCGGCGCAGGCCGGCGAGGGTCTGCTCGCCGAGTGTGCAGGCGGCGGCGAGATCCCCGGTGTCCGCGAGTCGCATCGCCAGGTTGTAGGAGGAGGTGAGGGTGTCGGGGTGGTCGTCTCCGAGGATCCTGCGGCGGCGGGCGAGCGTGTCCTCGTCCAGTTCGCGGGCGGCCCGCGGCTCGCCGAGGGCGGCGAGGCGGTTGGCGAGGTTGTTCGCGGAGGTCAGGGTGTCGGGATGGTCAGGGCCGAGGGTCCGTCGCCGACGGGCCAGGATCTCCTCGTCCAGGTCCCGCGCGTCCGTGTGCTGGCCGAGGTCGGCCAGCTTGTTCGCGAGGTTGGCCGCTGACGCCAGGGTGTCGGGGTGGTCCTCGCCGAGGGTCCGTCGCCGACGGGCCAGGATCTCCTCGTCCAGTGCCCGCGCCCTGGCGTACTGGCCGAGGTCGGCCAGTCGGTTCGCGAGGTTGGCCGCCGAGGCCAGGGTGTCGGGGTGGTCCTCGCCGAGGGTCCGTCGCCGACNGGCCAGGATCTCCTCGTCCAGCGTCCGCGCCGCCGCGTGCTGGCCGAGGTCGGCCAGTCTCAGGGAGAGGTTGGCCGCGGAGCCGAGGGTGTGGGGATGGTCGGGGCCGAGGACCCGGCGGCGGCGCCGCAGCGTGTCCTCGTCCAGCGCCCGGGCGGACGCCGGATCGCCGAGCGCGGCGAGGCGCAGGGCGAGCTGGGATGCGGACCGCAGGGTGTCGGCGTGGTCGGCGCCGAGAAGTCGGGTGCGGCGTGCGAGGGTGTCCTCGTCCAGCGCGCGGGCGGCCTTGTGGTCGCCGAGGTCGGCGAGGGCGGCGGCGAGAGTGTGGGCGGCACGCAGGCTGTCCGTGTGGTCGGGCCCGAGCCGGCGCAGCCAGCGCGTGCGGGCCGTCGTGGCCAGGTGTCGGGCGGTCTGTGTCTGCCCGGCGCGGAACAGGTACCAGCAGGTGTCCGCCAGCAACGCGCGGACATCGTCAGGTTCGGTGAGGTCGCCCCAATCGGCCAGCAGCCGCGTGGCTGCCGTGACATGCGGGGTGATCAGGGCGTAGGCGGGCCAGGCGGAGGGGTCGGCCGGGTCGCCGGGCCGCGCGGTGGCGAGCAGTCGCAGCGCGCCCGCTGCTGCCTCGCGTGTCGCGGCGTCGTCGAGGCGGGCCCGCACCAGGGCGGCCACCAGGCGGTGCAGGCGCATCCGGGTGGTGCCGGCGGCCAGCGCCAGCCGGCTGATGGCGACAAGGGTGCGGTAGGTGGTGGACGGGTCGCCGACGATCAGGGCCCCGCTGTCCGGCTCGGCGGTGCTGGCCAGCGGGACGGGTTCGGGCGCGAGGAACGCCACCTGATGGAGTAGCCGGGCGGCGCCGGGATCAGTGGCGGCGAGGCGGTCGACCGCGAGCGAGACCGTGCGGGCGAGGCCGGGGTGGTGCGGGGACGGCTCGTCCAGCAGGACAGTCGGGGTGGCGGCCAGCTCGGCCAGGTAGACGTCGACGGGCATGGTGGTCTCGGCCAGGTAGGCGCCGGCCTGCTCGACCGCGAGAGGGAGGTCCCCGACGGCGTCCCCCAGCCGGTCCGCGTCGGTGTCACCCAGCTCGGCCAGGTGGCGGCGTAACAGGTGGCACGTCTCCGCCCTGGTGAACGCGGCTACCTCGACCAGCTCGATCCCGACCCGGCGCATACCCGGATCCCGGCAGGTCACCAGCAGCCGGCCCGTGGCCGGCGGCAGCAGGGCGGCCAGCGTGTGCGGGTCGGGGACGTTGTCGTAGATCAGCAGCCAGTCCCGGCGCCGGCCGAGCGCGGCCAGCGCCGCGCGGGCCCGCTCGTCGAGGTCGCCGTCGGCAACACGGAGCCGGCGGGCGAGCTCGGCGAGACCGGTCCGCAGCCCGAGGGCCGTCTCGGCGTCGATCCACCAGACGATGCCCAGCCCGCTGCTGTACCGCCAGGCGTACTCCGCCGCCAGCTGTGTCTTGCCGACCCCACCCATCCCGTGCAGCCCCACCGAGCGGCCGTCGCCGTCGCCGTCGCCGAGCAGCCTCTGGTGCAGAGCGGCCAGGCTCTCCTCACGCCCGGTGAACAGCAGATTCCGCGACGGTACCGGCCCCCACACGGGTGGGAGCCGTCCGGGGAAGCTCGGCCCGGCGCCCGTCACCGCACCCGACGCTCGCTCCGTGGGCTGTGCGGCGGGCGGCGGAAAGGACCGGGTGGGCAACGGCGGCGCGGTGGCGGGCTTCCCACGCTCACCGCGGATCGCGGCGAGCAGCCGGCGACGCGCCTCCCCTGCACCGACGCCGAACAGGTCGACGCCCGCCATCTGAGCAAGCAGGCCCGGCTGGGCACAGTCCTCGACCCGCACGACGACGAGCCCGCGTTCCCGCCCCGCCGGATCCGGAGCGAACACCGCCTGCCACTGCGCCTGCGCGAACGCGCAGGACAGATAGGCGGCGGACAGGACCGCCACCGTGCGTGCCGCCCGCTGTGTCGCCTCGTGCGTCCGCGCGACGACGTGCGAACCGGGCCCGAAGTCCCACGCCCGCAGGCAGCTGGTGTATCCGGCGTCCTCGCACTGCCACGCGACCCACTGCGCCCAGTCCTCGTCAGCTGCCGTGTAGGAGACGAAGAGATCCACCTCGCCCGCCGCACCGACCATGGTCGACAGCCTGCCATCACCATCCGGATCATCTCGGCCCGCCACGCGTTGGACTGCCGGGTTCCGCGCCGTGGTACCGGGCGCTACGGCTCACGGCCCGGCGTCGCGGGGCCAGTTAGCCTGGCCTTCGTGGGTGATCGCCACACCGCACGCGGAGGCATTCATCGAGGATGTGACGCGGCGTCCGCGACGGCGAGTTCGACCAGTAGCGGTCCCCGGCGGGCGTCTCGAGGGTGCGAGCAGAATGTGGCGAGGCGGCCTTCGCCGCCCCGTGATGTCCGGCGCGGTGGGGGTTGGGCTGGTCGGCGCGCCGTCTCGCAAGGAGAAGACAGACAGCGGCCGTGTTGGTGCGACACCGTTNGGCCTTGGCGTGGATGGTCGCTGTCGCCGTGCGCGGCCTGCGATCCCGACGACCTCCCTCGGCGTTTCTGAGCGACAGGGTGGCTTTGGCTGCTCGGCAGCTGTCGAACGACGGTTTCGCGCTGTATGGGAATGTCGGAGTGTGGCCGTGAGGGCCAGATTCGGAGGTGACGTGTGGACACGTCGGTCGTGGAAGCTCTCATCCGGAGCCGGAACCTGAGCGGTGGCCGCCTTCGGGGACTGGTGGCGGCCGTGGCCGCGATGTCCCCGGATCGTCTACGTGACCTGGCGGATCGCTCCGATCTGGATTTGGATGCTCGGGCGAATCTGGTCCGTGCCGCCCGGGGGTATGACGTCGTCCCGATGCTGGAGCGTTGGCCCGCTGACGTCGGTCTCGTCGAGGCGGCGGAAGCAGCCCATGGGGCCGCGCCGTCGTTGGTGGTGTACTGCGCCGCTCAGGGCTGGCTGGTGCAGGCGCGCGAGATGGCGGCCAGGCTGCGGCCCGATGACGTGGGTTCGGTTCCTCCGCTGTGGGAGCGGCAACTCGGCGCCATGATTCCTGACGACGTTCGCTTGCGGTTGCTCGACGCGCTGATGGTGCCCCGCGAGCGTCCGACCGAGTTGGCAGAGAGAACTGATCGTGAACGAGACGAGGTCCTGAAGCGGCTCAAGGCGCAGGAACAGCGTCGCAAGCACATGATCTGGGACTTGCTCGAACCCGTCCCGCACCTGTGGACCGGCCTGGCCCAGGACAGCGAACACGCAAAGTCCGTCCGGTCGGTCCTGCTGGAGTATCCAGAGGAACTTCCCGACGACGTTCTGGCTGCGTGCCTACCGACGGTGACCATGGACGATCGGCGCACAGGGTCGAAGGAGACGCCCAGCCGGCTGGAGGGCGACCTGCGTATGTTTATCGCCGCGAGGCATGCCCGCCGCCGACCCCGACTCCGCGTGGTCGCGGCGGACGTGCTGCGCCAGATCGCTCAGGACGCTGTCGATGATGGCTGGACGCCGCGGCCCAGGCACCTCGGGCCGGACTGGTCGGGCATCGCAGACCTCGCCGTGCTGACGGACGATCCGGTTCTCCTGTCGGAAGCCGCGGTAGCCGCCGCCGAACCAGCGCGACCCGCATCGCCGATCGCCCGCTACTACCCCGACATCCCCGACGAGGCCCTTCAGCGCAGCAACGCCGTCGTGGCGCTGGCGGCCAATCCCGCGACACCCCGCGCCGAACTTGCCGCGCTCCTGCCAACGTTGGACGAGCAGACGTTGCGGCGAGTGCTGGAACACGCCGACGAGGACCTCGCGCAGTCCTGCCGCGTCCAGCTCGACCGGCTCCACCAGGAGGCTGTCGCCCACCAACCCCGGTACGTCGCCGTTCCCGGGGACGACGAGCTGGCCGACAACGCTGACCCGGTCGCAGTTCTTCGTGATCACACACGTTATCTCCGCGGCCCGGCCGCGCAGCGCGACGTCACCGCCGAGGGCCTACTCCGCAGCCACTACACCACACCCGAACTCCTGGGTCTCATCCCCGCCCGCCGCGTGCTCGGCTACGCCGGCCGAGCCGAGCAGATCGCGGAAATGATCATCGAGGTCTGCGGCGACCAGCTCGACCGATGGGAGGCATTCGCCGCCGCAGCGCAGGCGAAACCGCCAGCCTCGATGACCTTCAAAGCGTGGCTGGCGCAGCTCACCGACCCGAGCTGACTACCAAGACCCAGCGCCCTGCTCCCTGGCCTGGCATCGGGCGCCACCTTGCTGACGGGCTGACCATGACGGAAGCGATCCGGAGCGGAGATCGAACGTCGCGAGGCCAGTACGCCAAATTGCTTGCCGCACCCTAGTCGAGGAGAGAAGATGAGAACGCGACTAGGTCTAACGAAGGGTGGGCCCATGGTGCTGCGGCAGTTGGCGATCGAGGAGTGCAAGGACGGCTTCACCTGCCCGGGCGTCTGGGTCGACGACGACGATCCGGATCATGTCATCATCGTCGGAGTGGTGCGGGACNATCCGTCGCCGGTGCCAGTTGGCCCTGGTGAGGTGGCTGTCCGATTGCGGCGGCAGACTGTCCGGGACGCGGGGTTGTGAGGCGGGTGCGATCGTGGATCTGGAGGAGCTAGACCAGACAGTGCGGCGGTCTCAGATCTCCGCCTTCCGGCTGGAGACGCTCCCGCAGTACCTCACCCTGACCGATCAGGAGGCCGCCGAGTTCGAGGCATGGCAGACCGGTCGGCCGTTGCCCTTGCCGACTCCGCAGACCAGCCCGTGGCTGGCCCGGCTCCAGAGCACGATCGCCGGCGGCTACCGCTGGTACCGCGTGCACATCATGGACCACCCGCTGTCGGACTACTCCCGGTTCGAACTGCACGGCTATCAGGCCAACGCGCGGGCCGGCGAGGAAATCTACATCGCGGATCGGCATGCTCATCGCGNCCTCGACGGTCTGCGGCAGGACTTCTGGCTGATCGACGAAGAGGTCGCCGTCGTGATGCACTACGACGACGAGGGCCAGTTCCTGGAGTTGGAGCGCGCCGTCGACNCGGCACCCTATCGGCGGATGCGTGACACGGCGCTCGGCCATTCCGTGCCTCTCACCGACTACCTTGCGCGCGCTGGGCTTCGGCTTACTGCATGACTGATCGGCCCGTCGATCGGCAGGAACTCGCCGCCGGACTGCGCGCTTTGCGGCTCGATGCCGGCATATCCACCACCGTGCTCGCGGTCACCCTCGGCTGGTCGCAGTCGAAGGTGTCCAAGACCGAACTCGGACGCACCACCCCGGCACCGGCCGACGTCGAGGCCTGGTGCGCCGCCACCCAGGCGACCGCCGACATCCGCGGTGACCTGATGCGTCGCGCCGAACAGGCTGCCCACCAGGCCGTGGAGTGGCGCCGCGAGCTCGCGCCAGGTCGGCGCCGCAAACAGGAGGAGATCGCGCGCCTCGAAGCCGGAGCGTCTGTCATCCGTGTCTTCTCCCCCGACATCGTCGTGGGCCTGGCGCAGATCCGCCCCTACGCCGAGGCGGTGTTCCGCCTGGGCCGGCCGATCAGCACCGCCGAGGAGCCGGACGAGACGGCGGTCGATGCGCGGCTTGCCCGCCAGGCGGTACTCGCCGACCCACGCAAACAGTTCCAGCTCCTCATGGGCGAGACCGCCCTGCACCGCCAGCTCGTCCCACCACGCGTGCTGCGTCACCAGCTCGAGCACCTGCTCCAGCTCGCCTCCCAGGCGAACGTCGTCGTGGGGGTCATCCCGTTCGCCGGACCGGAGCGGGTGCATCAATACCACGGCTTCGCGGTGCTCGGTGAGCCTGGCGTGGACGACGAGGCGCTGGTCCTCGCCGAGACCGTCACCCGAGGCGTCACCGTGCGGTCGACCGAGGAAGTCGCCGAGTATGTCACCCACTTCGACGGGCTACGGCAGGGAGCCCTCGAAGGCGAACAGCTCGCCGCGCTCCTCCAGGCACAGATCTCCCGACTCGACACCCCTCCCATCTAGTCTTGAACTTGCACCTAGGCTGAGACTAGATTCATCCGTAGCAACCGGGGCCCGTAGGCCTGGTGGGCAGCTCGGCGCGTGAGGATTTCGACGCTCGTACCCGTCCGTCAGGCCGTACCGAAGCGGATTCTGATCAATGTTTCCGCAGCTCAGTGGCCTCTCGACGTCCGAACCAAAACTTCCCACCTCGGGGAATGTGCTGCTCCCTTCGAGGAGGGCATCGTTGCGAGACGTTCATTCACATTCCTGAGCGATCAGGCCGCGCCCAGCGTTTCAAGGAGGAGCTTGGTGCCTACCCCAGCAGCCGACGTCGCCCCTGATCAGGAAGATGATCGGCCGGAGGAGGTCGCCCGTCTGAGCGAGCAGCTCGTGCGGGAGCTGCGCGAGCTGAAGGCGATCGTGACTCCTGAGGTCGAGCGGGCGGTGCGGGCGGTGCCGCGGCACCTGTTCGTCCCGGAGGTCCCGTTGGAGAAGGCGTACGCCGCCGAGCACCACTACGTGACGAAGAAGGACGAGCACGGGGTCAGCATCAGCTCGGTGTCCGCCGCGCGTGTGCAGGCGATGATGCTGGAGCAGGCCGGGGTGCGGCCGGGCATGCGGGTCCTGGAGATCGGGAGCAGTGGGTACAACGCGGCGCTGCTCGCCGAGCTCGTCGGGCAGGACGGCGAGGTCATCTCGATCGACATCGATCCCGATGTCCTCGACCGGGCCCGCAGGCTCCTGCCGGCCGCGGGATACGACGATGTCACCCTCCTGCAGGCGGACGGCGAGTTCGGGGCGCCCCAGCACGCACCCTTCGATCGGATCATCGTCACGGCCGGCGCCTGGGACATCCCGCCGGCGTGGGTCGACCAGCTCACCCCCGGCGGGCGGATCGTCGTCCCCCTGCGGATGCGAGGGCTGACCAGGACCATCGCGTTCGACCTCGTCGACGACCACCTGGTCGCCCGGGACTACCAGCTGTGCGGCTTCGTCCCCATGCAGGGCGCCGGAGAGAACCGCACACAGCTGGTCCTCCTGCACGACACCGAGGGCGAGGAGGTCGGCCTACGCCTCGACGAGGGGCAGCAGGTGAACGCACCCGCGCTGGCCCGGGCGTTGCATCAGCCGCGGGTGGAACGCTGGTCGGGCGTGACGGTCGGCGGCTTCGAGCCGTTCGACAACCTCGACCTGTGGCTGGCGACCGTCCTGGACGGCTTCGTCCTGCTGACGGCGAAGCCGCTGGCCCGGGAGCGCGGTCTGGTCGCGTCCGTCTCACCGCTGGGCGTGGCGACGCTGGCCGACGACGGTAGCTTCGCCTACCGGACGGTGCGGCCGACCAGCGAGGAACGGACCCTGTTCGAGTTCGGGGTCTATGGCCACGGGCCGAACGCCGACGCCCTCGCGGACCGGCTGGCCGAGCAGATCCGCATCTGGGACCGCGACCATCGTCAGGGTCAGGCCCGGATCGAGGCACATCCCCTCGGCACACCCAACGACCAGCTCCCCGCCGGCCGGGTGATCGACAAGCGGCATCGTCGGCTCACGATCTCCTGGCCGTGACCGGAGTCCTTCCACATCACCAGCGTCTCGTACCCGTTCACCGCCGTCCTCTCTGTCCCGCACCGTCCTTCGGAAGGGGAACCACCATGGAAACGACCTTCACCCCGACGCCCACCGACTTCGACCTGGACGTGGAGATCGCCACGCAGGGCGCGATCATTCCCGATCTGCTGAACAGCACCAGCGACAACTGCACGAGCACCTGCCAGAGCGCGTGCTCCAACAGCACCTGCGTCGCCTAGCCGACCGGCTCGGCCACGTGCTGGAACCCGCCACTCGCGGGTTCCAGCACGACGAGATCGAGGAGGAGGCGCTGCCGGTGTATCGGATGGTCGACACGGCCCTCGTCCGCGCCGCGTCCCACACCGTCGAGTCGGAGCCGACGACCTGGCCGGATCTCACCGGCACCTCGGCGGCGGATGTGGAGCGCTGGCGGGACTGGATCAAACAGGCGTGGTCCCAGGAGCTGATCGCGCAGGCAGTGGAGGATGCCAGCCCGCTGTTCGCCGAGCGTGTCCAGGCGGTTCTCGAAGGGCGGGTGCACGAGCCTCGGCTGGTGCGGCGGGTGACGTCCGCGCTGATCCGCTATCTGCTGCGTAGCCGGTATCGGGCGACGCCCTTCGGCCTGTTCGCCGGGGTCGCCCCAGCCCGGTTCGGCCAGGATCTCGTCGTGCGCTGGGGTGCGGGGCACCGGGCGGTGGCCAGAGTGGACGCGGCCTGGCTCACGGACGTCGTCGCCGGCCTGGAGCGGTGTCCCGAGCTGGTGCGTCGCCTACCGGTCATGGTCGACCCGGCCCACCTGGTCCGCGGCGGCAGACTGATCATCCCCTGCCAGCAGGCGGGCACCGACGGAGCGCAAGGGCCGGCAGAGGTCTCGCTGCGGTACACGCCGGCCGTGGCGAAGGTCCTGGAGGTCGCGCAGGCCCCGGTGCGGGCCTCGGCTCTGGCCCAGGGGATCGCGCACGCCTATCCCGAGGTGGCGGCGTCGGCGGTCGACGGGCTCCTCGGCGAGCTCATCGACCGCCGCGTGCTGTTGACCGGGCTACGCCCTCCGATGACCGCGACCGATCCGCTCGGTCACGTCATCGCCGCGCTGTCCGTAGCTGATGCCGCCTCGATCCCGGAGGTCGCCAGCACCGTCGCCGCGCTGGCCGCCGTTCATGAAACGCTCGCCGCGCACGACCGGGCCGTCACCCAGGCCCAGCTGCCGCTCCGGCGGGCCGCCCACCTGCGGATGACCAAGCTGCCAACCGCGGAGGTAGCGGCCACCGGCCTTGACCTGCGCCTGGACTGCGATCTTGTCCTGCCCGCCCACGTGGCGAAGGAAGCGGAGAGGGCGCTCGGCGCTATCACGCGTCTCACCCCGTTTCCCTTCGGCACCCCGGCATGGCGCGACTACCACGGCCGTTTCCTCGATCGATACGGGCCGGGCGCCATGGTCCCGCTGCGGGACCTGGTCGACCCGGATATCGGCCTGGGGTTCCCCGCCGGTTACCGAGGCTCCACCCTCGACCGTCCCCCGCCACGGCTGACCCCGCGAGACGATCGGCTTCTCGCGCTCGCGCAACGTGCCGCCCTCGACGGCGCTCGGGAGATCGTGCTTGACGACCACCTGCTCGACGAGCTCAGCGATCCCGCCGCCAGGGATGACGCAGCCACCCTGCCCGCGCACCTGGAGTTGTGTTTCCACCTGCACGCCCCGACGCCCGCGGCGTTGGAAGGCGGCGGGTACGAGCTCGTCGTCGACGGTCTGTCCCTGGCGGCCGGGACGCTGACCGGCCGCTTCCTCGATCTGCTCGACCCGGCAGACCGCCACCGTGTAGCCACGATCTACGCAGAGCTACCCACACAGGATGCCGACGCGGTCCGAGCACAGGTCTCCAGCCCGCCGCTGCGGAAACGTACCGAGAACGTGAGCAGAGCCGCCGCTCTCCTTCCCCACGTGATCTCCTTGGGCGAGCACCGGAGCGAAAGCGATACGACGCCGCTGGACGATCTGGCCGTCAGCGCCGACACCCGCCGCCTCTTCCTGATCTCCCTGCGCGACGGACGCAGGATCGAGCCGGCGGTGTTCAACGCGGTGGAACTCACCAACGTCGCGCATCCGCTGGCCCGGTTCCTGTGCGAGCTTCCGCGGGCCGGATCGGCCGCGCTCATCCCGTTCTCCTGGGGCGCCGCCGCGACGATGCCATTCCTGCCCCGTGTCCGATATGGCCGTGCGGTGCTCTCCCCCGCACGCTGGCGGTTGACCACCGCCGACCTCGCGCCGGCCTCCGCCTGCTGGGCAGCGTGGGAGGACAGCATGGTCCGCTGCCGTGCGCGTTACCGACTTCCCGAGGCCGTCTACCTGGGCGCGGCCGATCAGCGGTTACGCCTGGATCTTTCGGAGGCGGCTCATCTCCAGCTGGTGCGCGCCGACCTGGACCGGTGGGGGCAGGTCACGCTGCACGAAGCCCCTGAACCCGCCGCGTGGGGCTGGTTCGACGGCCACGCGCACGAGATAACCGCGGCGTTCACCGTCGCCCAACAGCCCTCTCTTCCCAAGCCGTCACCCCCTCGCCGGCCAGAGGTGATCCCTCGGAACCACGGACATCTACCCGGCGGCTCCGGCTGGGCCTTCGTCAAGCTGTACGGCCACCCGGATCGCGCCACAACGATCCTCACCGCCCATTTGCCCACGCTACTGGACGCCTGGGACACCCCACCCGCGATGTGGTTCATCCGCTACCGCGACCCCGATCCGCATCTGCGACTTCGCTTCCGCCTCACTGGACCCGACGACTTCGCCCCCGTGGCACGGCGAGTCGCCGACTGGGCGACGAGGCTACGAGAGAACGGTTTCGTCGCCCGCGTCCAATGGGACACCTACCTTCCCGAGACCGGTCGCTACGGCACCGGACCGGCCATGGCAGCTGCCGAGGCCGTGTTCACCGCCGATTCCACTGCCGCCCTCGCCCAACTCCTCCACGCCGGACCCGGTCGAGCGGCTGTCCCCGTGACCGTGGCCAGCTTCATCGACCTGGCGATCTCCTTCACCGGCAACCTCGACCAGGCGATGCGCTGGCTGGGCAGCAGGGCGGCGGCGCAGACCGGTCCCGCTCTGGACCGGGCGGTCCGGACCGAGACTCTGCGGCTCGCCGATCCGCACGAGGACTTCGCCCAGCTCCGCGCCATCCCCGGCGGCTCGCAGATCGCCTGCTCGTGGATACGGCGACGCGAGGCGCTGTCCGACTACCGCCAACGACTCGACGCCGGCGGCGGACCCGACCCAGGCGCGGTCCTGAACTCCCTGCTGCACATGCACCACATCCGCATGAACGGACTCGACGAGCCCGCCGAGCAGGAATGCCGTCGGCTTGCCCGCGCCACGGCCCTCGCCTGGACCGCTCGGAACCGACCATGACCGCCATCGACACCCCCGCCGACCTTGCCGGCCTTGCCGATTCGATCGCCACCCGGCTGGCCATTCCCGCCGTGGACGGCCCCGGCGCCGCGGAGCTCTCCCAGTCCCTGGCCAGGGGCGCGCCGGGCATCGTGCTGCTGCACATCGAGCGGGCCCGCGCCGGACGTGGCGACTGGAGCACCGTCCACGCCTGGCTGGCCGCCGCCACCCGTCTACCGATCAACGCCGGACCCGACGCCGGCCTGTACGTCGGCGCTCCCGCTGTCGCCTTCGCCGTCCACACCGCCGCCGCGCAGTCAGAGCGTTACCAGCGCGCTCTCACCACCCTGCACACCACGGTCAGCGCCCTCACCCGTGACCGACTCGACCGCGCCCACCGGCGCCTCGCCCGCGGCGACCCGCCCGCGTTCACCGAATTCGATCTTCTCTACGGCCTGACCGGACTCGGCGCCTACCACCTCCACGTCGATCCCGATGGTGATGACCTCCGCCAGGTCCTCGCCTACCTCGTCCGCCTCACCGAACCGATCCGCCGCCATGGCGAGCAGCTCCCCGGCTGGTGGACCGCCCTGTCTCCTACCCGCCGGCGCACGGCCGACTGAGGTGGTCCCCGTTCTTCGGACAGTGATCTCTATGTGCTTGTTTTAGATATTGATGGTCTTCGCTCCCGGTAGTTCTCGATCGCCCTTGCAGAAACGATCATCGTCTGCTTCATGGTGACGAGCGAGTCGCCGAGCCATGATCCCGATCATGGCCCAGTAGACGAACGACTCGGAACTGTCCGGCCGGCGCTCATAATCCCGGGCCAGCCGCCGCCAGGAGGTGACCCACGCCAACGTCCGTTCCACCACCCACCGTTTCGGCAACGGGGAGAACCCCCTCTGCCCAGCAGGCTTACGGACGATGTCCACTGTGGTGCGCAGCACGGTACCGGCCCAGTCGACGAACCCCCCGGCGAACCCGCCGTCAGCAAAGACATACCGGGTACTCGGGCAGTCGAAATACAGGTCCACCAGCAGCGGCCGGCCGCCGTCACGGTCCTGCACCGACGCCGGGCGCACCAGCACCGCCAGCAGCAGACCCAACGTGTCCACGGCCACGAATCGCTTGCGGCCGTTGACCTTCTTCCCCGCGTCGTAGCCACGGCTGTCCCGCCCGACCGTGGGCGCACCCTTCACCGACTGGGAGTCGACCACCCCCGCCGACGGCTCGGGATCCCGGCCTTCGAACAGACGGACCTTCCGGCGAAGATCGGCGTTGATCCTTACGGCGGTGCCGTCCTTCCGCCAGCGGCGGAAGAACCCGTACACCGTCTCCCACGGCGGGAAGTCCGACGGCAACGCTCGCCACGAACAGCTGTTCCGCGCCACGTACAGGATCGCGTTCACGATCTCTCGGCGGGGATGGGCCTCATGACGCCCGTCCTTCGACGGAGCCGGCAGTTCGGGTTCGATCTGCGCCCACTCGGCATCGGTCAGATCCGAGGGATAGTGGTGTGTCCGTGCCATGACCAGCCCCTGCCGCCAGCACCCCCACCCAAACCCCACCATCAACATCCACACCAGTATTCGGTCACGGTCCGCACACAAAAGAAGATCTAAAACAAGCGTAACTGGTCAGGTATCGTTTTGATCTTGGGTTAGCTGGTTGCGGGCATCCAGGGACGGCCCTCGGCGAGGTGGACGAGGGCGGGGAACAGTGGAATGCCGTGTTTGGTGGCGGTGGACAGGTAGCTTCGGATCGCGCAGAACTGGCGGGCGCCGGTGAGGGTGCGGAGGCACCCGGATACTTTCTGCCGAAGTTTGATCATGCGGATGTCGCGTTCGCATCCGTTGTTGTCCGCGGGAACTCGCAGATCGTGGGTGAACCGCAGGTAGTCGGCTTCGCGGTCGATGAGCCTGCAGGCCAGGGCGTGGCGGGCGGCCATGAGTTTCGTGTCCCGCGGNGAGGTCTGGGNGATCCCGATGTGGGCGGCGTGGCGCAGGGCCCGGGTGTGGGCTACCAGCGTCTTCGGGTCGACCGGCGTGCCGGTGGCGGCGGCGTCGACGGTGAGCCGGTGCAGGGCGACGAGAGCGTCGGCGGCCTGGGTCGCCCAGCACCAGGTGCCGGCCGGGGCGGCGTCACTCACGGCCTGCAGTTCGCGGAGCACGTGGGCGACGCACAGCTGGTGGGTGGCGGTGGTGTAGGTGTCGTACGCGGCCCAGGCGTCGTGGACCATGACCCCGGTGAAGCCGGTCAGCACCCCGAGGGCGTCGATTCCGGCGGTTCCACGCTTCGGATGGCAGTCGATCAACGTGTACTTCCCCGTGCGGGCGCAGTGCACCCAGTGCAGTTTCCCGGCGACACGCAGCCCGGTCTCGTCCGCGCCGACCACCTCGGCGCCGGCGAGCAGGTCGCGGACAGCGGCGAGGAAACCTTCCAGGTCGGTGGCGGCACGGGCGGTCATCGCGGCGACTGTGCCCGCGGACAGGGGGATGCCGACCAGCTCGGCGAGCGCGGTCGCGGTCCGCTCCTTTGACAGGAACTGGCCCGTGTACAGGTAGACCGCGGCCGCGGTCACCCGCGGCCCGTACTGCACCGGGGCGCCCACCCCGGCCGGTGCGGTCGCTTTCGTGCGTGTCCCGCAGCCGCATTCCCGCTCGAGGAGCTGATGTTCGGTCACGTGCGGGCGTAGCTCGGGCAGGTCGAACACCTGCCGGCGTTCGGTCCGGGTCACCGGCCGACCCGCAAGCGACGTCCCGCACCCACCGCATGGCCCCGGCTCGTGCGCCACGCGCACATCAGGATCGGCGACCATGCCCAGTGTCGACCCGGGATGGCCGTTCTGCCCACCAGGGCGCCGGCCCGTCTTCGTCCGCAGTGACTTCGGCGCTGGCTTGGCCAGCCCGTCCGAACTCGGTGGCTTCGAGGAGTTCCGCGAGGTCTTGGCGACCTGGGCCTCCAACTCCGCGATCCGCGCCCGGGCCTGTTCCAACGCGGCCCGCAACTGCGCGATCAATGCCGCCTGCTCCACCACCAGCGCCGCGAGCGCGTCATACGACGGCACCGACGGCACGAGCGGATCATCGGACACACCCGGACCCTACGGTCCGATCAACCATGCCGCACCAACACCCCGGGGTCGTCCGGCCATCGAAACGTCCCCACCAGCCGGGGAACCAAAAACAAACGATCTACAAGACCTGACCAGTTACGGTTCGGGTTCGGTCCGTTAGCGCGCGGTGGATGTGAACGGCGGCCTCGTCGGGCGGTCGCTGGTCAGTGCGTAGCACCAGGTCGAACACGTCCAGGCCCGCTGCGGCGAGGTCGGTTTTCGTCTCGTCCCAGACGGTCAGTCGTTCGGCAACGTCGGTGCTTCCGCGCTCGCGGGCTCGGGTAGCGGTGACCTCGCGGGGGCACCACAGCAGGACGGTCACCCAGCGGGCGGGATATTCGGCGTGCAGGGTGTGGATGCCGGCGACCTGGCCGAGGTGCACGACCGGCACGCGGCCGGCGGTGGTGAGGTCGTCGAGGCGGGGCCGGTCGATGGCGTAGACGTTCCCGTACCGCTCGTTCGCGTAGAGAATCGCCCCCTCGGCTTGGAGGCAGTCAAGCTCGTCGGCGGATACCGCCCGGTAGGGGGCACCGGCGTTCGCGCCGACTTTCAGCCGATCGAAGTGCACATACCGATCGTCCAGCGCGGTGAGGGCGGCGGTAACGGTGTCCTTTCCGGCGGCGGGTGGGCCGTAGAGGATGACGGCGTCAGGACGCATCGCGGATCCGGCTGGCCAGGCGGCGGGCGTGCTCGGCAAGGTTGCTGCGGGCGTGGCGGCTGTTGTCGACCACGTAATGCGTGCACACGGGCCGCTGGTCGGGGTCGATGGTGGCCACGTACTCGTCCCAGTAGGACAGCTTCCATGTGTCGCGGGCGGCGTCGCGGGATTCGAGGTAGTCGCGTTGGGAGTCGATGTCGCAGCGCAGCCAGACCACGGCGATCGCCGCACCGGCCTTCGCGCATCGCTTCTTCATCCTCTCCATCCACGCGGCGTCGGTCAGCTCGCGCACGAACGGCGCCGTGACCACCGTCGGCAGGCCCAGGCGCAGATTGTCGAAGGCGGTGTCGAACATCGCCCGGTACTCCAAGGGGCGGATCCGGCCCGTGTAGACCTCGCCCTGGCGGTCGTTCGGGTCGGTGTCCATCGACAGCAACAGGGACTCGGTCAGCGGGCGGCTCATCGTGTCCTTGTCGAGCAGCGACCAGCCGGTGATCTCGCAGATGAACCGGGCGAACTCCGTCTTCCCGGACCCGGGGAACCCGGCCACCATCACCAGGACCGGGGATCCCTCCCGCGGCCGACCCGAACTCCACGCGTTGAGGATCTTCGCTTCGAGGTCGATCGGGGGCAGCTCGACCCGGCGGCCTCGGCCGGTGGCGGGGGGTTCGATGCTGGCGAGAAGCTGGCGGATGGAGTCAGTGACCTCGTCGCGGCGGGGCACGACCGGCGGTGCCCCGAACGCTCCACCCGCCTGTTCCCGCAGGTGGGTGGGCACCCGCAGCGTCTCTCGCGGCGGGCGGGGCGCGACGCCCGCGGCACCGGGGACTTCCCAGGGGCGGGGTGCCAGGCCGACCATCGCACCAGGGATGCGTAGGCCGTCGGCGATGCGCTCGATGACCTCGACTTCCTCGACCTTCGCCTTGCCCCCGGCGATGCGGCTGATCCTCGACTGGCTGAAGCCCTCGATCGAGGAGGCTATACGGTCCTGGCTGACGTGATCCCATTTGCGCATGAGCAGGAACGCGGCGCCGAAGTCCCGGCCGCGTAGGGCGGCGGCCATGTCGTCGCGGTGCAGCAGCTCGGCAGACACGGTGTAGCGCTGCCAGGCGGTCTCGGGGTCAGCGGTCATTCGTCGCTCTTCGGTCGGTGACAGGTCGGGGCAATCCGCGTGAGCAGACCAGCACGGTGAGCATAGCGGCGCCGATGTCGTGTCGACATCCCAAGCCGGGATCAGGCGGTCAAACGGCGCCGGACCGGCGCTGATCTGCACGGATGGCGCCGGTCGGATCGGCGCTGGAATGCCGTCCATCCATGCCGCCTCGACATTCCGTGGTCGGGTGGTCTCGATGAGTCTTGTCGGCAGTCGACGCCGTTCGTGCCGAGTTCGGCTCCGCGGGCGGCGTCGACCCGAGACCTGATCACGGTGAGAGCGCGACGGACTGTCGGCGGGGCCGTGATCACCGGTCTTCCCGGGTGCCCGTGGACGGCGCGCCGGTGACGAGATGAGGAAGGGGATACGGATGGTGGTCGCCGAACGAACAGATGGGAGGGGCAGACCCGACGTCGGGAGGGCGCGTCTCGGCTTGCCACCGTCAGCGGACGCCGGCTCGGGACGCGAGCAGATGGCCCGGATGCCGTCCCGGCGGGAACTGCTGTGCGCCCGGATGAACAGCGGCGGCGGCTCGGCGGCCGGCGGGACCTCGATGGCTCCTGGGGGCCGCGACGATGTGCGCCGGGTGCTGTGGGCGGTGGTGGTGCGCGGACCGCGCGGCGTGCTGCTGGGCGTGATCGGGTTCTTCGCGACGCGGGCGGCGGCCTGGACCTACGTACGGGATCGGCACTTCTCGGGCGCCGTGGTGCTGCCGGCCATGCCCGCCGGGGTGGGGCTGGCCCGGTGACAGCGCAGCGGGAAACATCGCCGGTCGATCTCACGACCGCGCATCCCGCCCGGATGTATGACTTCTACCTCGGCGGCAAGGACCATCTGCCGGCGGACCGGACGGCAGCCGGGCTGGTGGTGGCGGCCTCGCCGGACGTTCCGCGGGTCGCGCGGGCGAATCGGGCGTTCATGACCCGGGCGGCGCGGTTCCTGGCCGGCGAGTGCGGGATCCGCCAGTTCCTGGACGTGGGCACGGGCATTCCGACCAGTCCGAACCTGCATGAGGTGGTGCAGAACGTCGACCCGGCGGCCAGGGTGGTTTACACCGACAACGATCCGGTGGTCCTGGTGCACGCCCGCGCGCTGCTGACCAGCACGGTGCAGGGACGCACGGCCTATCTCGACGCCGACCTGCGCGATCCCGGGCTCATCCTCGACGCCGCCGAACTGCGCGACACGCTCGACTTCCACCGGCCGATCGCGCTGTTCCTCGTCGCGGTGCTGCACTTCCTGACTGACGACGACGAACCGCACGCACTGGTGCGCAGGTTGCTGGACGGTCTGCCGTCGGGCAGTTACCTCATCGTGTCGCACGCCACCGGGGATCTGGCGCCCCCGGGAGTCGGCGACATCGTCGACACCTACGCGACCACGGCCGCGCCCCTCGTTCTTCGCGGCCTCGCAGACGTCTGCCGCTTCTTCGAGGGCACGGAAGTCCTCGACCCTGGGGTGGTTCGCCTGCCGCTGTGGAGGCCGGACGAGCCGCCCAAGGACACCGAAACGATCTGGGGTTACGCCGGAGTCGGACGCAAGCCATAACCGCCGCACTTGGGCGGCTGTCCCCTCGACCAGAATGATCAACCGGAGGTAAATGATGCTGTCCGACCTACGTGCGGCGGGCGCGGCGAGTGTCGCCCCGGCCGCGGGCCTGTTCCTGCCGGAGCTGCACCACCGGCGAGACATCGGCCTGGACCTCGACCAGGTCAACGGGCTTGCGGACCTGTGCCACTCGTTCACCCAGCAGCGGGCGGAGATCAGCGCCCGGATGACCCGGCTCGCCGGCGAACTGCTCGCGGGCCTGCTGAACGGGCGGGTCTGCGACGACGGCGACCGAGAGGCGTTGACCGCGCACGCCGAGACCCGCGGCACCCTGTTCGCCGACGCGGAAAACCTCATGATCTCGATGCTTGCCCAGGGCTACCGGCTGCTGAGCTGGGAGCAGATCGACCGGGCGCTGAAGGTCCGGCGGGGGCAGACCTCCGCCGGCCTCGACACGGTCGCCGAGGCGATGTCTGCGGACCTGGCGGCGCCCGTCCGCCTGTGAGCCGGTGACGGGCTGCCCCCGACATCGAGCCCGTCACCACCCGGGAGGACTCGCACTCCGCCGACCCCCTCAGCGGCACGGGGCGCGGGTCCTCCCACCCGAACGTCCCATCCCCCTGAACGTGGCCGGTGCCCGTGAGCGCGTCCCATACCGGCCACCGCGGCCCCGGATCCCTTCCCGATGCGGATCCGGGGCCGTGCCATGCCATGCCCGGACGTCACTCGTCGGCCGGCCTCGGGGGCTGGACGTCTACCGGCCGCGCTGCCGGTCGAGGTCGTCGAGGCGACGTATCAGGGCCCGTAGGTCGTCCCGGATGTCGCGGACCCCTTCGAGAATCTGCCGCGTAACCGCGGCCGTCTCCTCCCCGTCGTCCCCCGCCGCACTCTGACCGGCGGTGAGCACGCGCACCAGATGATCGTCTGGCCAGTCCAGCGCACGGGCGATGGCCGTCAGGGTCCGGGTACGCACGCGGCGCGTCGCTCCGTGCTGCACCAGCCGCAGTGTCGACACGGCAATGCCGGCGCGGTCGGCAAGCTCCTGCTGTCCGATCCTCCGGGTCGACATCCGTTCCGTGATGGCCACGGCCACCGCCGCCCAGTTCTCGCCATCGGTATCCGACGGGGAATCGGCGGCGTTCACACGACCGGGACGATCAGCCATGCTAGGCATGCTAGCGAATGGGCAATGCCCCGGGCTGCCCTGGTCAACGCCTATATCGACCCGACATGCCCTGCATGACGTCATGCACCGACGACATTCTTCGATCCCTACTGCTCATGCACCGCCGATATAGCGCTTGATACGCGCTTGTTCGGCGGAGCATTGTCGTTCCGTACCCGCTGGACGGAGTCGACGCCCGGCGGGATGGAACGACAGAGGATGGTGGATCTATGGCGGTGCCAAGGCGCATTCCCGTCGCGTTCGGGGTGGTGTTCCCGGTGGGGGCGTTCGTGGTCGGCGTCGAGCCGGTCAACGACTTCGACAAGGTCAGGGCGGGCACCCCCGACGCGCAGCAGCGCGACGAGGAGACCGGAGACCTGGTCTGGCAGGTCAAGGTCATCGACGCCGACCCGGCGGCCCGGACCAACGAGGTGAAGATCCGGATGACGGCGGCGGTGCAGCCCGTCCCGCCGGACCTGCTGCCCGGTACGCCTTTTCGGCCCGTCGAGTTCGACGGCCTGTCGCTCACGCCCTACATCGACCGGCGCAACGCCGAACGGCCGAAGATCGCCTACTCGATGCGGGCGTCGGCCATGCGTGCGCCCGGCGGGCTGAACGGCCGGCGCCCGGGTCCGGCGGTGGCGGCATGACCGGCCGCATTCGGCCGGCCATCGACGGTCTGCGCTCGGCGACGCATCACAGTCTTCACGTCGGCGCGGACTGGTCGGTGGCCTGCCACACCTATCCGGACCGGTCACCGATCCTCGCGGTCCGTCTCGGCCTGACGTCGGTGTCCCTGTCGGCGATGTCGAACGCGGTCACCTCGGATCATGTCGATTTCGCCTATGAACTGATCGCGGCGGTGAACGACTACCTCGTGGAGTGCGAACGCATCCGGTTCGACTCCGACGATGCCGCCGACTCGGGGCCGCGGGCCGCGTAGCTCGCACCCGGCCGGTTCGACTGGGCGGCCCGGATACCCGTTTTCCGGATTCCGGGCCGCCCGGAACTTCCCTTCACCCCTCCTGTCCCTGGTTTCGTGCGCTCGAAAAGCGGGTGGTATTGCCATGTCCAGAATCAACGGTGACCAGCGTTTCCCGCGGGTACCGACCCGTACCGAGAAGGTGCGTGTGCCGCTGTGGATGCTGCTACTCGCGGTGGCCGGCAAGGGGCTGGCGCTGGCGGTGCGGGGCTGCTGGCGGCATCGGGTCGTGGTCGCCACGGCGATCGGGGGGCTGCTGTTCGTGCACCGGTTCGGCCTGCTCGGGCTGGGCGTGCTGCTCGGCGGCCTGGTGGCGGTCGGGGTGGTGTGGTGGCGGGTGCATGGCCGGTCGTTCTGGCCGGTGGTGTGGTGGCTGTGGGGCCGCGCCCGGCTGACGTTCGTCTACCAGCGGCGGTGGAAGCCGGCGATGGTCCACACCGACCTTGCGATCCGCATGCCCGCGTCGACCGGCGACCAGGTGACCTTCGACGAGTACTTCCCCCGGATCCGCTCCATCCGCTCGTCTCGGTCGGTGGACGTGTTGCGGGTGGAGCTGCTGCCCGGTCAGACCCCGGCGGCGTGGGCGGAGCAGGCCGAAGCGCTGCGGCACGTCTTCCGGGCACGCCGCTGCCAGGTGCATGCGGAGACGTTCCGGTTCGTGCGGGTCGTGTTCCACCGGCATGACTCGCTGACCCGCCCGGTTCCCCCGGCCGCGCTCGACGACTCCGACGGTGCCGGCCCTGACCCGGCCGGCGCTGCCGGTGACGGTCCCCGTTCCGACCGGTCGTCGCGTGTGGGTGAGCTGGTGGCGGGCCTGTCGGCGGTGCCGGTGGGCTGCTGCGAGGACGGATCCCCCTGGACCCTGCCTGTGCGCGGCTCGCATGTGCTGATTGCGGGGGCGACCGGGGCGGGGAAGGGCTCGGTGCTGTGGGGGCTGCTGCGAGGACTGGCACCGGCGGTGGCCGCGGGGCTGGTGGAGCTGTGGGTGTGTGATCCGAAGGGCGGGATGGAACTGGCCTTTGGCCGTCCGCTGTTCACCCGCTTCGCCACCACCACGGACACCATCGCCGATCTCCTCGACGACGCGGTGAGCCGGATGCAGACCCGCACGGCCACGCTGGCGGGCAACACCCGCCTGCACACCCCGACCCAGGAAGATCCGCTGATCGTCGTCGTGGTCGACGAGATCGCCTCGCTGACCGCCTATGTGACCGACCGGGAGCTGAAGAAGCGGATCGGGGCGGCGCTGCCACTGCTGCTGTCCCAGGGCCGCGCACCCGGGGTGGTGGTCGTGGCCGCGGTGCAGGATCCGCGTAAGGAGGTGCTGCCGTTCCGGGACCTGTTCCCGGTCCGCGTCGCGCTGCGGATGACCGAAACCGACCAAGCCGACCTCGTCCTTGGCAACAGCGCCCGGGAACGCGGTGCCCGCGCCGAGGAGATCCCCCGCGCGCTGCCCGGGGTCGGCTACGTGCTGCACGACGGCAACCCCGACCCGATCCGCGTCCGCGCGGCCTACGTGGATGACGTCGAGATCGGCCGGGTCGTCGCCCACTACCGGCCCGCATCCGCGGCCGGCGGCTGGACCCCGGACGTGAGCAACTACCTCGACGACGGCGGCGACTCCGACCCGTTCGACGGCCTCGACCAGGCCGCGTGACCCGACCGGACCCATCGCCCCCGACACCCCGGAGGAATCCCCCTGTCGATGACCCCTCTCACCTCCACCCCCACCCCGACCGAGCGGCCTGGTTCCCGGGCTGCGCGGATGCGTTCGCCGCTGGCCCGCCACGTCGTCGAGGCGGTCGCGGTGGACAACGGGGTGTGCGTCCGGCCGCTGGCGATGCGCCGCACCAGCCTGGACACCGGCGAAACGCAGATCATCCCCGTTCCCTGCGGCGCCACCCTGGCGAGCAAGTGCCCGCCGTGCGCGGACCGGGCCCGGCGGCTGCGGATGGCGCAGTGCAAGACGGGATGGCATCTCGACGACGAACCCGTCCCCGACCCCGACCCGCCCACGGACGACGCCAAAGCACTCGCCGTCCTGCGGGCGGACCTGGAGGAAGCGCGCGGTGAGGTCCTCGCGGCCGGCGACCTCGGCCAGGTCGGGGAGATCGACGAACTGATCGGCCAGGTCGACCAAGAGCTGTCTGACCTCGGTGTCCGCGGGCGGATCGCCCCGGCCGACCGGGACCGGCCGCGTCGGGTCCGCTCGACGAAGCGTCGCCAGGATGCCCCCGACCTGCCCCGGCTTCCCGTCGAGCGGCGGACGGTCGGGCGGACGTTCACCGCGCCGGACGGGACGGTGTGGCGGCCGTCGATGTTCCTGACCCTGACCTGCGACTCGTATGGGCGGGTGCGTTCTGACGGCACGCCGGTGGACCCGGCCTCGTATGACTATCGGCGGGCGGCGCGGGACGCGATCCACTTCCCGAAGCTGCTGGATCGGTTCTGGCAGAACCTGCGCCGCGCGGTCGGCTGGGATGTCCAGTACTTCGCCGCGCTCGAACCCCAACGGCGCCTCGCCCCGCACCTGCACGCCGCGATCCGCGGCACCGTGCCCCGGATGATGCTGCGCCTGGTCGCGGCGGCCACCTACCACCAGGNCTGGTGGCCCTCCGCGGACCGGCCGGTCTACGACGATCAGCATCTGCCCGTCTGGGACGACACCACCGGCGGCTACCACGATCCCGACACCGGCGTCCCGCTGCCGTCCTGGGATGCGGCGCTCGACGCGATCGGCGAGGACGACGAACCCGCCCATGTGGTGCGGTTCGGCGCACAGCTCCGCGCGGACGGGGTGACCGCGAACTCGGCGAACACCGGCCGGATGATCGGCTATCTGACCAAGTACCTGACCAAGAGCCTCGACGCCTGCCACGCCATCGACAGCGACCGGCAGCGGGCGCACGTCGACCGGCTCGCCGACGCCCTGCGCTACGAACCGTGCTCCCCGACGTGCGCGAACTGGCTGCGCTACGGCATCCAACCCCGCAACCCCCGCCGGGACCTCACCCCCGGCCGGTGCACCGGCAAAGCACACCGGCGCGAAACCCTCGGCTTCGGCGGCCGGCGCGTACTGGTCTCCCGCCGCTGGTCCGGCAAGACCCTCACCGACCACCGCCACGACCGGGTCGACTTCATCCGCCAGCAACTCGCGGCACTTGGCGCCACCGGCACCGGCCCGGCTGCACCCGAGGACGATCCGGCCCGTCTCGCCTGGACCCTGCTACGGCCCGGGGATCCGGCCGCGCCCCGACGCGAACATCTGATCCTGCACGCCATCGCGCAACGCCACGCCTGGCGCGTACAGCTCGGACAGGACACCGGAGCAGGGGCCGGCGGGGGTTCGGCCACCGGGCCGCCGCTGGCGGACGCGGCCTGACCACCCCTGTCCCGGCAAGCCTGGAGAGCCCGCGTGACCAAGCTCCTGCTCACCCCGACCGAGGCCGCTGACCTGCTCGGCGTCAGCCGCAGCACCATCTACGACCTGCTGAACAGCGGGGACCTCGAATCCGTCCACATCGGCCGCGCCCGACGCATCCCGTCGGCCTCGCTGCTCGCCTTCGTCAACCGGCTCCGCGGCCTCGACGACGGACAGGCAGCATGACCGCGCTCACGGCCTGCCGGACGGCGGGGGGTCGGGCCGGTGTTCGGCAATCCACGCCTCGACGTCGTCGGTCCGCCAGATGTGACCGGCGGCCAGGGAGGCATACGGCGCGGGGAACGTCGGGTCTTCCTTCAGAAGCTGGTTCACCCGCGTTCGCCCGACACCGAGCCGGCGGGCGATCTCCGCCGCTCCCATGAGCGGTTGCGTCATACCCGCAATCTACTGGACGACCGTCCAGCGCCGCGTGTACCGTGGGCGCCACTGGACGGTCGTCCAGTCACGTTGAGGCGGTTCCGGCCGCGTGCGGCAACACCCGACCGGAACCTTGATCCCTTCCTGCGCTAACAGGAGAGAGACCCATGCCCATCTTCCCGTCCGACACCCCGGACCCCCGCCCGACCCCCGGCACAGACCTGCCGCTGATCGTGGCCAGCATCGTCCGACCCGGCGTGTACGCGCTGACGGTTCGCCCCGGCGCCGACGCCCGCGACCTCGGTGAGGCGATGTCCCGCCTGCCGGTCGACGCCTTCCTGACCGAGCACTTCGGCGACATCGACCTGACCATGGTCTTTCGCGCGGTGCCCGACGGCCCGAACTCCGAGCCCACCGGGGGCATCACCCCGACGGCACCGGCGGCGGCAAGCGGAACCCGCCCGTAGCGGATCCCCTGCCCCACCCATTTTTCTTCCGTTCTCTGGTAGCGCCTGAAGCTGTCGGGGCGGTGGACGGGTCCAGGGTCGGCCGAAGGCCGATCGCGTAGCGACGCGCAGCGCCCTGGACGCGGCCGGCGACCCGACAGACCATCCCAGCGCCAGAGAACGGAAACCCCACCCGCGCCGGACCACGCCACCCGCGACCCGCGCGCCCGTTCTTTCGGCAAGGAGCCACACCCGCCATGCCCACCAACACCCCACGACGGGTGAGCCTCGTGCAGGCGCTGAACGACCACCTCGACCGCGCCGACCGCGGCCAGGGACGCGCCTACCCGCAGGCCGACGGAGAGACCAAGTTCGCCTGCGACATGGAAGACAGCCCCTACGGCTGCCCCTGGTGCGACACCGTCGAATGGCCCGACGGCAACCCCCTGGACGTGGCCTGATGGCCGCGCGCAAGGGCCGGCGCGG
Organism: Frankia sp. ACN1ag; assembly: GCF_001414035.1. NCBI lineage: Bacteria > Bacillati > Actinomycetota > Actinomycetes > Frankiales > Frankiaceae > Frankia > Frankia sp. ACN1ag. The sequence goes on along the minus strand of NZ_LJPA01000034.1, from coordinate 11,602 downwards.
AGCCGGTGAAGGAGCCATCTACAAAGACGCTTCCGGCCGGTGGCGGGCTACCGTGGATCTCGGTTGGAAAGACGGCAAGCGGCAACGCAAGTACCTGTCCGGCAAGACCCGGACGGAGGTCGCCGAGAAGCTACGCACGCTCCACCGGCAGCAGGAAGACGGCGTCAAGGTCGTCACCGGCAACAAGCCGCTCACGGTCGACCAGTGGCTGACGTTCTGGCTCGACACGATCGCCAGTCGGAAGGTTCGCCCGTCCACGCTCGCCACCTACCGCGGATATGTCCGCAACCGCATAGTTCCGGAGCTCGGCGGCTACCGGCTCGACCGGCTCGAACCCGAACACCTGGAATCGTTCTACGCCGCGTGCGAGTCGGACGGGCTGGCACCGGCCACGGTGCTCCAGATGCACCGGATCGTCTCCCGTGCGTTGAAGATCGCGCACCGACGCGGGAAGGTCGCGCGTAACGTGGCCACACTCGTGGACGCTCCCACCGTCCAACGGGACGAAGTGAGCCCCTTGTCGGCGAAGGAAGCTCGCGCCGTGCTCGACACCGCCAAGGGCGGACGCAACCCGGCCCGCTGGTCAGTTGCGCTCGCGCTCGGCCTTCGTCAAGGCGAGGCCCTCGGCCTGCCCTGGAACGCCGTGGACCTGGACAGCACCCCCGCGACGCTCACCGTCCGGCAGGCACTCCAACGCCGCGCCTGGGCGCACGGCTGCACCGATCCGAAGTCCTGCGGCCTGGCACGCCGATGCCCACAGCGCACCGGCGGCGGGCTGGTCATCGTGCACCCGAAGTCCCGGGCAGGACGGCGAACCATCGTCCTCCCGGCCGGTCTGGCGGCCGATCTGCGTGCGCACCGCTCGGCCCAGCAGCAGGAAGCGGAAGAGGCTGGCACCGGTTGGCGCAACGAGCATGGTTTGGTGTTCACGCAGCCGACCGGCCATCCGATCGACCCCAGCGCCGATCACCGGGCGTGGAAGAACCTCCTGAAGGCCGCGGGAGTCCGAGCGGCCCGCCTGCACGACGCGCGCCACACCATGGCAAGCCTTCTCCTCGCGCAGAAGGTCCACCCGCGCGTCGTCATGGAGATCATGGGCCATTCGCAGATCAGCCTGACCCTCGGCACCTACAGCCACGTCGCACCCGAGCTGTCCACCGACGCCGCGAATCAGATGGGCGCGACTCTCTGGGACCCGGAGAACGACGGCGGCCCGCGGACAGACTCGCCCCAGGAACCCGACTCCGCGTAGATCAAGTGTGGGGGGCTCCGGCAACGGGTGTGGGGCTTGCGTGGCGGGTGTGGGGGGCTCTGGCTGCCACCCTGGCTGCCACCAAAGATCGCCGATCTAGAAAGACGCCGGCCGCCCGGGGGTCCGGGGGTTGTCCCCCGGGCAGGCATAACGGCAGGTGGCGAAGCTGATCGAAGATCAGCGAGCAGGGGAAGGGAGCGCGTGGGGCGGGTGGGGCTCGAACCCACGACCGACGGATTATGAGTCCGCTGCTCTAACCGGCTGAGCTACCGCCCCCTGAGCCTGGTCCCCGGGCGTCCGGCAGTGCTGGAGCGTCGAGTGCCTACAGCGTAGCGGGTGGGTTCGGGCGCGGCGCGGGTGCTTGGGCAGGGCCGCCTGGGCCCGAGGCCGGCGCCTGGGCGGCCTCGGGCCCAGGCGCCTGCAGCTCCTGAGGGCACGCCGGCGTGGGCGTGGGCGGAGAGGGATGATTCGACCTATGGCTTGCGGGCCACCGCGCCGTAGCCGTCCACCGCCGCGGCGCCCCCGGCGTCCGGTCGCCACTGCGAGATCGACACCACGCCCGGCTCGAGGAGTTCCAGGCCTTCGAAGAAGCGGGCGACCTGGTCCGGGCTGCGCAGGATGTAGGGGACGGCGCCGGTGTCGTCGTAGCCCTGCTGGGCCTCGTCGAATCCCTCGCTGGTGTTGGTGCTGTCCCACAGCAGCAGATAGCTGCCGGAAGGGACGGCGTCCACCACCCGCGCCACGACCGCGCGCGCCTCGTCGAAGTCGGCGAGGTGGCCGAGGATTCCCATGAACATGACGACGATCGGCCGGGAGAAGTTCAGCACGTTCCTGGCGCCGGCGATGATCTGGTCCGGTTCGTGGAGGTCGCCGTCGACGTAGGTGGTCACGCCCTCCGGCGTGGTGTTGACCAGCAGGGCGCGGGCGTGCGCCAGCACGAGCGGGTCGTTGTCGACGTACACGATCCGGGAGGCGGGGGCGAGGCGCTGGGCGACCTCGTGGGTGTTCTGCATGGTCGGCAGGCCGGTGCCGATGTCGAGGAACTGGTGGACGCCCGCCTCACCGGCGAGGTGGCCGACGGCCCGGATGAGGAAGCGTCGGGATTCCATGGCCAGGGTGACGATTCCCGGGAACGCCTTGATGTAGGCGTCGCCGGCCTCGCGGTCCACCGGGTAGTTGTCCTTGCCGCCCATCCAGTAGTTCCAGATCCGAGCCGAATGCGGCGTCGTCACGTCGATCTTCGGATGGTCCACCGGGTCCGCGGTGCCATCGTGCTGCTCAGCCACGTCTCTCCTCGCGCTAGCTGGGCCGGGCGAACCCGGCGAAGCCGGAAGATCCANCCAAGTACGCGGCCCGCGGGCCGGATCGGCACGTAGGGCAGTCTCGGCTACCGACACGAGACTAGATCGGCACGGATGGCAGCGGATCAACTACCTAAACATGAGCTTCTGCTGCTTCTGAATGTCAGGTGTCGACGACCCGGTCCGGCCGCTCCTCCCCCGGCTAGGGACCGTTAACCTGGCACGAGGCTGCGTCGTCGGGTGTCTCGGTCGTCGGGCGTCGCGGTCATCGGGCGTCGCACTGCGCGAGGAACGGGGGAGGATGCGGGTGGGTAAAGCCGGCGCGGTGCGACCGAGCGCCCAGCGGACGCGCGAGCGGCTGCTGCTCGAGGCCGCCCGCATGTTCGCCACCCGCGGATTCCACGGGACGTCCATCGACGACCTCGGCGCCGCCGCCGGCATCAGCGGGCCGTCCGTGTACAAGCACTTCGGCAGCAAGGACGAGGTGCTTGCCGAGCTGCTGATCGACATCGGTCAGCGGATGCTCGACAGCGGGCAGGCCGTCGTCGCGGCCGCGAGCGATGACGCGGACGCGCTGCGCCAGCTCATCGCGTGTCATGCCGGCTTCGCGACCAGCGAGCCCGATCTGATCAGGGTGCACGACCGGGACATGGCGAACCTGTCCGCCGAGGCGGACCACCAGGTCAGGTCCCGGCAGCTCGCCTACACCAGGCTGTGGGTGACGCCCCTGCGCGCCCTGCGGCCCGGTCTCACCGAACGTCAGGCCCAGATCGAGGTGCATGCGATCTTCGGGCTGCTGAACTCGACGAAGTACAGCGACATCGGCACGGCGGCGCGCACCCGGCTGATCGGGATGGCCGAGCGCGCGCTCTCGCTGGCTGCCTGACGGTTCACGGGCGACGGCTCACGGGCAACGGCTCACGGGCAACGGTTCACGGGTAACGGTTCACGGGTAACGGGTAACAGGTAGCCGTCGCTAGCCCGAGGGTCGACGGCCGGTGGCCGGGCCGGGGACGGTGACCCCGACGTTGTCGAACAGGTGGGTGCCGGTGAAGTCGGCGGACACCAGCAGCCGCAGCTCGCCGGCCAGCGGGTCGACCCGGGCGAGCGTGGCGGCGTCGACCACCTCGGCGTAGTCGACCGGCGCCACCGCGGCGATCCGTCGCCGCAGCAGGGAGCGGATCGCCCCCGCGTCCCGTTCGCCCGCCTCGACGGCGGCGACGGCCTCCCTCAGCGCCGCGTAGAGCGTGGGTGCGGCGGCTCGGTCCGCGGCGGACAGCCTCCTGTTACGGCTGGAGGCGCACAGGCCGTCGGCGAGTCGGACGACGGGACACGCGACGATCTCGGCCCGGATCGACAGGTCCACGACCATCCGGCGCAGCACCGTCAGCGGCACCCAGTCCTTCTCGCCCGTGTACGCCCGGCACGGGCCGACGATGTTGTAGTACTTCGCCAGCGCCGTGGCCGCCATCCGCAGGAACGACGGGTCCTCGGCGTTCTCCCACGGCGCGGCCAGCTCGTCGGCCGGCACGACGGCCGTGCGTACCGGGAGATCGGGGTACATCTCCGCCACGGCCGGGCGGAACACCAGGTTCACCCCGGCGTCGAACGCGAGGGCCGCGTCCGCGTCGAAGTCCCGGTCGTAGGCGGGGACCGCGTCGGAGGTCACGCCGGGGACCGGGGCCAGGAACAGCGGCATGATCGACAGTTCGCACTCGGCCGCCATGCGCCGGATCACCGTCAGGTGCCCCTCGTGCAGGGCGCCGCTCGTCCCGAAGAAGCCCACCCGTCCACCGGCGGCGCGCACCGCGTCCNCCGCCGCCCGCACTCCGGCGATCGTCGTGACCGTCCGGGCGGAACCCGCGAGGAGCCCGTTCCCGCTCATGGCGTGGCCTCGCCCAGGACGGTGTCACTCGACGTGATCATGGGAAGGTCCAGCACGGAGACGCAGCCGGGCGGCGCGGCGACCAGGGCGGCAAGCACGTTGATCGCCCGGGCCGAGTTGAGCTGGGCGTTGGCCGCCGCCGCCGCGGTCCCCTCCGGCCAGGTCAGGGTGGCGACCAACGGCGGTGACGCGTCGAGTTCCACGGTCCACGCCGGCTCGTGCTCGGTCTCGCGCCAGCCCGCGCCGAGCCCGAGCACGGCGGTCTGCTCGTTGGTGATCGTCAGGTAGGCGGTCGGCCCGCTGTAGGCGGTCCAGGTCCAGCGGACCCCGCCGACCGTGCCCGCCTCGATGGTGAGGCCGCTGCCGGGGAGCGTCACGGTCTCGGCGGCCAGCGCGGTCCGCTTGTCCGTCTGCTCGATCCGGGTGAACGGGACGCTCAGCGCCGCGGCCACCATCCTGGCCGAGGACGTCATCAGCCACAGCCAGCCGGCGTCCAGCGCCGCGGCGCTCTCGGACTCGCCGGGGGGCAGCCCGAGGCCCAGGCCGTCGCGCAGTTGCGCGGCGGACGGGTAGTGCGCCACGTGGTTGCGCTGGACGGCGTCGATATGCCGGACGGAGCCGGTGTAGCCGGTCAGGAAGATCGGCAGGACGTCGCTGATCAGGCCCGGGATGTTGCCGCCGGCGGCGAAGGTGGAGCCGCCCGTGCGGCAGGCGTCGGCCAGCAGGGCCTGTTCCGGCTCGCCGTCGAGAAAGTAGCCGCCGAGCCCGGTGTAGACGTTGATGCCGGCGGCGAGCAGTCGGGCGATCGACTCCGGGTCGTAGCCCTGCGCGCTCCAGATCGCCGCGTCGGGGGCCAGCGCGATGATCTCGTCGAGGCTGCGGGTGGTGGTGATGCCGAGCGGGGGGAGGCCCACCACGTCACCCGCGTCGCGACCGGCCTTCTCCGCGCTGTGGACCAGGACGCCGACCAGCTTCATCCGGGGATGGCGGGCCAGCCGGCGGATGTTCTCCGCACCGACCCCGCCGGTGAAGCACTGCACGACCCGGATCATCGCAGCGCCACCACCTGGGCGTTGGTGGCCTTGCCGCCGTCGAACCGCTCGAAGATGTTGCTGCTCGAGCACACCGAGATCAGCGGCGGGAGCGCCGTGCCGTCGCAGGTGAAGGTGATCCCGTGCCCGATCGGCAGCGGCACGTTCTTCGCGCTCTTCACCGCCGCGGTGACGGCGGCGGGGCTGATGTCGCCCCGGATGCCCTGGGCCGCCCGGATGAACGACATCATGCCCTGGTAGCCGATGCCGGCGTAGCCGCCCGTCGGGGTGTCCGGCGCGTACCTGGCCATGATCGCGTCGTAGCGCCGCACCTCGGGATCGTCCTTGCTGATCACGTCGTACGGGGTGGCGACCTGGGTGCCGTCGATGGCGGACCCGACCGCGTCCAGGACGCTGCGCTCCACGCAGGGCTGGGTGATCAGCGTGTCGGCGCTGTTGCCGACGGTCTCCAGGGCCTTGATGACGCTGATGCACACCGTCGACTCGCCGATGACGGCGACCGCGTCGGGCTTGCGCCGCAGCGCCGCACTGACGATCGGGGTGGCGTCCGGGGTGCCGGCCGGGACGGTGGCGACGGTGAAGTCCACCCCGGCGGCCTTGAACGCCGGCGCCCCCAACTGCTGGGCGGCGCCGATGGCGGACGGGGAGTCGATGACGAACGCGGTGAACGATCGGTAGCCCTTGTCCTTGGCGTACTTTGCCCACGCCCGCAGGATCGAGGGGAAGCCGCCCGTCCAGACGAACGAGGCGGGGGAGGTCAGCTCGGGGGCCGTCGCGCCGTTGGCGGTGATGTACGGGATGCCGGCCCCGGTCACGATCGGCGCGATCGTCGCGCCCAGGCCCGTCGAGGTCACGACCAGCGCGTCCGCCTTCGCCTCGACCACCTTGTTGGCGCAGGTCCGGGCGGTCGCGACGTCCTCCCTCGTCGGGCAGGTCAGCACGATGTCGATCCGATGGCCGCCGATGCCGCCGAGGTTGTCGTTCGCGTAGCTGACCGCCGCCTTGGCCGCCGCGGTCGTCTCGGGCTGGCTGATCGCCGCCCCGCCCTCGTTCGTGATGATCGCGACGCGCACCGGCGCCGACGCCGACGGCCTCGTGCCGGGAAAGAGGCTCGGGTCCGCCGACGCGGCCGCTCCACCCGCCGCGGAACCGCTTGATCCACAGGCGGCCGTCGTCAGGACGAGCGCAGAGAGCACCGTGCCGGCCAGCGCGCGCGGGGCGATGCCCGCGCGCCGTAACGGGATGATCGACATCGTCGGTCCTTTGCCTGGGAGCCGGGGTCCTCCGCCGAGCGGCCGGCCTGTGCCGGACGTCACAGCGGTGATGCAGGAAGGTAGAGCTCCCACGCCGGGAAAGTCAACGTTCGTTAGCCAGCCACCTTGCGAACCATCGCGCTGACCCTGCCAACTCGGGCTTGAAACTCGCCAGTTGACCACTGAAGCGAACGAACGTTAGCCTCTGCGACGACAGGATCGTATGACCTGCCGCACATTCCGAGTTCGACTCCACCTCGTCGCACCGCCCGCACGCACCGGTCCCGCCTCGCATCGGTCCCGCCTCGCATCGGAGCAGATCAGCAGATGAGCGTCGGCATCGCCAGTGCCGTGGACAGCTTCGCGACAGCGGAGTTGGAGACCTTCCCCCCTGGGCCGCACGACGTCGTCGTCGCGGTCGGCGCAAGCGGGATCTGCGCCAGCGACCACAGCGTGCTCGCCGGCCACCTGCCCTTCGGGCTGCCGTTGGCGCTCGGGCACGAGTTGGCCGGACGGGTGGTCGAGGTCGGCACGGACGTCAGCCGCGTCCGCGTCGGCGACCGCGTGGTCGGGGCGTCGATTCCCGCCTGCGGGCGGTGCTGGTGGTGCCGCCGGCACCTGAAGTACCTGTGCTCCCAGACGCCGGCGATCTGGGCGACGCCTCGCTACCGGACCGACGACGGGCGTGCCGTCAGCGCGTTCTGCGGGCTCGGTTCCTTCGCCGAGACGGCCACCGTGCACGAGCTGTCCGTCGTCCCGGTCGGCACCGACCTTCCCGACGAGCAGCTCGCGCTGATCGGGTGCGGCGTCGTCACCGGGGCGGGAGCGGTCTTCAACACCGCGCGGGTCTCCCCGGGTGACGAGATCGCCGTCGTGGGCGCCGGCGCCGTCGGCCTCGCCGTGATCCAGGCCGCCGCCGTCGCCGGGGCGAGCCGCATCGTCGCGATCGAACCCGTCCCGGCCAAGCGTCGGCTGGCGGCGGACCTCGGCGCGACGGACGTGCTGGACCCGGCGGTCACCGACGACCTCGTCGCAACCGTCCGGGACCTCACCGCCGGCCGGGGCGTCGACGCGGCGTTCGAGGCGGCCGGGCGCGTCGACACGACGCTGGCCGCCTACCGGATGACCCGTGCGGCGGGAACCGTCGTCGCCGTCGGAGCGGCGGAGGCGACCGCGGTCCTCGACCTGGGCGCCTGGGAGCACGTCAGCAGCGGCCGGAACTTCACCAGCGCGGTGTACGGGTCCGCCGACATCGACGTGGACTTCCCGCTGCTGGTGCGCCTGGCGGAGGCCGGCCGCCTGAACCTCGAACGGCTCGTCTCCACACGCATCGGCCTGTCGGCCGCCGACATCACCGCCGCCTTCGCCGACACCGAGTCCGTCCGCACCGTGATCCTCCCCTGACCGTCCGGCGGGAACGGCACCGCCGACCGCCGCCCACCCACCGCCGCCCACCCACCGCCGACAGAACGCGCCGGACCCGGACGTGCCGGGTCGGGCCGTGTCCCCCGCGAGCACCCGAAAGGTCGACATGACCCTCTCCGATAAGACCGCGCTCGTCACCGGCGCCGGCCGCGGTATCGGCCGGGCCATCGCCCGTCGGCTCGCCCGCGACGGCGCGGCCGTCATCGTGAACTACGCGACCAGTGCCGAGCAGGCCGCCAGCCTGGTCAAGGAGATCGAGGCGGACGGCGGCGACGCCTGGACGGAGCAGGCCGACGTCGCCGATCTGGCCCAGGTCGACGATCTGTTCACGCGGATCCGGGCCCGCACCGATCGCGTCGACGTGCTCGTCAACAACGCCGGGCGCGGGGCCGGCGGCATGCCGACGCTGGCCGCGACGACGCCGGCGATCTACGACTCCACGTTCGGCCTCAACGCCCGTGGCCTGTTCTTCGTGACGCAGCGGGCGGTCGAGCTCATGCCCGACGGTGGGCGCGTCATCAGCATCAGCAGCGGCAGCTCGTCGACCCGCCAGCCCGGACTGTCCGCGTACGCGGGCAGCAAGGCGGCGATCGAGGCCTTCACCCGCGTCTGGGCCACCGAGCTGGCCCCCCGCAAGGTGACGGTGAACGCGGTGGTCCCCGGCATCGTGGACACCGACCTGATCCGCAACGGGATGACCCCGCAGCTCGCCGAGCACTACGGCAGCCTGGTCCCGCTCGGCCGGCTCGGGCAGCCGGAGGACATCGCGGACGTGGTGGCCTTCCTCGCCGGCGACGATGCCCGATGGATCACCGGCCAGTGCGTGACGGCCAGCGGCGGTGCCTGACCAGCAGCCCTGATCCAGCAGCCCACCCGTCCGCCGTCCGCCGCGGCCGTCCGCCGTCCGCCGCGGCCGTTCGCTTCCCGCCGCGGCCGTCCGCCGTCCGCCACCCGCCACCCGCCACCCGCCACCGCAGTCAGGAGCGCCGTCGTGCACGTCACCGTCGAGTTCCCCGTGTCGGACCCGCACTACAGCCCCGAGCTGGTGACCGCGGCGGGGGTCACCCGAGTGGTCCAGGCGGCCGAGAGGCTGGGCTACGCGGCGGTCGCCTTCACCGAACACCCGGCGCCGTCGCTGAAGTGGCTCAGGTCGGGCGGGCACGAGGCGCTCGACGTCGTCCCGGCGCTGGCGTTCTGCGCCGCGGCAACGACCCGGCTTCGCCTCATGACGTACCTGCTGGTGCTGCCGTACCGCAATCCCCTGCTCACGGCCCGGGCGGCGGCGACCGTGGACATCCTGTCCGAGGGCAGGTTGACCGTCGTCGTCGGAACCGGCTATCTGCGCTCGGAGTTCCGGGCCCTGGGCGTGGACTTCGACGAGCGCAACCTGCTGTTCGACGAGGCGCTCGAAGTCCTGCGGGGCGTGTGGAGCAGATCCCCCTTCGACTACGAGGGCAGGCACTTCACCGCCGCCTCGATCGCCGCTCTGCCGATGCCCGTCACGCCGGACGGACCGCCGATCTGGGTCGGCGGCAACAGCGCCGTGGCCCGGCGCCGGGCGGCCCGGGTGCAGGGCTGGAGCCCCCTGATGATCCCCGACTCGATCGCCAGCACGACGCGCACGCCCGCCCTGACGTCGTTCGCCCAGCTCAGGTCGGCGGTGACGGAAGTCAACGAGCTTGCCTNTCGGGAGCGCGGACGGGACGTCACCGTCGACGTCCAGCTCCAGTCCCTGCAGAGCACGTGGCTCCAGGACCCGAACGGCTCCCCCGACGAGCATCTGGACTTCCTGGGCCAGGCCCGGGACGCGGGCGCGACCTGGTTCGTCGTGCAGCCCCCCGGGCACAGCGTGGCAGCCTGCATCGACGCTCTCGAGCGCTACGCCGACGTCGTCCGCCTCAGCTCGTCGACGCCGACAGGTCGACCGTGAACTCCTCGCAGACGCCGTGCAGTCGGAGGGTCGCCGGGGCGGTGGACGCGTCGATGTGCCGCAGCGGGCGACGGCAGAGGACCAGGGGATGGTCTGACCAGAGCTGTGGGACTGCGCTCGTCGCCGAGGTCCGGGCGGCACGGCACCCGCTCACCTATCTACCGACGGCGAGCTTCATCCGAGTCTCTCCCCGTGATCATAGAATCACCGCACCGAAGCCTTCGACGCTGGGCGGCTCATGCCGACAACCGAGACATCCGGTGTCTTGTCACAGTGCGCGCGCTAGGATACGGCTGCGTGACCAGTCAGGTACGCAGGGCCCTGCGTGGAATCGCATACGGCACGTCGGTTGCCGCTGTCACTGTCGCGGCGCTTGTGACGCTGCCCGAGGTCGGACCCCTCATCGGCTTCTCCGCGGTAGTCGCGGTCGCAGCCGCGCTTCTGCCCACTCTGTGGCTGGCGGACCGGATTCGACTGGTGCCACCGGCCTCGCTTGTCGCCTGCGGCGTCTCCCTGGCCGTGACGTTCCTCTATCCCGGACCAGCCGTGAATGCCACGGCGAACTGGTGGCTGCTGGAAACAGTCGCGCTGTTGGTCCTCATCGTCCCGGCGGTGCGCCGCCCGAGTCCCCGGACATCCCTGACCCTGGGGACGCTGTTGATCATCACCGTCACCTTGCTGCCGCTGCGGCTGATCCTGCGCGTCGACCCGCATGCGACCTTCGGGCAGGCGAGCAGACTCTGCCTGGCCTGGGCCCTTCTGTCGGCCGCTTCGGTCGGCGGTGGATGCTACCTGCGCTCGCTGGACTCCAGGAGCCGCGCTGCGGTGGTCGCCGAACGCCGGACGCAACGCGTCGACCTGGCCCGTGATCTGCACGATTTCGCCGCTCACGATGTCACCGGCGTCGTCGTGTTGGCTCAGGCCGCGCAGGTCCTTGCCAGGGAGGATCCACGCCGCGCTATCGAACTGCTGCCCCGTATCGAAGCCGCCGGCGCCCAGGCGTTGGCCGCAATGGACCGTACAGTCCAGGTATTTGCCGAGACGGCCAGGGTGGAACGCGGCGAGGTAGTCGGACAGCCGGGCGGCGCGGAGGTCACCCCCCGCTTGCCCCGGGATCTGGGCGAGCTTCCCTCCTTGGTCTCCAGGTTCGCCGGGTAGCCCGGGGGGATCTCACCCCCAGGCCCCCACAGAACGGAGCGTGACGGTCTCCTGTCACTCCGCTCTTCCCATCCAGTCCGTCAGAAACTGGTGACCCATGCCCAGTGGGCGAGCAGGCGGGGCTGTCTACGTATCAGCCCCTTCCACCAGCGTTTGGCCTTCTTGAACGACCGCAGCCGTTTGAACTTCCGCCTTGCCCATCGCACCAGATAGGTATTGATGCGTTGCAGTAAACGGTACAGCTCGGAGCGGTAGAACTCCCCGTAGTAGTTCATCCAGCCACGAATGACCGGATTCAGCCACGCCGCGAGCGCCGCAATGTCCTCGGTCGTGCGCAGGTTGATCC